>JBKPHT010000161.1:0-13591 GCA_046730015.1 Actinomycetota bacterium
GCGCAGGGAGTAGCCACGTTCCTTGAGCTGGCGGATGTGGCGAAGGCGCTCGACGTGGTGCGGGCCGTACCAGGCCAGCCTGCCCTCGTGCCGGGGCGGTGGCAGCAGGCCACGGGATTGGTAGGAGCGCAGCAGCTGCACGCTGATACCCAGCTCGGCGGCAAGGTCGGCCGCTCGGTAGCGGTGCGGCCCCGATCCGTCACCACGCGTCTGCTCAGCCATTGGTGCGCCGGTCTCCTCATGCGGGTTCGTATGCGAATTCCTAGAAGAATTCCACAGCACCATGTAACGATCGGGCCTTCGGGCGGTCGGACCCCAGACACCCCGCCGCCGACCGTCTCGCTGGAGGACCCGCCCGTGCCTTACGCCGTCATCTTTCCCGGCCAGGGTGCCGCCGCGCCAGGTGCCGGCCGCGCCTGGGTCGGTCACCCGGCGTGGGACCTGGTGAACCAGGCGGAGGGGACGCTCGACAGGCCGCTAGCGCGGCTGCTCCTCGAGGCCCACGAGGCCGAGCTGTCGGGCACCGGCGCCAGCCAGCTGGCGGTCCTGCTCACCTCGCTGGTGGCCTGGGAGGCCTTGTCGGCCAGCCTCGACGAGGCGCCGGTCGCCTTCGCAGGCCACTCGCTCGGGCAGGTCACGGCCCTGCTGGCGGCGAGCGCCGTCGACCGGAGCGATGGGTTCCGCCTGGCCGCGCGCCGGGCCGACCTGTCACAGGCGTCGGCCGACGCCCGGCCGGGCGGCATGACCGCGCTGGTGGGCGCCGAGCTCGAAGTCGCCACGCAGGTCTGCGAGGGCGCCGCCGATGTGTGGATCGCCAACGACAATGCCCCCGGCCAGCTCGTGATCGCCGGAACCCCCGAGGGCCTGAGCGCGGCCGGAGAACGGGCCCGCCAGCTCGGGGTCCGCCGGGTGATGCCACTCGACGTCGGCCACGCCTTCCACCCGCCACTGCTGGCCGATGCCGCCGCCGGGCTGCGGCCGATCCTCGATCGCCTCACCTTCCGCGAGGTGGCGGTACCCGTCGTCGCCAACACCGACGCCCTGGGACACACAGACCCCGACTGCTGGCCCGACCAACTCACCCGGCACCTGGTGGAGCCGGTGCGCTGGCGCGAGTCGCAGCGCACGCTCGTCGCCTCGGGGGCGACGACGTTCATCGAGGTTGGGCCCGGACGCGTCCTGGCCGGCCTCGCCAAGCGCACGGTCCCCGACGTGACGGTGCTCAACGTGACCGATCCCGACGACCTGTCAGCCATCCTAGCCACCAACACCCTCGCCGGAGCGACCCGATGACCGCAGTTGACGACCCGCTCACCGCCATTTCCCCTTACCACGAGCCGATCGCCGAAGACCTGCACGTGCCCGAGCGCCTGATCGCGGCACCGGCGGCCGGCGTGTTCCGGGCCGCGCCACCCGAGGTCGTGAGCGCCGAGGGCGAGATCGTCTACGGCGGGCAGCAGGTGGGCACCATCGAGCTCAGCGACCGGGCGGTCCCGGTGACGAGCCCGCACACCGGCTTCCTCATGGGACTGCTTGCGCTCCCCGGCGAGCGCGTCCGGGAGCACCAACCCCTGGCGTGGGTGCGGGTTGTCGGATGACGGCGATCGACTCCGCCCTCGACGCACCCGCCCCAGACACCGGACCCGCTGCCCGGGCCGGCGCGATCCCGCGCGGCGTTGCGGTGGCGGGTTGGGGGTACGCGCTGCCGGCCCGCCGGGTCACCAACGACGATCTCGCCCAGACGCTCGACACCAGCGACGAATGGATCGTCGAGCGGACCGGAATCCGTGAGCGCCGTGTGTCCGGCGATGGTGAGTCCACGGCCCCGCTCGCCCTGGCCGCCAGCCGCGCCGCGCTCGACAGGGCCGGACTTGCGGCCGCCGATCTCGACGTCGTGGTGGTCGCGACCAGCACACCCGAACGCCCGATCCCGGCCACCGCCGCGATCGTGGCCGCCGAACTGGGAGTGACGGCCGGCGCCTTCGACCTGAACGCCGCCTGCGCCGGCTTCGTCTACGGGCTGGCCACCGCCGACGCCCTCGTCGAGGCCGGCGTCGCCCGCACCGCGCTGCTGGTCGGGGCGGACGTCATGACCGCCGTCGTCGACCCCCAGGACCGGTCGACGGCCGTGCTGTTCGGCGACGGCGCCGGCGCCCTCGTGCTCACCGGCGGGCGCGGCGTCGAGCCCGGCGCCCCCGGCCTCGTCGCCAGCGACCTGGTCGGCGACCCCGGCGGCCTCGAGCTCCTCACCATCCCGGCCGGCGGCAGCGCCCTCCCCGCGAGCGCGGCCACCGTCGCCGCCCGCCAGCACTACCTGCGGATGGACGGCCCCGAGGTCTTCCGCCGGGCCGTCCGCGGCGTCGCCGCCTCCATCGAGCGGACCCTGGCCCGGGCCGGCGCCACCGTCGACGACGTAGGACTGTTCGTCCCCCACCAGGCCAACGCCCGGATCGTCGACGCCGTGCTCGCCCGCACCGGCCTGCCGTCCGCTCGGACCTCGTCGACCGTCGACCGGTTCGGCAACACGTCCGCCGCATCGATCCCGATCGCCCTGGCCGAGGCGGCCCAAGCCGGTACGGTGGCGCCGGGCGACCTCGTGCTGCTGTGCGGCTTCGGGGCCGGGTTCACGATCGGCACCGCGCTGTGGCGCTGGGGGACGCCGACACCACTCACGAGGGAAGCGGCATGACGTCACGGCTCGCGTTCGTCACGGGAGCCTCGGGCGGCATCGGGTCGGCCTGCGCGCGGGCCCTGGCCGCCGGCGGGCACCGCGTCGCGGTCGGCTACGGCGCCTCGGCCGGTGCCGCCGACAAGGTGGTCGAGGAGATCACGGTCGCAGGCGGGACGGCGCTGGCCGTCCACGCCGACGTCGCCGACCGCGAGGCGGTCGACGCCGCCTTCGGCTCCGTAGAGGACGCCTGGGGCCCGGTCGAGCTGCTGGTCAACGCGGCCGGCGCCAACCGCGACAAGCTCACCGTCCAGCTCCGCGACGACGACTGGGAGCACACGCTCGGCACCGACCTGTCCGGCCCGTTCTACGCCGTCCGGCGAGCCCTGCGGCCGATGATCAAGGCCCGGTTCGGCCGCATCGTCAACGTGTCGTCGATCGTCGCCGCCATGGGCTCGCCCGGCCAGGCCAACTACGCCGCGGCGAAGGCCGGCCTGGTCGGCCTCAGCCGCTCGGTGGCCCGCGAGGTCGCCACCCGAGGCGTGACCGTCAACGTCGTCGAGCCCGGGCCGGTGACCACCGCCATGACCGACGCCCTCCCCCAGGCCCGCCGCGACCTGCTCACCGCCGCCATCCCGATGGCCCGCTTCGGCACCCCCGACGAGGTGGCCGCCGTCGTGGCCGTCCTGTGCATCGACGCCGCCGGCTTCGTCACCGGGGCCGTGATCCCGGTCGACGGCGGCCTCGGCATGGGACGCTGATCCCCCAGACAGAAAGAGAGAAGGAAACCCCCATGGATCGTGCAACCGCCCTCGATGCCCTCACCAAGGCCGCCGTCGACGTGCTGTCGGTGCAGGCCGATCAGGTCACCGAGCAGGCCAGCTTCGCCGACGACCTCGACGCCGACAGCCTCGACCTGGTCGAGCTGGTCATGCAGCTCGAGGATTCGCTCGAGGTCACCATCGACGAGGACGACCTGGCAGAGGTCCGGACCGTCGGTGACGCCGTCGACCTGATCCTGGCGGCGAGCGCCGCCAACGCGTGAGCGAGCGAAGCGAGCGAACCATGAGCGCCGCCCCCGACGCGACCGACCACCGGGGTCGCCCGCGGGTCGCCGTCACCGGCATGGGCGTCAAGGCGCCCGGCGGGCTGACCGTCGACGAGCTGTGGGACTCGCTGATCGCTGCCCGGCCGGCCGCTGGCCCGGTGACGTCGTTCGACGCGGCCGAGCACTCGGTCGGGTTCGCCTGCGAGGTCGACGGCTTCGACCCCGTGCCGTACGTCGGCCCGAAGGAGGTCCGCCGCACCGACCGCGCCGCGCTGCTCGGTATCGCGGCGGCCGCCGACGCCGTCGACCAGGCCACCGCCGACGCGCCCCTCGGCGCCGACCCGCTCCGCTGCGGCGTCGTCGCCGGCTCCGGCATCGGCGGCATCCGCACCCTGGAGGACCAGGTCATCGGCTACGCCGAGCGGGGGCCCAGCAAGGTCGGGCCGTTCCTCGTGCCGATGATGATGGCCAACGCCACCGCGGCGCTCGTCGGCATCCGCAACGGGTTCACCGGCCCCAACATCGCCGTGGCCACCGCCTGCGCCACCGGGGCCCACGCCATCGGCGAGGGCGCCCGCTACGTGCGCGACGGCATGGCCGACGTGATCGTGGCCGGCGGGACCGAGGCCTGCATCACCCCGGTGACGATGGCCGCGTTCGCCCGGATGGGCGCGCTGAGCAGGAACCCCGAGCCCGCCGCCGCCTCCCGCCCCTTCGACGACGACCGCGACGGGTTCGTCATGGGCGAGGGCGCCGCGTTCCTGGTGCTCGAGCCGTGGGACCGGGCCGTCGCCCGCGGCGCCCGCATCCTCGGCGAGGTGGCCGGCTACGGCCTCACCTGCGACGCCCACCACATCACCGCCCCGATCGAGGACGGCGCCGGCGCGGTCGCCGCCATCGAGATGGCGCTGGCCGACGCCGGCCTGTCCCCCTCGGCCATCGGCCACGTCAACGCCCACGGCACGTCGACCCCCCACAACGACAGCGCCGAGGCGGTCGCCATCGCCAAGGTGTTCGGCGCCGGCGCCCTCCCCGTCACCTCGGGCAAGGGCGTGACCGGCCACCTGATCGGCGCCGCCGGCGCGGTCGAGGCCGTGTCGGCCCTGGTCGCGGTCGACCGCGGCCTCGTGCCCCCGACGGCCAACCACCACCACACCGACCTGCCGGTGGACGTCGTGGCCGGCGAGCCGCGGACCGTCGAGCGGGCCCCAGCGGTGTCGACCTCGTTCGCGTTCGGCGGCCACAACGTCGCCCTGGTGCTGTCCCCGGCCTGATGGTGGCGGTGGTCGACTCGGGGACGCCGACGCCCCGCCTGCCGATCGGCCGGGGTCGTCCGGGCACGGTCGACGCCGGGCTGGGGCAGGCGCCGTGGCTCCCGACGTCGGCCCCGGTCGCCTGGTTCCGGGGCAGCCCCTCGTCGATCCTCGTCGCCGACACCGAGGTCGTCGCCCGCACGGTCACCGCCGGCCAGGAGGCCGGCGTGCCCGTGCTCGGGGTGCTCGGCCAGGCGGGGCTCGGCGCCCACGGCGGCGTCGCCTCGCTCCACGGCTGGGGCGAGGTGGCCCGGGCGCTGGCCGGGGCGTCGGGGCTGGTGCCGATCGTGCTGGTGGTCGACGGCCCCTGCCTGGGCGGACCGGCCCTGCTGCTCGGGCTGGCCGACGTGGTCGTGATGACCGGCCGGGCCCAGGCCTTCGTCAACGCCCCCGAGACGTCGGCCCGCATCACCGGGTCGAAGGTGCTGGACGGCGACCTGCTCGGCGGATCGTGGGTCCACGGCACCCGGTCGGGCGTCGCCGACCTGGTCGCCGACGACCTCGACGCCGCCCTCGACCTGGTGGCCGACCTGCTCGACCACCTGCCGCCCAACAACCACGAGCCCGCCCCCGCCACCCTGTCCACCGATCCGGCCGACCGGCGCTGCGACGCCGCCGCGGCCGCGGTGCCGACCGACGGGCGGACGTCGTACGACGTCCGCTCGGTCATCACCGACGTCGTCGACGACGGCTCGTTCCTCGAGTTGCGGCCCCGGTTCGGCACCAGCGTCGTGACCGGCCTGGCCCGGATCGGGGGAATGCCCGTCGGCGTGCTGGCCAACCAGCCCAACCAGCTGGCCGGCGCCCTCGACATCGAGGGCTCCCAGAAGGGCGGCCGGTTCGTCCGCTTCTGCGACGGGTTCAACCTGCCCATCATCACGCTGGTCGACACCCCTGGCTTCCGGCCCGGGCGCGATCAGGAGTGGCGGGGCATGATCCGCCACGGGGCCAAGCTGGCCTTCGCCTATGCGGAGGCGACGGTCCCCCGGGTGTGCGTGGTGCTCCGGAAGGCGTACGGCGGGGCGTTCATCGTCATGGACTGCAAATCGATGGGCAACGACTGCGCGCTGGCCTGGCCCACCGCCGAGATCGCGGTGATGGGGGCCAAGGGCGCGGTCGAGATCCTCAACCGCCGCGAGCTGGCCGCGGTGCCCGAGGGCGACGAGCGCGAGGCCCGCCGGGCGGGCCTGGAGGCCGACTACGAGGCCGTCCACCTGTCGCCCGCTACCGCCCTGGCCCGGGGCTACGTCGACGACGTGATCGACCCGGCCGACACCCGCCTGGCCGTCGCCGGTGCCCTGGCCGCGCTGTCGGCCAAGCGCGAGCGGCTCCGGGCCCGGCGCCACGACAACATCCCCCTCTAGACCCTGCGACCCAAGGACCGACATGCTGCTCGACGGCAAGAAGCTGGTGGTCACCGGCGTGCTCACCAAGGACTCGATCGCCGCATCGGTGGCGCGCCTGGCCCAGGAGCAGGGCGCCGAGCTGGTGCTGACGTCGTTCGGCCGGGGGATGCGGCTGACCGAGCGGGTGGCCCGGACCCTGCCGTCGCCGCCCGACGTGCTGGAGCTCGACATCACCGACCCGGCCCACCACGCGGCGCTGGCCGACGCGGTCGGCACCCGCTGGGGGAAGGTCGACGGCGCCCTCCACGCGGTGGGGTTCGCCCCCGAGGTGTGCCTCGGCCAGCCCGAGGGCGTGCTCGCCGCGGGGTGGGACGAGGTGGCGACCGCTCTCCACATCTCGGCCTACTCGCTGAAGGCGCTGGCCGAGACGCTGACGCCCCTGATGCCCGACGGCGGGTCGGTCGTCGGGCTCGACTTCGACGCCGCCCAGGCGTGGCCGGCGTACGACTGGATGGGGGTGGCCAAGGCCGCCCTCGAGGCGACCTGCCGCTACCTGGCCCGCGACCTCGGTCCCCGGAAGGTCCGGGTCAACCTGGTGGCGGCAGGGCCGCTGCGGACGCTGGCCGCCCGGTCGATCCCCGAGTTCTCGGCGCTGGAGGACACCTGGCAGAAGCGGGCCCCGCTCGGCTGGGACGTCCGCGACGCCGGGCCGGTCGCCCAGGCCTGCGTGGCGCTGCTGTCGGACTGGTTCCCGGCGACGTCGGGCGAGATCGTCCACGTCGACGGCGGCGCCCACGCGGTGGCGCTGTCGCGGGCCGAAGTCGAGGCCAACATGGCCGCGGACGCTGGCTGACCGTGGACGACCCGGTCGACCTCCTCCCCCACCGGCCGCCGTTCCGGTTCGTCGACGCGGTCGACGAGCTGGTGCCGGGCGAGCGGATCACCGCCCGCTACCGGGTCACCGGCGAGGAGGCGTTCCTGGCCGGGCACTTCCCGGGCAACCCGGTGTTCCCGGGCGTGATCCAGCTGGAGGCCCTGGCCCAGGCCGGGGCGATCGCCCTGCTGTCGCTCGACCGCTACGCCGGGACGCTGCCGCTGTTCGGCGGCGTCGAGGGCGTCCGCTGGCGGCGCCAGGTCGCGCCGGGCGACGAGATGACGCTCACCGTCGAGCTGGAGAAGCTGTCGGCCCGCGGGGGATGGGGGGCGGCGACCGCGACGGTCGGCGGCAAGCCGTGCTGCCAGGCCCGCCTGTTCTTCGTGCTCGCGCCGGCCCCCTGACACGATGGGCGGGTGACGCCCCAGCCCCAGCCGGAGCCCGATCCCGCACCTCCCGCTCGCCGGGCCGACCTCGACCTCGCGGTCGCCGTCGCCCGGGAGGCCGGCGAGGCGACCCTCCGCTGGTTCGCCGCCCGCGACCTGGCGGTCGACACCAAGGCCGACGGCACCCCGGTCACCGCCGCCGACCGGGCGGCCGAGCGGCTGGTCCGCGAGCGGCTCGCCACGCATGCGCCGGGCGACGGAGTGCTCGGCGAGGAGGAGCCCGAGACGGCCGGCACGACCGGCCGCCGCTGGATCGTCGACCCGGTCGACGGCACCAAGGCCTTCACCCGCGGGGTGCCCCTGTACTCGACGCTGCTGGCCCTCGACGACGAGCACGGCCCGGCGGTCGGGGTGATCGTGCTCCCTGCGCTCGGCCGGGCCGTGTACGCCGGGCGGGGGCTCGGCTGCTGGTCGGACGGGCAGCCCGCCCGGGTCAGCGCCACCGCCTCCCTCGACGGCGCCTGGCTCACCACCAGCAGCTACAGCCACTGGCCCGACGACTCCCTGCTGGCGGTCAAGCACGCCGGCTGCCACCTGCGGACCTGGGGCGACGGCTACGGCTACGCCCTCGTGGCCACCGGCCGGTGCGACGCGATGGTCGACCCGACCGTCGAGCGCCACGACGTCGCGGCGATGCCGGTGATCCTGTCCGAGGCGGGCGGCCGGTTCACCAGCGTCGACGGCCGCCCCGGCGCCGGCGGGGGCAGCGGGGTGGCGACCAACGGCGCCGTCCACGACGAGCTGCTGGCGCTGCTGGCCTCCGGGTCAGATCCAGTGCTGTGACCGCAGGTAGCGGAACAGGAACACCGAGATGCCGGCGATGACGGCGAGCGCCATCGGATAGCCCCACCACTCGTCGAGCTCGGGCATGTGGGTGAAGTTCATGCCCCACAGGCCGGCGAGCAGGGTGGGCACGGCGGCGATCGCGACCCAGCCGGAGATCCTCCGCATGTCCTCGTTCTGCTGCACCGACACGTGGGTGAGGTTGACGTTGAGCACCTCGGACAGCAGCTCGCGCTGGATCGCGATGCGGGACACCTCCCGCTGCAGGTGGTCGTAGATGTCGCGGAAGTAGGGACCGAGGTCGCCCTCCGTGCCGAACGTGTGCTTGCCGCCCTGCAGCCGCTCCAGCGGGTCGATCAGCGGCTCGACGTTGCGGTAGAGGTCGAGGACCTGGCGCTTGAGCTTGTAGATCCGCTCGGCCGGGTTGGATCGCTCGGGCGAGAACACCTGGGCCTCGATCTCGACGATGTCGTGGTCGAGGCCGTCGAGCACCGGCAGGTAGTCGTCGACGACCCGGTCGAGGATGGCGTGGACGACGGCCGCGGGGCCGAGGGCCAGCCGCTCCGGGTCGCCCTCCAGCTCGTGGCGGACCGGCTTGAGGGCACTGGCCTGGCCGTGGCGGACGGTGATGACGAAGCCGCGCCCGGCGAACAGCTGGATCTCGGAGAACTCGATGATCTCCAGGTCGTCGTCGTAGCGGGCGGTCTTGAGCACGAGGAACAGGCAGTCGCCGTAGCGTTCGAGCTTGGCCCGCTGGTGGGCCTTGATGGCGTCCTCGACGGCGAGGGGGTGCAGCTGGAACTCGGCTACGACCGCGTCGAACTCGCCGGGCGTCGGCTCGTGGAGCCCGATCCACACGAACGCGTCGTCGGAGCACCGCCCGGCCTCGAGCGCGTCCTCGAGGTCGAGGTGGCCGGGGCGGCGGTGCCCCTTCTCGTAGACGGCGCAATCGACGATCACGGCCGCGATTCTGGCGCAAGATGAGGGGATGGAACGGACCTCCTACCTGGCCGCGCTCAGGGACGACGCCGAGCGGCTGCTGGCCGCGGCCGCCGGCGGCCTCGACCGGCCGGTGCCGACCTGCCCTGGGTGGTCGACCGAGCGCCTCGTCGGCCACGTCGGCCGGGCCTACCGTTGGACGGCAGGCTGGGTGACCGACGGCGACGGCGCCCAGGTCGAGCGCCCGCCCGCCGGCCCCGCCGTGCTCGACTGGACCCGGGCGGGCCTCGACGAGGTGGTCGCCACCCTGACCGGCGGCGACCCGGACGAAGAGGTCGCCACCTGGGCCGGCCCCCAGCCGGCCATCTTCTGGCCCCGGCGGATGGCCCTGGAGACCGCGGTCCACCGGTTCGACGCCCAGGCCGCGGCGGGCGGCGGCGAGCCGGTGGCGACCGACCTCGCCCTCGACGGCGTCGACGAGCTCCTCACCTTGCTGCTGCCCCTCCGGGGGGCCGGCGACCTGGACGGTGCCGGAGTCACCATCCACCTGCACGCCACCGACCCCGACATCGAGGGCGGCGAGTGGCTGGTGACGCTCCCGGCCGAGGGCGGGGTGACCGTGGAGCACGTCCACGCCAAGGGCGACGTGGCGGTGCGGGCCCGGGCGTCGGACCTGCTGCTGCTGCTGCACAACCGGGTCGGACCCGACCGGGCCGAGGTGTTCGGCGACGCGGGGATCCTCGACCGGTGGCGGGCGTCGGTGCGGATGTGACCCGGCGGCTGGCCGGTCAGGCGGCAGGCGCGGTGACCTCGGGCTCGCCGACCCCCTGGCACGGCGACGTGGGCTCGGGGGCGTTGGGGCTGTTGCGGTAGGTCTCGATGAACTGGATCAGCCGGGGGTCGTCCGCACTGTCGAGGGCGAGCTGGCGACCCCAGGCGGTGACGACGAGGGGCGAGTCGAGGCCCTCGTACGGGGTGGCAGCGACCTTGGCCTGCTCCGCCACGAGGTCGCGGAGGCTGTCGCGCTGGTCGTCGGGCAGGTCGGGGCGGTAGGCGATCCAGATCGCGCCGTGCTCGATGGAGTGAACCATGAACTCGTCGGGCGGGGGGTCGGTGGCGTAGAAGCCGCAGGTGGCGGGGATCGGGTTGTGGTCGCCGCCGGCCGGGGGCCGGTGGTCGTACTCGAGGTCTTCCTCGGTGTGGTTGTGGCCGTCGATGCGGTACGCGACGACGCCCTCGATGCCCTCGGGCGCGGGGCCGATGGCAACGCCGCCGCTGACCTCGCGGCCGCTGGTGCCCGACCCGCCGCTCGACGAGTGGTCGACGCCGCCTCCCCCGCAGGAGGCTGCAACCAGCACGGAGGCGGCCAGGATCACGGCGGCGGTGCGGCGGAACACGGGCGCTGACCCTACCGGCTGGCCTCGCGCGGGGCGGGTCGGGTCAGCCGGGGACGACCCAGACGACGCCGTTGGCGCGGTCGGGCTCGTTGAGCAGGTCGTCGCGGGTGAGGGTGACCGGCCCGACCGGGCGGTGGCGGTCGACGGCGAACGCCCCGGCGTCGATCCGCTCGGCGGGCCCCAGCGCGTCGGCGGGCCCGGGCGGCAGCGGCGCGCCCAGGAAGACCATGCCGCAGGGGCGGCCGACGAACATGTTGCACGGCCGGTCGCCGGGGGTACCCACCACGACGTCGACCTCCGCGGCGGTGACGGGCTCGCCGGCGGCCAGCGGCTCGGCGCCGGGGAGGTAGCGGCGGAGCGGGCTGCTCAGGCCGCCGTAGATGTTCACCACCACGAGCCGGACGCCGGTCCCGTCGTCGACCGCCTCGGCCACGGCCCGCCAGTCGGACCGCTGCAGCTCGTCGTCGCCGTACCCGGTGACGACGACCGCCAGCGAAACGGTGGCGACAGCGGCGACGCCCACCGGCGCCACCGCCCGCGGCACCCCGTCTGCACCGAGCCCGACCGCCACCCCGACGGCCAGGGGCACCAGCGCCGCGATGAGGTAGCGGCCGAGGAAGGCGTCGGTGCCGACCAGCGCCGGGCCCAGCGGCGCCGCCACGGCGGCCGCGCCGAGCGCGGCGAGCAGCCCCGCCGCCCGCCGGTCACCGCCCCGGGCCACCACGACCGCCAGCACAGCGGCGACCACGATGACCGCCGCCACCGGCCACCAGGCCTCGGCCACCGGCGGGCTCGGGCCGACCAGCGCGCTGCGGGCCGCCTCCTGCAGTCGGCTGGTGAGGGTGAACCAGGAGATCCAGTCGCGGTCGGCGTCGTAGGTGTGCTGCTCCAGCGCGAGCGGCGCCAGCAGGGCCAGCACTGCCGCAGTGGGTAGGCACGCCAGGGCCACCCGCCGCGCCGGCAGCCTCCGCTCGGCGGCGAGGGCGACGGCCTCGGCGGCCACCAGGGAGGCCACGAAGTAGTGGAACGACACGGCCGCCGCCGCCACCACGGCCCACAACACCAAGTCGCCGGTCGTGCCCGTCCGCCGCGCCCGGGCGAAGGCCAGCACCGACAGGCCGCCGACCAGGGCGAGCAGGCTGTAGGGCCGCGCCTCCTGGGAGTACCAGACGAGCATCGGGCTCACCGCCACCAGCGCGGCCGCCGCGCCGGCCACCCGCCGGCTCCGGCCCAGCTCTCGGGCGATGCCGTAGGCCACCGCCACCGTCGCCACCCCGCAGAGGGCCGAGAACGTGCGCAGGGCGACCTCGCCGTCCCCGAACAGCCGGGCCCACACCCACATGACCAGGAAGTACGGCGGTGTGTTGCCCTCCCGCCGGGCCACGTGGCGGAGCACGTCTCCCAGCCCGCCCGCCGTGGCCTCGGTGGTCACCCACTCGTCGTACCAGTAGCTCTGCGAGCCGAGGCCCCAGAACCGCAGCCCCGCCCCCACCGCGAGGGCGCCGACCAGCACACCGTCGACCCGGCCCCGCCCCGTGTGCCGCGCTGGCGCCGGGGCCGGCGCCTCCGCCGCGGCCGTCACCGTCGGGTCGCCGGCCGGGGGCACCATCGTTCCCTCAGATGCCCTCGAAGACCGCGGCCCGCACCCCGGCCCGGCCCAGCTCGTGGAGGAACGGAAGCGGCTCGACCAGCGTGGCCAACCCGGCCGCGCCCGGCCCGGACGCCTGCCCGGACCCGACCCAGCGGGCGGTCACCGCGGCGACCGTCCCGGCGGCGACGGCCGGCCGGTCGACCGCGCCGAGGACCAGCGTGTCGCGGGTGGACCCGCGGCGGCCCCGGACCTCGACGCGCAGGCCGCCGATCCGCCCTTCGGCGTGGGGTGGGCGGAGCATCGGCAGGCCGGCCGTCAGCCGGTCGCGGCGGGTGGCCGCCAACCGCGCCGTCACCCGGGCCACCCCCGGGAAGGCGGGCACGAGCAGCAACGCGTCGGGTAGCGCGGCCCGGTAGCAGTCGGCCCCGCCGATGGGGTCGGGGAAGAAGCACAGCTCGCGCCCCGAGCCCGGCGGCCGTCGGCGCCAGGTGTGGTCGCGCCAGTCGAAGCCGACGCCCCGGAGGGCGGAGTGGTGCTGGCGGGCACAGGCGGGGCCGCCGGTGCCCTGGTGGGCGACGTGGATCTCGTCGACCGCGTCGAACTCGCCGGCCGCGTGGCGGGCCAGGACGCACGACAGGCCCGGCCCGAACCCGGCCCCCACCGCGACCGTGACCTTCCGCTCGCGGGCCTCGGCGTGCAGGTCGAGCAGGTCCTCGACCGCGGCGACACTGTCGGCCACCGAGACGACGTGCCGGCCTGCGGCGACCGCCCGGCGGGCGGCGGCGACGTGGCGGGGCGGCGGCGAGGCGAGCAGCACGAGGTCGGCCAGCGTCGGGTCGGCGTCCTCGACGGCCTCCGCCCGCCCGCCCAGCGACCGGACGACCGCGGCCTGCCGCTTGCGGTCGGGCTCGTCGATCAGGACGGCCTCCACCGCAGCGTCGGCCACCAGGTGCCGCGCCGCCCGGGCGCCGACCGCGCCCACGCCGCTGACCAGGACGCGCACGCCGCTACCGCAGCCCGGGTCCGCTGAGCTCGCGCCAGCCGCCCGACTGCGGGGGCGTGCCGCCGGAGCCGCGGAGCCGGAGCACGGCGGCGATGATCCCGGCGATGCCCACGGCTGCGAGCGCGCGTCGGAGGAGAGCCATGGGCGCAGACTAGAAGGCGCAGCGACCGTGCCCGCCACCGG
>JBKPHT010000162.1:0-7038 GCA_046730015.1 Actinomycetota bacterium
CGTCGTCAACGACGTCTTCGTGCCCGCCGAACGCAGCTTCGCCATCTGGGACGAGCCGTGCCTCGACGTCCCACTTCTGCGGATACCGGAGCTGTCACTCTCCGCGCTCAGGATCGGCGCCGTGGCGGTCGGCATCGCCCAGGGCGCTCTGGGCGAGGTCACCGACTTGGCCACCGGGAAGGTGCCGATGTTCAGCGACGGGACGTTGGCGTCGAACCCGCTGTTCCAGAACCAACTCGGCGACGCGGACGCCCGGTTGCGAGCCGCCCGCACCCTGCTGTATGCGGACGCGGCGACGTTGTGGGAGACGGCGGTGGCTGGCGTGCCGTTCACCCCCGACCACCGGGCCCGGATCCGGGCGACGGCCACGTGGGTGACCGGGACGGCCGCCTCAGTGGTCGATATGGCCTACACCGCTGGCGGCGGAAGCTCGATCTACTCCAGGAGCCCCCTCCAGCGTCGCCTTCGCGACATCCACGCCCTGACCCAGCACTTCGGCGTCAAGCTCGACACGTTCACCAAGGCCGGCGCGGTGCTGGCCGGCCAAGACGTCGACCTCACGTTCCTGTGACGGAGGAGTAGAGGACAACGATGAGGCTGGCGACGATTCGCACAGGTGACGGGCGTGAACGGGTGGCGGTGGTCCTCGACGGTGAGCGCCGTGTCCTGGACCTGGGCACGGCCCATGAGCGGGTACGGGGAGGTGAGCACCCGGCGTTCGGGTCGATGGTGGCGTTGATCGAGGGAGATGAGGCCGCCCTTGATGTGGCCCGGGAGCTCGTGGAGGCGGCGCCAGAGGAGGCAATGGTGGACCGGTCGGCGGTGAGGCTGCTGGCCCCGATCCCGGTGCCACCCCAGATCCGCGACTTCCTCGCCTTCGAGCAGCACCTGAAGGGGGCGTTCTCCATGGCCGAACAGCTCACCGGGCGACACATGGATATCCCCGCCGTCTGGTATCAGCAGCCGATCTACTACAAAGCCAACCGATTTTCGGTGGTTGGACCGGACGCCGAGGTGCGCTGGCCGGCCTACGCCCAGTTGTTGGATTACGAACTCGAGTTGGCCTGTGTCATCGGCCGCGGCGGGGTCGACATCGCCCCCGAGGAGGCGGCGAGCCACGTCTTCGGGTACACGATCTTCAACGACATCTCGGCCCGCGACGCACAGGCGACCGAGATGGAGGGCCAGCTCGGTCCGGCCAAGGGCAAGGACTTCGACACCGGCAACGTATTGGGGCCGTGGCTGGTGACCGCCGACGAGGTCGGCGACCCCTATGACCTCACCATGGTGGCGCGGGTCAACGGCGAGGAGTGGAGCCGAGGCCATTCGGGCACCATGCATCACCGCTTCGAGGACATCATCGCCTTCGTGTCTCGGTCCGAGACGCTGCATCCCGGTGAGATCCTTGGCTCGGGCACCGTCGGCGGGGGCTGCGGCCTGGAAGTGGGCCGCTTCCTCAACTCCGGCGACGTCATCGAGCTCGAGGTGGAACGCATCGGGGTGCTCCGCAACCGGATCATCAAAGAGCCGTGATCCGGGGTCTCATGCCCATCGATGGCGGGCTCGTAGTCGGGTACCTCACTGCGGCCCTCCTCCGCGCCGGCAAGCGGTGGGGTGACCGGACGCTCGACCAGCTGCTGGATCGACTCACCAGCCTGGTCGCCCACCGGATGGGCCGCGCTCCTCTCGATCGGCTCGCCGGCAACCCGCGCAGCTCGGAGGTGCAGCGCGACGTGGGTCTCACGCTCGACGGCGCCATCAGCGTCGATCGCGCCTTCGCCCGCGAGTTAGCCGAGGTGATCGGCGCGCTCGACCAGCGCGGCGGCCGCCAACTGGTGAACAACGTCTACGCGCAGATGAACGTGCAGGCGTTCGACCACGGCCTCGCCGTCGGCGGGGACTTCAACTACTTCCATGCCCCGGATCCGACGGACATCTCCGACGCACCCGGGTGGGTGAAGTTCTGCATCGTCCTCGGGTCTGTGCTCGCCGTCGGGGGGCTGTTCATCTTCGGCTACACGCTCTTCACCGGCATCCCCGACGTGGGCGATCCCAACTTCAACGACATCCCGCCGGGAATCCCACTCGCCTTCGGCGTCTTCTTCGCCGGCTTCGTCGTGCTCGGCATCGCATCTCTCGGCCGGGCCATGAGCAAGCGGCCCTGACACCTCCCTCCGAGTGAAGTCAATTTCAGCTCGGGTTGAGTTCGCCCTTCACGTACTGCTCGCGAAGCACGAACTTCTGGATCTTGCCTGAGCCGGTCAACGGGAAGGCATCGAGGAACACCCAGGACCGGGGCGCCTTGTACGCGGCCAAGCGGTCGCGGACGTGGGCGGACAGCTCCTCCGGCGTCGCACTGACACCTTCGGCCAGACGGACGAACGCCGCTACTTGCTCACCCCATCGTTCGTCGGGCACCCCTACGACCGCGACGTCGGACACGGCCGGATGCTCGTACAGGACAGCTTCGATCTCGCGGGGATAGATGTTTTCGCCGCCCCGAATGATCATGTCCTTGAGCCGACCCTGGATCTTGCAGTAGCCGCGCTCGTCCATCGTGCCGAGATCACCGGTGTGCAGCCACCCGTCGACGTCGATGGCCGACTCAGTGGCCTCGGGCATGTCGTAGTACCCGTTCATCACCGAAAAGCCCCGGATGCACAGCTCGCCCAGCGTGCCGGGTGGAACCACGTCGCCCGACACCGGGTCGATCACCTTCACTTCGATCTGGGGAAGCGCCAGGCCGACCGTCTCCGCCTTGTCCTCGGGCGTGTCGTCCAGGCGGGTCATCGTGGCCACGGCCATGCACTCGGTCTGACCGAACACGATGGCGAACCGCACGTCGAGGGTCGCCTCGATCCGGCGGACGAGGTCGGCCGGCACAGGGGCACCTCCCGATCCGACCGAACGCAGTGACGACAGGTCGCGCCGGGCGAGGTCAGGGTGCTCCATCATGGCGATCAGCATCGTCGGCACTCCACCGCTGAGGGCGGCCTGCTCCGTTTCGATCAGCTCGAGGACGAGGGCGGGGTCGAAGGCGAGGACTGGCACGTAGGTGCCGAGCTTGGCTACCGCGCCGAGCACTGCCATCACGCATCCACCTGCGTGGAACAAGGGCATCGGGTTGACCATCACGTCACCCTCCGTCATCCCCCAGCGCTGGGCGATGAAGCGGGCGTCGTTGGTCATTCCGCGATGGTTGAGGACGGCACCCTTCGGGAACCCGGTGGTGCCCGACGTGTACAGCAGGGCAGCAGCGTCGCCCGGCCGGACCTCAGGCAAGGAGGGCTCAGTGGATTCGGTCGATGCGAGGAAGCCCTCCCACTCGGTGAACAAGATGGCCTCGCGAAGGTCAGGCAACCCGGGACGGACGGACTCCAAGGACTTCGCCATCGGGTTGGCGCGGTACGCACGCAAGAGGAACAGTCCGGCGGCGCGGGACTGTCGCAGCACGTACTCGAGCTCTGTCGCGGTGTAGGCGGGGTTGACCGTTACCAGCACCAAGCCCGCCAGGGCGGCCCCATATTGGAGGATCACCCATTCGGGGATGTTGGGCGCCCAGACCGCTACGTGTTCGCCCGGCTCGAAGCGGGTCAGGAGACTCCGGGCCACCCGTTCGGCATCGCGTAAGAGCTCGGCATATGTCCATCGGCGGCGGTCGGCGGGATCAGGCATCCCCGCCACCAGCGCGGTCCGGTCGGCTGCGGCTGTCGCGGCGTCCCGCAGTGCGTCGCCGATGGTTGTCTCGTGGACTTCCTCGCTCGTGTCCGCTCGCCAATAGGAGCTGGTGAGGGTCATGCCCGAAGCGTACGGCTGCACAGACCAGACCGCCGGTGGACGGCCGGCGTCAGCGGCCCGAGCGCGGCTCTGCGAGCTCCAGAACCTGCTGGAAGGTGGGGCGGTTGGTGGTGCGGATGGTGTCGGGGATGAGCCCGGGGGTGAACCCGGTGCGGGCCGCGGTGCCCGTCCAGCTCGACGGCTCCGGTCCCTGCTCAGCCGCGAGCTCGCCGGCCACCTGCTCGACGACCGCCCACAGGGAGGCTCGGCAGGCGTCGAGCGAGCCGTTGCCGCAGTAGCTGAGGTTGAACCGGCCATTGACTGGGTCGCCGAGGAGGGTGCGCAGGTCCTTGTCGACGTACGACTGGCCGGCTGCCCCGTTCAGGCTTCGGACGTCGTCGAGATCGTCGGTCAGGTTGCCATACACGGGCTGCATGACCGCGTGGGCGATGGGCCGCCAGAGGGCGTCCGAGATCACCGGGCCGGCGTCGTCGTAGTTGCCGTCGAGGTCGGCGTCGAGCCGCGGCGCGTCCCGAGCGACCCAGTCCTCGAGCACGGCGACGGTGCGGTCGGCCAGGGAGCTCGGGGCGGCTCCACTGCGCAGCACCCGGCTGACGACGGGCCACACGGGCGAGCGGACGTCCTCGGTGGCGGCCCGGTTCATGACGCTGACGGTGTCGGCGAGGGTGGGGTGGTCCGGCCACTGGTCGAACAGCTCCACGCGGTGCGCCGACCCGAACGGCGCATCGTCGCCGTGCATGAAGCCGGGCGCCGATCGGTTGTTCCAGTTGAGCAGGAGGTCGCCGGGGCCCCTCACGTCGTGGGGGTGTTCGCGCAGGGGCAGGAAGCCCCGCCACTCGTAGTCGCCGGTGCCGAGGGTCGGTAGGCGTCGGTCCAGGCCACGTGCTCGCCGTGGGAGGAGCCCGGACGAGAAGTAGGCGGTCTCGATGCGGGACGCGTAGGCCCAGTTGAACGTGAACTCGAACTGGTTGGCCGTCTCGAAGAACTGCCGCGACGTGTCGGCCTTGCCCTCGGTCATGTCCTTGAGGGCGGCGAGGTTGAGTGCGTCACGTCCGAATGTCGAGCGCTGACGGGTCAGGGCGTAGGGCTCCCCACCGACGGTGGCGGTGCCGATCACCGGCCCGTGCACCGATCGGGGGTATTGGATCGGCGTGCCGTTCAGCGTGCCGGCGTCGAACACCTCGAACGGCCGGCACGTGCCCTCGAACAGGTAATGGGTCGACGAGCGGGTAGGCGGCGTGCCGTCGGGGTTGCACAATTGCTCGGCGAACACGTCGCGCACGTCGTGGTTGGCCGAGGTGAGGCTCCAGGCATAGTCCTGGGTGCGCCCGATGAGGATGTACATGGCGGCGGCGGGCACTGCCACGCCCTGGGCCTCGATGCCAGGTCCGCTGAGGTGGATCTGCTGCACGATCTCGGGATAGAAGTACCCGAGCTGGGGGCCCATGACGGCGAGCGTGTTGCCGGTGGCCGATCGCTTCGGGTCGACCAACAGGAAGTTCGACGCTTCCCTGGAGGGCACGGGGCCCGCCGCCGGATAGGTGGCGTCGAGCCGCCCCGCGCTCGACGCCGGCGGCGACGGTGCGGCCGGCTCCGGCTGCCGCGGGTCGAGCGACTGGATCGAACCGGGGTCGACGATCACCGAGCCGGTGACCCTGCCGCCGGTCCGTGGCCCGTAGTCGAAGCGCCGCCGGATCGTGGTGGGGGCCTCGGGATCGTCGGCGAGCATGGCGTCCTCCCACGCCCGCGTCCCCAGCTCGGGGCCGAGCCCCTCCTGCAGCGTCGCCAGCAGCTCGGCGTTGGTGGCCTCGGCGCCCCCTCCTCCGCCGAAGATCGACCCGATGAACGCCGTCACCGCGATGACGTCGTTGACAGTGGCCGGCGGCAGGTCGATGCCGTGAGCAGCCCAGTAGGCGTTGATGCCGTCGGCCTCGGCCTGGGCGTCCGAAATGATCTGGCGACCCTTGTCCCCGTAGGTCTCGACGAGGAGATCGACCTGGTCCGACACGAGCTGCTCGGTGGCCAGGCTGGGGACGAACGACTGACCGCTGGTCACCAGGCCGAACGCGTCGATACCGGGGATGTCGGCGACGGCAGCTCGGGCCGGGCCCCGACCTAGCTGGAGCAGCAACCCCCGGTCGCGGGCGGTCACCCAGCCAGCACCGAAGGCGAGGTCGGCCCGGGTCTGGCCAGAGATGTGAGCGACGCCGTACTCGTCGTAGAGGATCGTCGTGCCGGGACGACCGGTGGGCTCCTCGCGGGTGGTGCCCACCGGCGCGAAGTCCTCAGGGAGGAAGTTCGCATCGATGTCGGCGTCCGTGACGTCGCCACGCAGCGGCGTCAGCGCGTCGTAGAGCGGGATCTGGTCGCGCGACTCGTCGGTGGTGGGCACGCCGCCGTAGTTGCCGGGCGGGAGAACATAGAAGGCGCGGTCCGCTTCCGGCGATCCCGGTGGACCGGACTGCCCACCGGCCGGCGCCGCCACCACCGACGCGCCCACGGTCACGGCCGCCGCGACGAACGCAACGAGGTGACGAGGTCGGACCCTCACACGATTCCCCCTGGATGCCTTGTTCGCGCCCCCCGCCGTCGGCGCGCTGGCCTGGCCGGGCATCGGAGAACCTAGCACCAGTGTCGATTTGCTCCTTGGGAAGCGCACGGTCGGTGATCTCTGCCGCCATCACGGCGTGGACTTGGACGGACTTGACGGCATCGGGCATTCGTGGTGGCGTCGAGCGACGTCGAGAAGGGGGTTCCGATGCGGCGCTGGCTCGGTGGGTGGATCGCCGTGATATCGGTGGTGGCGGTCGCGCTGCCTGCGGGAGCCCGGTCGTCGGGCGATTGGCATGGTCCGGCCGTCCGCGGGCGACCGACGGCGATGATCGGTGCCGCGAGCCGGTCGGTGCTCCCGCTCGTCGACGGTTCGACAGACTACGTCGAGCAGGCTGAGCTACCGCCACCAGACGACGCCACGGCGTTGGGCGTGTTCGTCCCCGCCTTCGATGCCGGTCGCGTCGCCGTGGGCAACGGCAGCCCCGAGGCCCACTGGGTGCGCGACGACCTTCGGGCCCGGGCCATCGCAGTGAGCGATCTGCGGGGCCGGGGCGAGATCGTCGTCGTCGTCGCGGTCGACCTCTACATGGTGTTCCGCAACGATGCCGAGGCGATCCGCCGCGCCGTGGCCGAGCGCTTGCCCCGCCACCTCGCCGACCGCACGACGGTGCTGGTGCCCGCCACGCA
>JBKPHT010000163.1:0-11046 GCA_046730015.1 Actinomycetota bacterium
GGCCGGGACGGGGACGCCGGCGGCGAGCGCGTCAACGTCGGGAGCGGTGATCGGCTCGGTCCGGCCGACCTCGCGCTGGATCACCCGGGTCGCCCGGTGGCCGTCCTCGACCACCAGCGACACGACCGTGCCGGTGGCCCCGGCCCGGCCCGTGCGGCCCGAGCGGTGGACGTAGTCCTTGGGGTCCTCGGGCAGGTCGAAGTGGACGACGCAGGCCACGCCGTCGACGTGGAGGCCCCGGGCGGCGACGTCGGTCGCCACGAGGGCCGGCGCCCGGCCGGTGCGGAACTGGTGCAGCGCCTGGTCGCGCTGGGCCTGGCTGCGGCGACCGTGGATCGGCACGGCCTTCACCCCGGCCCGCCCCAGCTGCCTGGCCACCCGGTCGGCGCCGTGGCGGGTGCGGGTGAACACGATGGTCGGGCCGGTGCGGGCGATCACCTCGGCGGTGAGCGCGATCCGCTCGTCCCGGGTCACCGTCCAGAACCGGTGGTCGACGTCGCCTTGCTCGTCCGCCAGGCCGGCGGCCTCGTGACGGACGGGGTCGCGCTGGTAGCGACGGACGAGGGCGTCGACGTCGCCGTCGAGGGTGGCCGAGAACAGCAGCGTCTGGCGGCGCTCCGACGTGCGGTCGACCAACCGGCGGACCACCGGCAGGAAGCCCATGTCGGCCATCCGGTCGGCCTCGTCGAGCACGACCAGGTCGACCTTGTCGAGCACCACGTCGCCGGTGGCGACCAGATCCTCGAGCCGGCCGGGGCAGGCCACGACTGCGGCGACGCCCCGGGCCAGCAGTTTGCGCTGCGGGCCGTAGCCGACGCCGCCGTAGATCGCGGCCACCGGGCCGTCGCGGCGCTCGTCGAGCAGGGCCGCGAGCTCGCGCTGCACCTGGGCCGCCAGCTCCCGGGTCGGCACCAGCACTAGCGCGCGGGGGCGCCGCGGTCGGGGCGGGCCGGCCGCGGCCGCCTGGGCGGCGATCCCGAGCCCGAAGGCGAGCGTCTTGCCCGACCCGGTCGGGGCCTTGCCGGCCACGTCGCGCCCGGCGAGGACGTCGGGCAGCGTGGCGGCCTGGATGGGGAACGGCTCGTCGATGCCGCGGCGGCCGAGGGTGGCGCACAGGGGCGCGGGCACGCCGAGCTCAGCGAACGAGGGGGACATTTCGGACTCCTAGCAGTTCGGACAGGCAGGCCGATCCGAACAGGAGACTCGAACGGGCCCCGCCGGCGCCCAGCACCGGCGACGTCCGGCGGGGGTGCCGGACACGACCAGACGAATCTAGCGGGACGGGCGCGAGAAACCTCGCATCCTCGGGCGTCCGGGTCAGGCCGCCGGCTCGATCGGGACCTCGGTCAGCGTGGCGAACCCGTTGGTGAACGCGGTGACGTCGTCGGTGAAGCCCTCGGCGGTGGCCGTGCAGTCCTGCGCCGCCACCGCGTCGCCCGCGGTGGCCGAGTCGACCTCGACCGTGCCCCGGACCTCGCCGGCCTCGCAGCTCGGCACGTTGAGGTTGAGGACCACGTCGGCCGGGAAGTCGCCGGCCGCCAGCGCGTCGCGGTTCTCCACCAGCCAGCCGACGACGAGCCGGGCGGCCACCTCGTAGTCGTAGGTCGTGCCGATGCCCTGGCTGACCGCCAGCGCCGGGACGCCCCGGCGGAGGGCGGCCCGGGCGGCGCCGACCGTGCCCGACACGTCGACCAGCGGGCCCAGGTTCTGGCCCTCGTTGATGCCGGAGATGACCAGGTCGGGCTGGAGCCCGAGGTCGTCGAACGCGACCCGGATGGTGTCGGCCGGGAAGCCGTCCACCGCGGTGGCGGCGTAGCCGCTGGCCAGCGCCTGCTCGGTGCGGGAGAGCGGCCCCTCGGTGGCGCTGCCGCCGGTGCCGCTCCGCTGGTCGGCCGGGGCCACGACGGTCACCTCGACGCCGTCCATCGCGGTGAGCGTGGTGACCAGCGCGTCGATGCCGGCCGCGGCGACGCCGTCGTCGTTGGTGACCACGATCTGGAGCGCACCCTCGTCGCCCGCGGCCGGGGCCGAGGTCGTGGTCTGTTGGCTGGTGGTGGTCTCCCGCTCGCCCGACTGGGGGATGCTCGGCTCCTCGTCGTCGCCGCCCCCGCAGGCGGCCACGGCCACCGCGGCGGCGAGCGCCAGCGCCACGAGACGCGTGCTCCGTCGTGAGTCCACTCGCGCTTCCCTCCGGTCGTCCAGGCTGTCGAGCCGGTAGAGCATCGCGCGCCCGCCCACGCGAACTCACATGCGCCGCGGCGCCACCCGCCCCCCGGCGACAGCCCTACGCTGCCCAGCGGCATGGGCGACCGCCGAACCGCCGACCTCCACCGGCAGACCGCCGGGGTGTCCCTGCTCAAGCGGGGGCTGCTGGGCCGGCCACTGGCCACCGCGGAGGGCCGTCAGCAGCGGCTTCGGAAGCTGGTGGCGCTGCCGATCTTCTCGGCCGACGCGATCGCGTCGAGCGCGTTCGCCACCGAGGAGATCCTGCACGTGCTCGTGCCCGCGGTCGGCATGCTCGCGCTCGACTACCTCGTGCCGATCAGCCTGGTCGTGGTCGTGCTGCTGGCCATCGTCGTCACCAGCTACCGGCAGACGATCTTCGCCTACCCCAGCGGTGGCGGCTCGTACATCGTCAGCCGCGACAACCTGGGCACCGAGGCGTCGCTGGTGGCGGGCGCCTCACTGCTGGTCGACTACACGCTGACCGTGGCGGTGTCGATCGCCGCGGGGACCGCCGCCATCCTGTCGGCCGTCGCGCCGCTGCGCGACCACCGGGTGGGGGTGGCGGTCGGGCTGACCCTGCTGCTGGCGCTGGCCAACCTGCGCGGGGTCCGCGAGTCGGGCCGCCTGTTCGCCGGGCCGACCTATTTGTACATCCTGATCCTCGGCACGCTGATCGTGTGGGGCATGGTGCAGTACTGGCTCGGCCACATCTCGGCCCTGCCGGTGGACCACGGGTCGCTCCGGGAGTTCACCGGCGACGGCGCGCTGGCGGCGAGCGCCTCCGCGTTCCTGCTCGCCCGGGCGTTCTCGTCCGGGGCGGTCGCCCTGTCAGGCGTCGAGGCCATCAGCAACGGCATCCCCGCGTTCCGCCCGCCCGAATCGCGCAACGCGGCGACGACGCTCACCTGGACGGGCACCATCCTCGCGGTCCTGTTCTTCGGCGTGGCGGTGCTGACCTCCCACCTGCGGCCGACCCTGTCGGAGGACCAGACGATCCTGTCGACGATGGGGCACGTCGTGTTCGGCGACGGGCCGCTCTACTGGCTGCTGCAGGCGGCGACGGCGGCGATCCTCGTGCTGTCGGCCAACACCGCGTTCGCGGACTTCCCCCGGCTCTGCTCGATCATCGCCCGGGACGGGTTCCTCCCCCGCCAGCTCGCCAACCGGGGCGACCGGCTGGTGTTCTCCAACGGCATCATCGCCCTGACCCTGGCGGCGGTGGCGCTGCTGGTGGCGTTCCGGGGCACCACGACGCTGCTGATCCCCCTGTTCGCGGTCGGCCTGTTCGCCTCGTTCACGCTGTCGCAGGCGGGCATGGTGGTGCACCACTGGCGGCTGCGGGAAGCGGGCTGGCGCCGGGGGCTGGCCGTCAACGCGGTGGGCGCCACGGCCACGGCCGCGGTGCTGTTCGTGGTGGTGGTGTCGAAGTTCGGTGAGGGGGCGTGGATCCCGACCCTGGTGATCCCGCTGATCGTCGTCGGCTTCAAGATGATCTACCACCACTACGAGGAGCTGGGCCGGGCCATCGCCCTGCCGCCCGGGGCCGAGGCGGTCGCCCTGCGCCACACGGTCGTGGTGTTGGTCGGGCGGCTCCACCGGGGAGTGCCGGTGGCGGTCGCCTATGCCAAGTCGCTCCACCCCGAGCACCTGGTGGCGGTGACGGTGGCGACCGACGACGTCGACCCCGACGCCGCCCGGGCCGCGTGGGCGAGCCACCGCTTCGGGGTGCCGCTGGAGGTGCTGGAGTCGCCCTACCGCGACCTCACCGAGCCGGTGCTGGCCTACCTCGACGAGCTGGACCGGCGGTGGGCGGACGACACGATCTCGGTCATCATCCCCGAGGTGGTGGTGCACCGCTGGTTCCAGCACCTGCTGCACAACCAGAGCGGGCTGGCTCTCAAGGCGAGGCTGCTCTACCGGGAGAACACGGTGGTCGTGTCGGTGCCCTGGCATTTCGACCCCGAGCAGAAGCGGGTGCACGTGCCGGGCGGCATCGTCACCGCGGGCGCCGGCACCGCGGGGGACGGCGGCGGAGAGGGCGACGGCGACCGTGGCGGCGACCGTCCGGTCGAGGGCGGCGGCTCAGCGGGCGAGCAGGCCCCGGCCGGTGACCAGCGGCAGGTCGAGTGAGGTGACCAGGCCCGGCTCGGCGGCGACGACGGCGGGGACGGCGTTGACCAGCCGCATGGCGGTCGCCTTCAGGCCGGCGGTGTTGTGGTCGCCGTCGCTGCCCAGCATCTGCATGTCGACCGTGTAGTTCGGCTCGCCGGTGAGCACCACCCGGTAGCCGCCGTGGCCGGTCGGCTGGGGCCAGTCCGGGGCGAGGTCGTCGCGCAGCCGGGTGACGTGCTCCAGCACGATGCGGGCCACGCCGCCGACCATGCCCCGCACCTCGAACCGCATCGCCGCGGTGGTGCCGGCCTCCACCCGCCCGGCGGCCACGACGAACGCCTCGGGGGCGGGGACGCGGTCGTGCCACTCGACGATCTCGTCCAGCTCGACGCCGAGGCCAGCCGCGATCTGGGACACGACGCTGCCCCAGGCGGTGGTGAGGATGCCGGGCGACAGGATGAACGGCACCTCGTCGATCGGCTGCCCGAATCCCATGATGTCGAACAGCACCGTGGCCTGGTCGTAGGTGGCGTAGTTGAGCACCTCCATGCAGCGGACCTCGTCGATCCGCTCGCAGATGCCGGTCATCACCAGCGGCAGCCAGTCGTTGGCGAACCCGGGGTCGATGCCGTTGACGAACAGCGAGGCGCCGCCCTCGGTGGCGGCCCGCTCGACGCCCTCGTACATGGCCGCGGGCACGGCTCCGCGGGGGTACTGCAGGAACACGGGGCTGGACGACACGACGTTCAGCCCGGCCCGGAGGAAGCGCTCGAGGTCGGCCAGGGCGTCGAACAGCCGGTCGTCGGCCCACGCGGTGTGGACGATGCAGTCGGGGCGGAGGGCGAACAGCGCCTCGGCGTCGCCGGTGGCGGCGACCCCCAGCTCGCGGCCGAGCCCGGCGAGGGTGCCGGCGTCGACGCCGACCTTGTCGGGGTTGGAGACCCACACCCCGACCAGCTCGAGGTCGGGCCGGGCGTCGATGCCGGCGATGGCGTGGCGGCCGACGTTGCCGGTGCTCCACTGGACGACCCGGTAGGTGCGGTCGGCGTTGTCGGTCATGGTCCCCCCTGAATCTGACAGGTCGTCAGACTTGCAGAGCAGCACGCCCGGGTCCACCGGCCGCCGGCTTCCCCCGGGCGCTCACCCCCGCGGCAGCTGGTCGACCAGGACCATCGCCACCCGCCGCCGGGCCTGGCGCAGGTGGCGGAAGTACGTGGCCCGGCTCACCGCCAGGCGGGCCGCCGCCTGCTCGTGGGTGACCGACGCGTCGAGGTCGGCCAGCTCGACCATCCGGCGGGCCAGGTCGTCGTCCGGCCCCGGCCCGAACGCCGCCGCCACCGCCCGGCGGATCGCCGCCCGCAGCGCCTCGATCCGCTCCTCGGTCGTCGCCCCCACCGCGGCCAGCGGGCTCGCCGCCAGCACCGCCGGCCGGGAGTAGTCGCGCACCGCCTCGACTGCCAGGCCCACCAGGTCCTCCTCCGCCGGCTCGGTGCCCTCCGGCGCCGCCACGCCGGCCTCGGCCCGGATCACATCCCGGACCTGGCCCACCATCCCGCCCGGGCCGTGCTCGATGACCCACACCTTCACCCGCCGGCCCTCGTGCTCGGTGTCGAGCCCGGGGTGGTGGACGGCCCCCACCGCCTTGAAGAAGTCGATCGTCGACCCCAGCCCGACCGAGCAGTCGACGATGTAGGACCGCTCGACGTTGGCCAGCCCCGACCGCAGCACCGCGGCGAGGTTCAGCACCCCCACGACGTCGTCGGCGTCGACCGAGAACGTCTCCCGGAAGATCAGCGCCCGCTCCGGCCCCCGGGCCCGGGCGTCGGCCAGGATCGGCCCCAGCACCCGGTCGTCGTCCGCCGCCGCCGGCCACCGCTGCGCCGGCAGAGACACGCAGAACCCCAGCGGCCGGCCGGCCAGGTCGCGGGCCACCAGCCCGGCCTCCGGCGCAGCGTCCAGCACCGGTGCCAGGTCGTCCCACCAGCCCGGGTCGCCCTTGTCGTCGAGATACGCCGCCACCACGTCGTCGACCTCGCCCGAGCGGTACGGGTCGACCCGGCAGGTGTGCCCGGCGCTGCCGCCGATCCCCCAGCGGACCTCCGGGTCGTCGATCAACTCGATGAGGTCGGACACCAGCCGGGTCTCGCCCCCCACCACCCGGGCGTAGAGGTGGTCGGCGATGCGGCACCGCAGGCGGTCGTAGCGGGCCCGGTCGCGGCGCCGCAGCTCGTCCCGCAACGCGGCGCGGACCAGGTCGTGCAACGCGACCCGGGCGCCCACCAGCTCGGCCACCGAGCTCGACCGCAGCCGCTCGTTGGCCGCCCGCGTCGGGCGGCCGGGCAGCACCGCGGCCAGCAGCCGGCCGTCGACCGCCCGGGCGACCGCCGCCACCTCCAGCACGTCGGTGTCGACCTCGCTCAGCTCGTCGCCCGCCAGACGGCGGACGATCATCTTGGCCAGGTCGACTCCGACCAGGTCGACCGTCGACGTGTCGGACCCGGCGGGGGCGGCCAGCGTCAGCGCCAGCGGCGACCCCGCCGCCCACTCGACCAGCGCGTCCGCCGCCGCGTCGTCGGTCACCCCCAGCGTCGCCAGCAGCGCCCGGGCCTCGGCGGCCGGGAGGGGCGGCACCGGCAGCTCCACGCAGACGTGCTCCCACCCACCGCGGAACCAGGCACGGTCGGGTGCCTGCCGCCCGGCGATCACCACCACCGCGTCGGCCGCAAGCCCCGGCAGGACCCGCTCCCGGAGCAGGCCCGCCTGGGCCGGGATGAGCTCGAAGGAGTCGACCAGCACCACCGCGCCGGGCCGGTCGGCCGCCCCCGCCAGCGCCCGCTCGACCTCACCGGGCAGCGGCTGCAGGGCCCGGGCGTCGAGCGACCACACCGGCCGCCCGGCCGCGGCCGCCCTCCGGCCGACGGCCCGGAGCACCGCGCTCTTGCCGATGCCACCCGGTCCGTGGACCAGCGCGACCCGCTCGGGGCCGTCGCCGGCGAGCAGCCGGTCGAACCGGGAGAGCAGCCCGGTCCGGCCGGTGAACCGGCGGGCGTCGATCGCCGCCAGGTGGTCACCCAGGCTTGGCTGTGCGGTCACGACCAGAGTCTGGTCGCTCGGCGGCCGCGCGTGAGACCAACTCGATACTGACACCAGCGGGCGCGATCCCTACGGTCCCGGCGTGGTCCAGCGGTGGGCTGGCGGCAGCGCACCGGGCACCGGGCGGTGGCGGGCACCGTCCGGTGCCCCGAGCGTTGGGCACGGGAACGGAGGATCGGGCGGCCGTTCCCGTGGCCGGGCGTCCCGGTCACCGGGCTTCCCCGGACCTCGCTCCGCCCGGTCATAGCCGGAGCACCCGGGCCGCGTTGTGGCGCAAGAACTTCGGCCACACCTCGTCGTCGAACGCGACCGACGGCAGCTCCGTCATGATCCGCTCGAGGCTGAGCCCCATCGGGAAGTAGCCGGCGTAGATCACCCGGTCGGCGCCCCGCGTGTTGGCGTAGTCGACGATGGCCTTCGGGTAGTACCGCGGGGCGAAGGCGCTGGTCGAGTAGTGCAGGTTCGGCCATTTGAGCATGAGCTTCACGGCCAGGTCGGTCCACGGCTCGCACCCGTGGCGGGTGACGAGCACAAGGTCGGGGAAGTCGAAGCACACCTCGTCGATGAGCTCGACGTGCTGGCACGCGAACCGCACCCGCGGCCCCGGCACGCCGGCGCAGACGAACACGGGGATGCCGAGCTCGGAGCAGCGGGCGTAGATCGGGTACATCTTCTTGTCGTTGATCGGGACCTGCGGGAACATCCCGGCCGGGAACATGCCGACGGCCCGGACGTCCCACTCCTCGTGCGCCCGGGTGATGGCCTTGACCGCCTCCATGCCCTCGTTGGCGTCGACCGACAGCGAGGGGACGAACCGGTCGGGAAACTTCCGCACCGCCTGGGCGCCGTCCTCCCCGTGCACGCCGACGAGGCCCTTCTCGACCCCCCACAGGTCCATCTCCCGGAGAGTGACACCCACGGGATCGAGGCCGCGGTCGATGGTCTTGTCCGGGCTGTCCTTGAACATGTACTCCGCCGGGAACTCGAACTCCGCCCGGGACTCCCGGTCCTTCGTCTGGCGGGTGATGAAGGCGTAGAGCTGCCGCATGTCGGCCGCTGGGAACCCGATCATCGTGTCGATGATCCCGATGTCGAGGGGAGCGGTCACGGCGCCGAGTCTGAAACCGGTTCTCGTAGGGGGTCAAGTTGCCGCGCCTCCCCGAACCGGGTCGGCTCGATCGCGCCTGGCGCGATCCTCCCGACTCGGATCGGTCAGTGCGAGCGCGTCGCGCAGCTCGGCGACAACCGCCACCGGCTCGGTCGTGAACCGGTGCCAGGTGTAGCGGAGCACCGTCCAGCCGGCGAGGCGCAGGCGGTTGTCCCGGACCCGGTCGTCCTCGAACGCGCGGTCGGTGTGGTGTGCCTCCTTGCCGTCGAGCTCGACCGCCAGCCGCCTCGACGGGTAGGCCAGGTCGACGCGTGCGGCCCCGCGGCCGAGCGGCAACGACGTGCTCGGCCTCTGGCGTGGGCAACCCGGCCTCGTCGAGCAGGGCCATGAACAGCCGGGCGAAGGTCGTGTCGGGCACCCGGCGGCCCCAGCGCAGCTGCAGGGCGGCGCGGCAGCGGGCGATGCCGGGACGGCCCCGGACGGCGTGGCGGACCAGCGCCTCCCACAGTTCGTCCCAGCCCGCGAGCCGGAGGCGGCGGATCTCGTCGAGCGCCGCCACCGCCCCGCCGTCGTCCACCACCGCACACAGGTCCACCAACGTCCGGGCGGGGCCGGTCACCGGGATCAAGCGCCGCACCCGCCGGTCGACGAGGTGCCAGGCCCGCGTGCGGTGGACGGCCAGACCCGGCCGGCGGTCCGGGTGGCGGGGCCGGGGCACGGTCACGTCGACCCGGCCGGGCGGGCCGAAGCCGTCGAGGCCCCACAGGTGGGCGGCCGAGCGGTGGGACACGACGGCGTCGTCGCCCGCGGACAGCACGGCGGCGAGGGCGCGGCCGTCCCAGGTGCGGGGCGCACCGGCCATCCGGTAGACGCGGGGCCCGGCGACCAGCCACAGGCCGGCTCGGGTGCGGCGCCAGACCGCGCCGGGCGACAGCCCGACGGCGAGGGCCTGGTCGCGAGCGATGACCGCGTGCTGGCGGGCGGCGATCGCCGCGGCGCGCGCGTCGGGGGAGGGTGAGGGCCGGGGCACGGCTGCCTCCGTCGTGGACGGTCCGGTTGACGGGGGAAGCCGGCCGAGGCCGTCCCGTCACCGTAGCCCCGGCGCGGACCCCTCCGAACCGGGTCCGCACCATCGCGCCCGGCGTGACCTACCCGACCCAGAACCTGGCCGCCCGAACCGGATCGGATCCGTCGCGCGATGCGCGATCGGGCCGACCCGGTTCGGGTAGAACTGCCGCCATGAGCACCTCCGCGGACGACGTCCCCCTCGCGACCGAAGGCGCCGGCGACCCGGCGGTGGGGCGCATCGTCGTCGGCATCGACGACTCGGAGCAGGCGGCCGCCGCGCTCCGCTGGGCGCTGACCGAGGGCGCGGTGCGCCGGTGCCCGGTCGAGGTCGTGCACTCGTGGTCGCCGCCCCTGTCGGCCCTGCCCTTCGGTGCGACGCTGGTGATCCCGGTCGACGAGTCGGCCATCGACTCGGCCGCCCGGGCCTCGGTCGACGAACTGGTCGACAACGCCCTGGCCGAGATGGACGACCGGCCGCCCGAGGTGCAGCGGACCGTGCTGCCGGGCGCGCCGGCGACCACGCTGGTCGAGGTGTCGGAGGACGCCGACCTGCTGGTGGTGGGCTCCCACGGGCGGACCGGGCTGTCGCGGCTCATGCATGTCGGCTCGGTGGCGATGGCCTGCGTGAACCACGCCCCGTGCCCGGTCGTGGTGGTGCGCCTCCCGCCGTCGGACTGATCGTCAGGCCACCTTCGCCGGTAGCGTCGCAAGGGTGCAGGTCTCCAGCAGGCGCAAGCTCGACGTCGCCGTGCTCGGCGGCGCGGCCGTGCTGCTCGCCGGCGGCGCCGCGGTCTCCGCCGCGGTGTTCAACATGGAGCGGGTCACCCGCTTCTGGACCAGCGCGGTCGTCGCCGACGACGACTCCGCCGAGGTGACCGAGGTCATCGACTACGAGTTCGGCTTCCAGCCCGAGCCGCGGCACGGCATCTTCCGCGACCTGCCGACCGACATCCCGACCGACAGCTTCACCGTCGAGTCGCCCGACGCCCCCGACCAGATCGCCGCCGTCGAGACGAGCCCCAGCGGCCTCACCCGCTTCCGGATCGGCGACCCCGACACGACCGTCACCGGGCGCCACCGCTACGTCATCGGCTACGACCTCCCCGGCATCGTCGAGGACGGGCGCGTCGACTGGGAGACCATGGGCACCGAGTGGGACGTCGGCATGGACGACGTCGAGATCCACCTGATCACACCCTTCGAGCTGACCGAGGGCGTCTGCTCCGTCGGCGGCACGGGGGCCTCCGGCGGTTGCTCGCTCGAGACCGTCGAGCCCGGGCACGTCGTCGCCCGCGTCGACTCCATCGGCTCCCACGAGGGGGTCTCGGTCGAGGGCACCGTGGGCGCCCCGCTCGCCGCCGCGCCCGCCGCCCCCGCGCCGCCCGCCGACCCGCCCGACGAGCCGGGGACCGGGCTGCTGCCTCCGGCCGGGACCGCGG
>JBKPHT010000164.1:0-15627 GCA_046730015.1 Actinomycetota bacterium
GGTCGGCCGGCGGGCGGGCCCGGGGCCGGCTCCCGGAGGTGGGCGACGCCGCTCGGGTCGCCGGCCGGGGGGCTGTCGGGCCGGCGCCGTCCCCGGCCCCGGCCCGATCCGGCGTCGGCCCAGAAGTCGTCGAAGCCGCCCTCGTCGGCGCCGCGCTTGGCACGGCGCCGCCGGGACCGGGGCGGCTCGTCTTGGTCGGAGGTGGGCATGCGCGGTGGCGGTGCGGGGTCTGGGAGGCCCGGCCGGGCTCACCCGTGTGGCCGGCCAGCTTCCAGCCACGACTGCAGGATCACCGTAGCAGCGACCTGGTCCACCACTCTGCGACGCCTGCCCTTCCTGACGCCCATCGCCCGCAGGCTGCGCTCGGCCTCGACGGTCGTCAGCCGCTCGTCCCAGGTCACGACCTCGACCCCCAGGGCGGCGCGCAGCTCCTCGACCTCGGTCAGCACCCCCGCGGCTGCGGGCCCGACCGACCCGTCGAGCGACAGCGGCAGCCCGACCACCACGACGCCCGCCCCGGCCTCGTCCACGAGCGCGGCGATCCGCCGGTGGTCGCGGGCCCGGTCGCCCGACCGGGTCACGACGTCGTAGGGGGTGGCCACCGTGCCGTCGCTGTCGGACAGGGCCACGCCGATGCGGCGCTCCCCGATGTCGAGGGCGACGGCCCTCGTCACCCGAGCCCGGCGGCGGCCCGGACCTGGTCGAGCGCCTCGTCGAGCCGGGCCGCGTCCCGGCCGCCGGCCTGGGCGAGCTCGGGGCCCTTGCCTCCGCCGCCCTTCACGGTCCGGGCCGCGTCGGCGATGAGCTCGCCGGCGTTGAGGCGACCGTCCCTGCTCGCGGCCGCCACCAGCGTCACCCCGCCGTCGGGCTTCTCGCCGCCGATCACCGCGGCCCGGATGCCGGGCTGCTGGCGGATCGCGACCGCCAGGTCGCGCACCTCGTCGGGCGCCAGTCCGTCGACCCGGGCGACCACGACACCGTCGACCGCGGCCGCGGCCAGCTCGCCGGCCCGGTTGCCGGCCGCCTGGCGGCGGAGGCCCTTGACCTCGTCGCGGACGGCTTTGAGCTCGCCCCGCAGCTTCTCCGCCGCCAGGGGCAGGTCATCGGCCGTGGTGCCGAGCACCTCGGCCGCCCGGGCCAGCAGCTCCTCCTCCTGGCGGAGCCGGTCGATCGGGCCGAACCCGGTGACCGCCTCGATCCGCCGGAGGTTGGAGCCGATCGAGCCCTCGGACGTCACCTTCAGCGGGCCGATGTCGCCGAGGCGGCGGACGTGGGTGCCGCCGCAGAGCTCGACCGAGTGCTCGCCGGCCTCGAGGACGCGGACGATGTCGCCGTACTTGTCGCCGAAGAACGCGATGGCTCCCAGCTCGCGGGCCTCGTTCATCGTCGTCTCGAAGTGACGCACCGGTTCGTTGGCCAGGATCTCGCGGTTCGACAGGTCCTCGATCTCACGCAGCTGGGCGGCCGTCACCGGCTCGAAGTGGCTGAAGTCGAACCGCAGGCGGTCGGGCGCGACGAGCGAGCCCTGCTGCTTCACGTGGGGGCCGAGCACCTCGCGCAGGGCCCAGTGGAGGATGTGGGTGCCGGTGTGGTTGCGCCGGATGGCGTCCCGGCGCTCGGCGTCGATGCGGGCGGTCGCGGTCTGGCCGACCTCGACGTGCCCGTCACGGACCACGACCGTGTGCTTGTGCAGGCCGGGCAGGCCGTAGGTGGTGTCGACCACGTCGAGCACCCCGGTGTCGGTGGTGATCGTGCCGGTGTCGCCGACCTGGCCGCCCGACTCGGCGTAGAACGGCGTCCGGTCGAGGTACACGGCGTCGCCGACGACGCCGATCACCGTGGCGGTGGTCTCGTACTCGTCGCGGCCCGTGAACACCGTCGAGCCGTGCTCGGCCAGGAGCCGCTGGGTCTCGGTCACCTCGTCGCCGGTGGCGACGCCGCCGGCCCGGCTGGCCGCCCGGGCCCGGGCCCGCTGGTCGTCCATGGCCGACTCGAACCCGGCGACGTCGACCCCGAAGCCGCGCAGGTCGGCGGTCTCCTGGGTGACCTCGAACGGGAACCCGTAGGTGTCGTGGAGCTGGAACGCGACGTCGCCCGGCAGGGTGCCACCCGGCTCCAGCTTGTCGAGCTGGGCGTCGAGGATCTGGGAGCCGGTGGCCAGCGTGCGCCGGAACGACTCCTCCTCCCGGGTGATGATCGGCAGCACCAGGCCCCGGCTCCCGACGATCTCCGGGTAGGCGTCGCCCATCAGCTCGATGGTCCGCTCGACCATCGCCGGCAGCACCGGCCTCTCGACGCCGAGCAGGTAGGCGAAGCGGATCGCCCGGCGGATGATCCGGCGCAGGACGTAGCCCCGGTCCTCGTTCGACGGGATGACCCCGTCGGCGACGAGGAAGGTCATGGTCCGGGCGTGGTCGGCCATCAGCCGCAGGGCGATGTCGCCCAGCTCGGACTCGCCGAGCCGGTGCCCGGTGACCGACTGGGCCTCGCCCACCAGGGCGGACAGGATGTCGGAGTCGTAGAGGCTGTGGCTGCCGGCCAGCACGGCCATGATCCGCTCGAGCCCGGCGCCCGTGTCGATGGCCTTGCGGGGCAGGTCGCTCAGCTCGCCGTCGGCGCCCCGCAGGTACTGGGGGAACACGAGGTTCCAGATCTCCACGTAGCGGTCCTCGGCCGCCGGGTTGGCAGGGCCGCCGTCTGGGCCGAACTCCGGGCCGTTGTCCCAGAAGATCTCGGAGCTCGGCCCGCACGGGCCGGTGTCGCCCATCTCCCAGAAGTTGTCCTTGCCGAGCCGCTGGATGCGCTCGCGGGGGAAGCCGACCTCGTCGGCCCACAGCGCCTCGGCCTCGTCGTCGCTCTCGTGGACCGTCACCCACAGCCGGTCGGGGTCGAGCTCGAGCACCTCGGTGACGAACTCCCAGGCCCAGACGATGGCGTCACGCTTGAAGTAGTCGCCGAAGCTGAAGTTGCCCAACATCTCGAAGAAGCTGAGGTGGCGGGGCGAGCGGCCGATGGCGTCGAGGTCGTTGTGCTTGCCGCCGGCCCGGACGCAGCGCTGCACGGACACCGCCCGGGGCGGTGTGAACGGCACGGCCTCCTCCCCCAGGAAGTAGGGGACGAACGGCATCATGCCGGAGTTGGTGAACATGGGCGCGCTGGGGTGCGTCGGGACGAGGCTGCCCGACGGGGCGATCGTGTGCTGCCTGGCGGCGAAGAAGTCGATCCAGGCCCGTCGCAGCTCAGCAGAGGTCCGCGGTGCCATAGGTTCGCGTCAGCCTAGTGGTGACGTGGAGGTTCGCCCTGCGTCGGTTCCCGGCGCGAGCTCGGCCCGGAGGGCCGCCTCCCGGTCCGCCATCGCGGCCCGGCCCTCGGTGACCGCGGCCCGCAGGTCGGTGCCCAGGCGGCGGACCGATGTCGACACGTCGGCCTGCACCCGTTCGGGCGCGTAGCGCTGGACGGTCCTCAGCACCCGGCGGCGCAGCCACATGGCGCCGCCGAACCCGGCGGTGGCCCCGGTGCCGAACCAGAACAGGCGGCGGAACACCCTCAGCCCTCGGCCTTGCGGCCCCGCAGCCGGCGGGCGGCCTTGGCGGTGCCGCTGGCGAAGGCGACGCCCTTGATGACCGGATTGGCCATGGCGATGTAGGCCAGCCGGGACGCCGAGTCGACGGTGCCGGTCACCGACTCGGCCGTGGTCACCAGCCGGTCGAGCCGGACGATCTCGTAGTTGGCGGCCTCGACCGTGTCGCGCAGGTCGTCGAGCACCGGGACGGTCTCGGTCCGGAGCAGCTCGGCCACCTGGCGGAGCGCCTTCAGGGTCCGCACGAGCGCGACCAGGGCGACGGCGAGCAGCACGACCGCCACGACGCTGGCGGCGGCGACGATCACGGCGGCGAGGTCGGTGGCGCTCATTGGCGCACCCTTCGGGATGCGCGCAATGAGCGACCGGCCCTTCGGGCCGAGCAGCGCACTGAGCTTCTGGTTCGCTCGCTTCGCTCGCTCACTGGCCCCCCGTCCCGTCGTCGTCCGGTCGGTCGCGCTGGCGGTCCATCCGCTCGGCGATCTCCTGCTCGTAGCCGTGGTCGGAGGGCTGGTAGTAGACCGCGTCCCGCGCGTCGTCGGGGAGGTACTGCTGGCGGACCCAGCCCCTTGGATCGTCGTGAGGATAGTCGTAGCCCACGCCGTGCCCGAGCGAAGAGGCCGACCGGTAGTGGGCGTCCCGCAGGTGGGGTGGCACCTCGCCGCCGACGCCCTTGGCCACGTCCTCCCGGGCCTTCCAGATGCCGAGGGCGGATCTGTTCGACTTGGGGGCCGTGGCCAGGTGGACGACGGCCTGGGCCAGGTTGAGCTGGGCCTCGGGCAGCCCGACGTACTCGACCGCGTGGGCCGCGGCGGTGGCCACGACCAGGGCGGTGGGATCGGCCTCGCCGACGTCCTCGCTCGCGAGGATCACCAGCCGGCGGGCGATGAACCGGGCGTCCTCGCCGGCCTCCAGCATCCGGGCCAGGTAGTGCAGCCCCGCCTGGGGGTCCGAGCCCCGGATGCTCTTGATGAACGCCGAGATGACGTCGTAGTGCTCGTCCCGGCCGTAGCGCTGGAGCTTGGTGCCGAGCGCGGCGGTGGCGTCGGCCTCGGTGACCCGGGGCGTGGCTGCGCCCGGCTCGCGGGCGCGGGCCAGGGCGACCGCCACCTCGAGGCTGGTGAGCGCGTGTCTCCCGTCGCCGCCCGCACGCTCGGCCAGGTGGGAGAGGGCGTCGTCGTCGGCCTCCGCCGCCTCGGCGTCGAGCCCCTTGTGCAGCAGCGCGACGATCGCCGCCTCGTCCAGCGGCTGGAGCCGGAACAGGGTCGAGCGCGAGAGCAGCGGGGCGTTCACCTCGAAGTACGGGTTCTCGGTGGTGGCGCCGACCAGCACCAGCAACCCGCTCTCGACCGACGGGAGGAGGGCATCCTGCTGGGCCTTGTTGAACCGGTGGACCTCGTCGAGGAACAGGATCGTGCCCTGCCCCCGCTCCCCCAGCCGCTGGGACGCCTTGGCCACGATCTCCCGAACGTCCTTGACACTGGCCGACACGGCGCTGAGCGGCTCGTACGCCTTGGCCGTGTGGCGGGCGATGACCTGGGCCAGGGTGGTCTTGCCGGTGCCCGGCGGCCCCCAGAAGATCGCCGAGGACAGCCGGTCCGACTCCACCAGCACGCGCAGCGGCCTCCCCGGCCCGACCAGCTCGTCCTGCCCGAGGATGTCGTCGAGCGTCTGCGGCCGCAGCCGCGCCGCCAACGGCGCCTGTTGGGCGAGCCGGTCCTCGGCCGCCGCGGCGAACAGGTCGTCCCCGCCCCCGGTCGCCGGACCTCTCGCCATCGGGCCGACGCTACCGGTCCCGGTCGTCGACATCTCCGTGACCATCTGCGTGACGTTCCGGTTGCCCGGGAACCACGACGTCACGCGGAAGCCGTTCGGCTCAGGTACGCCCGGATCATCGCGACGAGGTGGCCGGGCCGCTCCACCACGTCCTCGTAGGTGAAACGCACCGTGTGCCACCCGAGTAACCCGAGGCGGGCCGACCGCTCGGCGTCGGCCTGTCGACGCCGGCGGGTGGCGTGGTCCGCGTGGCCGTCGAGCTCGACCACGAGCCGGGCGTCGTCCCACAACAGGTCGACCCGGGCGACTCGCCCGCCGGCGGGGCGGAGCCCCACCTGGCACCGGGGCGCCGGCAGCCCGGCACCCACGATCGCCCGTATGGCGGCTTGCTCCAGCCAGCTGTCGCCGAGCGGGTGGCGTCACCATCGGCGCGATGTCGATGAGCGTCCGGGCCGGCGTGGTGCACGGCACGGTCCGCCGCCCCTCCAGGTCGGCCGCCACGAGGTCGCCGCTGCGATGCACGGCCACACCAACCAGCGGCCGGACCTGCCGGCCGGACGGGACGGACACGTGGACGACGTCACCCTGGGCGACACCGTCGAGCCGCCACAGGGCGGCCGCGGTGGCGTGGGACGCCACCGCCCCGTCGCCGGCGGCGAGCACACCCGCGAGCGCGGTCTGCGGCCAAGAGGCGGGGTGCGCGGCGTGGCGGAGCACCCGTCGGTGGACGGGCAGGAGCACGCCTCCGGCGACGAGGGTCCGCCGCTGCTGGCGGGTGACGCCGAGGGCGTCGAGCTGGGCGATCGTCATGAGGCCGAGTGAGATCCGGGCCTGGGCGGCCACGACGGGGGCGGGGTCGCGGGGCATGGCCGCCGAAGCTACGGCGGGGGTGTGACAGCTCCCCGCCCCACTACATCGTCAGGACGATCTTGCCGGTGGTGTGGCCGGTCTCGCCGGCGCGGTGGGCGTCGGCGGCCGCCTCCAGCGGGTACGTCGCCGCCACCTCGACCGACAGGTCGCCATCCTCGACCAGCTGGGACAGGGCGAACAGGCCCTCGTGGTCGGGCTCGACCAGGAACCCCGTGTACCGCCCGCCCTGCTGTTCCACCGCGGCGGACAGGTCGGCCGGGGCGGCGGTCGGGACGTTGACGAACAGCCCGCCGGGCCGCAACGCCGGGATCAGCTCCCGGGAGCCGCCGACCAGGTCGACGATCACATCGACCGGGCCGTTGGCGGTCGCCGCGGCGGCGACGTCGCCGGTCGTGTAGTCGATCGGCTCGTCGACCCCGAACCGGCGGAGCGCGGCGTGCTTCACCGTCCGGGCCGTGCCCAGCACGGTCGCCCCCCGGCCCTTGGCCACCTGGACCGCCAGGTGCCCGACGCCGCCGGCTGCGGCGGTGACCAGCACCCGCTGGCGCGGCTGGACGTTGGCCGTGTCGACCAGGATCTGCCACGCCGTGAGGCCCGCGAGCGGCAGCCCGGCCGCCTCCTCGAACGTCAGCTGGGGCGGCTTGCGGGTGAACTGGCGGGACGGCGCCGTCACGAACTCGGCGTAGGCCCGGGCCGGCCGGGGGAACCACGGCATGCCGAACACCGCGTCGCCGGGCGCCAGGGTCGTCACGCCCAGCCCGACCGACTCGACCACCCCGGCGACGTCCCACCCAACCGTCAGCGGCGGATCGCCGAGCACCCGGGCCATGCCCTTCCCCGACCGGGTCTTCCAGTCGACCGGGTTGACGCCGGCCGCCCGCACCCGGACGAGCACCTCGGTGGGCAGCGGCTCGGGCACCGGAGCCTCCCCGACCTCCAGCACCTCGGGGCCGCCGAACGCCTGCTGGGTGATGATCCGCATGGGCCCCAGGCTGCCATCCCGGCGCCCCCGGCCTGGACGGATGCGCCAGGATGGTGGCGTGGAGATCCGGCGACCGGCCCGACTCAGCGGCGACGAGGTCGCCCGCGTCCTGCGGCGGGCGGCGGAGCTCGACGCCCTCGATCCGGGCCCCGACGGCGACCCCACCGGCTACGACCCGGCGGCGGTCGAGGAGGCGGCTCGCGAGGTGGGCCTGTCCCCCGCGGCGGTGCGCCAGGCGGTGGCCGAGCTGCGGGTCGGCGCCCTCCCGCCCGAGGTCGAGGGCCGCAAGCCGGCCGTCGCCGGGTCGCGGGTCGTGAGCCACCAGCGGCTGGTCGACCGGTCGATCGACACGGTCACCGCCACCGTCGACCGCTTCCTCCGCACCCAGATGTTCGAGCTGCGCCGCCGGTCGGGCGACCGGTCTCTGTTCCGGCCCCGCAGCGACCTGGTGGCGAGCCTGCGCCGGGGCCTCGACTTCGCCGGGGCGATCAAGCTCGACGGCCTCCGCACGGTGACGGTCGTGACCACGCCGGCCGACGACCGGACGCTGGTCCGGGTCGAGGCGGAGCTGACCGCGAGCCGGGCCAACGCCGTCGCCGGCGGCGCGGCGGCGGGGACCGCGGTGGCGGTCGGCACCGGTCTGGTCGGCGCCCTGCTGGCCGAGCCCGGCCTGGTCATCGCAGCGCTGCCGGCCGGGGCAGTGGTCGGCGGGGGCGGCATCCGAGTGGCCGAGGGCCGCTGGCGGCGCCGGCGCGACGACGTCTCCGAGGTGCTGAGCTCGCTGCTCGACCGGCTCTGACCGGCGTCAGCGCTCGTCGGCCTCGTCGGCCTCGTCCGCCTCGTCGGCGACCGTGATCCCCAGCGGCCCGAACACGGCCAGCGCCACGTCGACCACCTGGTCGGGTCCGATCACCAGGTTGCGGAGGCGACCGGCGCCCCGGATCCCCGCCAGGGTCGTCCCGTGCAGGGCGACCCCGTCGAACGCGGCCTTCGACAACTCGGCGCCGTCGAGCCGGCACCGGACGATCCTGCTGTGCCGGACCCGCGCCTCGTACCAGTCGCTGCCCGTCAGGTCGCAGCCCTCGAACGCGACCCGCTCGAACCGGGCCATCCGGAACCAGGCCTCGTCGGCCCGGCAGTCGACCATCCGGACGTCGGTGGCCGCCAGCGCCGCCGCCACCAGGCCCGACAGGCGGCAACGCCGCAGCTCGACCCGCTCGAGCACTGCACCGTCGAAGGTGGCGCCCGAAAGGTCGCAATCCTCGACCACGACGTGCGTGAGCACCACGCCGTCGAGCGTGGCCCCCGGCGCCCGCAGGCCGGCGAGCCGGGCCCGCCGCAGCGTCACCCCCCGGACGGCCAGATCGGCAGCGGTCTCGCCGGAGAGCGTCACCCCGTCGAGCGTCCGGTCGTCGTCGAGGTCGGCCAGCGTGGCCGGGTCGAGCTCGTCCGGCAGGACGGGGGCGGACACCGGGGGCGCGCCGGCGGCGGAGGGCACCCGGGTCAGCCCTTGGGCGGCAGGGTCCGCAGGCCGAGCAGCGCCAGGTCGGCCGGGTCGATCGGCGAGGGCGCGTTGGTGAGGGGGTCGGCGCCCGACTGGGTCTTGGGGAAGGCGATCACCTCGCGGATGTTCTCCTCCCCCACCAGCAGCGCCACGAGCCTGTCGATCCCGAACGCGAAGCCGGCGTGGGGCGGCGCCCCGTACCGGAACGCGTCGAGCAGGAAGCCGAACCGTGCCTGGGCGTCCTCGTCGGAGATGCCGAGAAGGTGGAAGATCGTCTGCTGCACGTCGGCCCGGTGGATCCGGACCGAGCCCGAGCCGAGCTCCCAGCCGTTGAGCACCAGGTCGTAGGCCTGCGACCGGACCCGGAGCAGGTCGGCGGGGTCGTCCGAGGTCAGCAGGTCGACGTCCTCGGGGTGGGGCATCGTGAACGGGTGGTGGGCAGGCACCGGGCTGCCGTCGTCGTCAAGGCCCTCGAACAGGGGGAAGTCGACCACCCACATGAAGTGAAGACCGCCCTCCGTCACCGGCGGGCGCCCCAGCTCGAGCCGCAGCAAGCCGAGCACGTGCCGCACCACCGGGCGGGCGTCGGCGACCAGCAGAAGCAGGTCGCCGGGCTCGGCCGCCAGCGCCGACCGCACGCCGGCCAGCTCCGCCTCGGACAGGAACTTGGCCACCGGGCTGTCGAGGCCCTCGTCGGTGACCCGCATCCACACCAGGCCCTTGGCCCCCCACCGCTTGGCCGCGTCGGTCAGGTCGTCGAGCCGCTTGCGCGAGAAGTCGCCGGAGCCCGGCACCCGGATGCCCTTCACCGTCTGGCCGGCGAACGCCTTGAACCCCGTCGACGCGAAGATGTCGGTCAGCTCGACCAGCTCCATGCCGAACCGGACGTCGGGCTTGTCGGTGCCGTAGCGCTCCATGGCGTCGTGCCAGGTCATGCGCGGGATGTCGCCCACCTCGACGCCGGCCACGGCGGCGCTGGCAGCCCTCACCGCGCGGGAGACGAACGCCAGCACCTCGTCCTGGCCGACGAAGCTCGCCTCGACGTCGAGCTGGGTGAACTCGAACTGGCGGTCGGCGCGGAGGTCCTCGTCCCGTAGGCAACGGGCGATCTGGTAGTAGCGGTCGATGCCGCCCACCATCGACAGCTGCTTGAACAGCTGCGGGCTCTGCGGCAGCGCGTAGAAGTTGCCGGGCTGCAGGCGGGACGGCACGACGAAGTCGCGGGCACCCTCCGGCGTGGAGGCGATGAGCATCGGGGTCTCGATCTCGACGAACCCCTGCGCCTCCATCGACCGACGGATGGCGCTGTTGGCCGTGGCCCGGGCCCGGAGGTTGCGCTGCATGCGCTCACGGCGCAGGTCGACGTAGCGGTACCGGAGCCGGAGGGTCTCGTCGGTGTCGACCCGGTCGTCGACCGGGAACGGCGACGGCTCGGCCGGGTTGAGCACCTCGACCTGGCAGTCGCCCACCTCGACCTCGCCGGTGGCGAGCGCCGGGTTGGCGGTGCCCTCGGGCCGGGTGCGGACCGTGCCGGTCACCCGCACGACCCACTCGTTGCGGAGGTCGACCGACCCGTCGATCACGCACTGGACCACGCCCTCGCGGTCGCGCAGGTCGAGGAACGCCAGGTGCTCCCCGTGCTCGCGGCGGCGGGCGACCCAGCCGCACAGCGACACGGTCTCGCCGACGTGGCTGGGCCGCAGCTCGCCGCACCAGTGGGAGCGGAGGCCCCAGGCGGGGGCGTGCTCGCTCACGATTCCTCCATGATCTTCCGCACCCGGTGGACGACCTGGTCGCGGGGGACGACGTCCTGGGTGGCGCGGGCCAGGTCGCGGACCGTCGCCGTGCCGTCGGCCAGCTCCTGCGCGCCGACGATCACGGCCACCCGGGCGCCGGAGCGGCCGGCGGCCCTCATCTGGGACTTCAGCGACCGGCCGTCGAAGGCCCGGTCGGTGCGCAGGCCGGCGGTCCGCAGCTCCTGGGCCAGGTCTCGGGCGATGGCGCCGTCGGTGGCGTCGACGACGAACACGTCGAGGCTCGACGCCGGCCCCGCGAAGACGCCCTCGGCGTCGAGGGCCAGCAGCATCCGCTCGATGCCGGAGCCGAAACCGATGCCCGGCGTCGGCGGCCCGCCGAGCTGCTCGACCAGCCCGTCGTAGCGGCCGCCGCCGATGACCGTCGACTGGGCGGTGTCGAGTGCGTCGCCCCGGAACTCGAAGAGGGTGTGGGTGTAGTAGTCGAGGCCCCGGACCAGCCCGGGGTCGACGGTGTAGGGGATGCCGAGCGCGGTCAGCCCGGCCTGGACCCGGTCGAAGTGGGCCTGGGACGCGGGGTCGAGCACGTCGGCGATCCGGGGGACGCCGTCCAGGGCGGCCTGGGTCTCCGGCCGCTTGGAGTCGAGGACCCGCAGCGGGTGGGTCTCGACCTTGTCGCGGTCCTCGGCGGCGAGGTCGCCGGCCCGGTCGCACAGCCAGGAGGTCAGGGCGGCGGCGTAGGTGGCGCGGTCGGCCAGCGTGCCCATGGTGTTGATCACCAGCCGCCACCGGGTCAGGCCGAGGGCGGCCAGGTAGGCGGCGCCCAGCGACACGATCTCGACGTCGACGTCGGGGTCGGCCGAGCCGATCACCTCGACGTCGACCTGGTGGTGCTGTCGGAGCCGGCCGGCCTGGGGGCGCTCGTAGCGGAACGCCGGGGTGACGCACCACACCTTCCACGGCGTGGGCGGCCGGTGCTGGACGAAGGCCCGCGCCACCGAGGCGGTCGCCTCGGGCCGCAGGGCCAGGTGGCGGTCGCCCTTGTCGCGGAAGTCGTACATCTCCTTGCGGACGACGTCGGTGCCGACGCCGAGCCGCTGGAACACGCCGATGTCCTCGAACAGCGGTCCGTGCACCAGCCCGTACCCGAACCGCTCGGCCACCCCGGCGAACGCGGCGACGAGCGCCTGCCACCGGGCGGACCCCGGCGGCAGCACGTCCTGGGTGCCGATCGGGGCGCGGAAGGTCTCGGGCATGACGGGTCGAGGCTAGCGGCGGGCGGCGTCGGACCCGCGCCATGCCGCGGGCGGGCTGACGCTCACCCGCCCTTGCCCGGCACCACGCGATAGGCGTCGTAGACCGAGTCGATGCCCCGGATCGTCGACAGCAGCGAGTCGAGGTGCGACGGGTCGCCGAGCTCCATGTCGAACCGCATCTTGGACACCCGGTCCGACCCCGTCTGGGTCGTGCAGCTGAGGATGTTGACGTGGTGGTCGGCGAACGCCGCGGTCACGTCCCGGAGCAGCCGGGCCCGGTCGAGGGCCTTGATCTCGACGGAGGCGATGAACACGCCGCCGGGCTCCAGGTCCCACTCGACGTCGATCAGCCGGTCGCCCTGGCCCGCCACGAGCGACACCGCGTTGGCGCAGTCGGCCCGGTGGACCGACACGCCGCGGCCCCGGGTCACGAAGCCGATGATCTCGTCGCCCGGGACCGGGGTGCAGCAGCGGGACAGCCGGACGAACACGTCGTCCAGGCCCTCGACGTGGACCCCGGCCGGGCCCCGACTGGGGCGCGACCGGCGCGGCTCGCGAATGGTCGACGGCAGCTTCTCCTCGCCGTCGCCGGCCTCCTCCCGCAGCGACTTGGCCACCCGGGCGGCGGCGGCCTTGGCCGAGACGTGGTTCTCGCCGATCGCCGCGTAGAGGGCGTCGAGGTCGGCGTAGTTCATCGCCTTGGCGGTGTCGCTCAGGACGTTGCCGGCCTGCAGCTTCTGGACCGGCAGTCCCTCCCGCCGGAGAGCCTTGACCAGGTCCTCCCGGCCGGACTCGATGGCGTCCTCCCGGCGCTCCCGCGAGAACCATTGGCGGATCTTCGACGTGGCCCGGGGCGTGGCGGCGATCTGCAGCCAGTCGCGGGACGGCCCGGCGCCCTCGACCTTGGAGGTGAAGATCTCCACCGTGTCGCCCGACGACAGCGTCGAGTCGAGCGGCACGAGACGCCCGTTGACCCGGGCGCCGATGCAGGCGTGGCCGACCTCCGTGTGGATGGCGTAGGCGAAGTCGATCGGGGTAGCCCCGACGGGCAGGGTCACGACCTTGCCCTTGGGGGTGAACACGAACACCTCGTCCTGCTCGAGGTCGACCTTGAGCCGCTGCATGAACTCGTTGGGGTCGCTGGTCTCGGACTGCCAGTCGACGATGCGGTTCAGCCAGGGCAGGTTCTCGGTGTTCGGGTCGCGGTCCTTGTAGGCCCAGTGGGCGGCGACGCCCTGCTCGGCCCGGGCGTGCATCTCCCACGTACGGATCTGGACCTCGACCGCCTTGCCCTGGGGCCCGATGACCGTCGTGTGGAGCGACTGGTACAGGTTGAACTTGGGCATGGCGATGTAGTCCTTGAACCGGCCCTGCACCGGCTTCCAGGTGGCGTGGATCGACCCCAGCGCGGCGTAGCAGTCCTTCACCGACTCGACGACGACCCGCATGCCCACCAGGTCGAAGATGTCGTCGAAGTCGCGCCCCTTCACGACCATCTTCTCGTAGATCGAGTAGAGGTGCTTGGGGCGACCGGTGACCTCGGCGGTGATCCGGAGCTCGGCCAGGCGCTGGCGGACCTCCTCCAGCACCTGGGTGAGGTACAGATCGCGCTCGGGGGTGCGCACCGACACCATGTGGTCGATCTCGGCGTAGCGCTTGGGGTGCAGGGCTGCGAAGGCCAGGTCCTCGAGCTGGGTCTTCACGTCCTGCATGCCGAGGCGGTGGGCCAACGGGGCGTAGATGTCGAGGGTCTCGCGGGCGATGCGGTCCTGCTTCCAGGCCGGCATCGCGGCGATCGTCCGCATGTTGTGGAGCCGGTCGGCCAGCTTGATGATCAGCACCCGCAGGTCGCGGGCCATGGCCACCAGCATCTTGCGCATGGTGGCGGCCTGTTGGGCCTCCCGGGAGTTGAACTGGACCCGCTCCAGCTTCGTGACGCCGTCGACGATGGCGGCGACGTCGGAGCCGAAGCTGCGCTCGATGTCGTCGAGCGTCGTCCCCGTGTCCTCGACGGTGTCGTGGAGCAGCGCGGCGGCCACCGTGACATCGTCGAGCCCGAAGTCGGCGACGATGCGGGCCACCGCGAGGGGGTGCTGGACGTAGGGCTCGCCCGAGTTGCGGGACTGGCCCCGGTGGGCGTCGGCCGACCGGAGGTACGCCCGGGTGATGAGGGCGGTGGGGGCCTTGGGGTGCCGGCGCCGGAAGAGCTGCAGCAGGGGCGCGACCTCGTCCGCGGGCGGCTGGTGGTTGCGCCGCCATGGCAGGACCCGGTCGACCGTCGGCACGTCTGGCCTCCTTCCTCAGTCCGGCACCAGCTACACGGTGATCAAGCTGAGTATGTCGTGATCAACCAGTTTCGCCCGGCCACCCAGGAATCCCAACTCGACCACGAAGGCCAACCCGGCCACCTGCCCGCCGAGCCGCTCGACGAGCCGGCAGGCGGCCGCCGCCGTGCCGCCGGTGGCGAGGACGTCGTCGACGATCAGCACGGCGTCGCCCTCTACCAGGGCGTCCTCGTGGGCCTCGAGGGCGTCGACGCCGTACTCCAGCTCGAACGTCTCGGCCACGGTCCGGTACGGCAGCTTGCCCGGCTTGCGGACGGGCACGAAGCCGGCGCCGAGCCGGTAGGCGACGGCGGCCCCGAAGATGAACCCCCGGGCCTCGACCCCCACCACCTTGTCAATGGTGAGCCCGGCGGCGTGGTCGGCGATGGCGTCGACCGAGTAGCGGAACGCGTCGACGTCGGCCAGCAGCGGCGTGAGGTCCTTGAAGACGATGCCCGGCGTGGGGAAGTCCGGGACGTCCCGCAGGTGGCTCGCCAGCCAGGTCGGATCCCGCGTCATGGCTGGCGACGTTACCCGCCGTCCCCTGCACGGACCGCTACGGCCGAACCGTGACCCAGCCCCAGACCTCGGCATGGACGGCGTGGGTCAAGCACACCCACATACGCTCGGTGCCGCCAGTCCCGTCGGCGCGCTCGACCATGAGGCTGCCCCACTTCACGCAGTACGACCAGGCACATCGGGCGCCGCCCGGATCGGTCGCCGGGCCGGACGTCATGAGCGGGCCCTCTCCCGCAGCACGGCCCGGACGGCGAGCAGCCGTGCCTGCTCGGCTGCCGTCGGCGCCCCACGGCTCAGCCTCTGAGTCGCCCGGTGCTCCCAGAGGCGGAGGACCCAGGTCGGCGACGTCAGCGCCGCGCCACGGGCCGGCCTCGTACGCCGGGTTTCGGTCGATGTCGTTCACCGCGTGCAGCCTGAACGCTCCGTGCTGCTGGCTCCACGGTTCGTATGATGCGACACCGGCCTACACCGAGGCCGTTGTTCGGAAGGTGGGCCTGTCGGAGGTCCCCGACGCCTACGTCCGCGAGCGGGTGGAGCAGCGCCGGAACAGGCAGCAGCGGGTAAAGGAAAAGGAACTCGCCCTCGACGTTATCCAGGCAGAGCAGGCGCTGCGGGTCCTGGTGGGCGACGCCAGTGTGATGGCGGACCAGCTCACCGAGCTGGCCCGCATGGCGGAGCTGCCCCACGTCACGGTGCGGGTGACGACGTTCGACGCCGGCCAGCACGAGGCCCGGCGGCTCGACACCTTCGTCATCATGACGCATCCGTGGGGGAGCCGAGAGTATGGATCGAGGGCTACGGCGGCGGGCGGTTCATCACCGACGCCGACGAGGTGGGGTACTTCATGGCGACCTACAAGCAGGCCGTCCGCTTAGCGCTGTCGCCCACTGACACGATCGCGTTCGTCCGCGAACTCGCAGCCGAATGGGACGCGAAGCGATGCCCGAGTCTCGGATAGATGGAGATCAGCGGCGTGTGCCCTTGGACTTCTTGCGCGGGCGGGGCGGGATCACGCGCCCCGAGGGGGCGACGGTGGTGCCCGGCTTGGCATCGGCCGGGGCG
>JBKPHT010000165.1:0-16551 GCA_046730015.1 Actinomycetota bacterium
CCCGCGACGTACTCGTCGCGAGTGAGCTCGGCCGCGGCCACCGTGGCCCGCTTCACGATGTCGGTCATGCCGACGCCGTGGTCGGCCAGGGCCCGGTCGGGGTCGCGGTCGGCGGTCACGATCCCGGCCGCCAGCGCAGCCGGCCAGAACCGGTTGCCCGGGCGGGCGAAGCCGATGCCCGCGTCCGCCGCGTACAGGCTCGGGTTGAGGCCGCAGACGAGCAGCCGCATGCCCGCGCCGACCGTGTCGGGCAGGGTCCGGGCCCGAGTCGCCTGCGCCGCCAGCCGGCCGCCGACGGCGGTGTCGGTGGCGTCGGCCCGGTCGCCCCCGTCGGCGCCGCGCGTCACCTGGTCGACCGCGAACCCCGCGCCCACCAGCAGGTCGACCAGCGGCCCGGGCTGCCACCAGACGAACCGGCGGCCAGGGAAGTCGTCGTCGGCCCCAGTCCGATCCTCGCCGTCGCCGGTGAACACGGCCAGGTCGAGCACCCCGCCCACCGCCAGGGCCCGGTGCAGGCCGGCCAGCACCACCGGGAGCCGCTCCCGCTCGACGTGCTGGAGGACCTTGCTGGCCCACACCCCGCCCAGCGACCCCCGCCGCAGCGGTAGCGCCGCAGCGTCGCACACCACCGCCGGGGTGCCTGGGTGACGGCGCCGGGCCTCGGTCAGCATGGCCGGCGCCGCGTCGACCGCCACCACCGGGGCGCCGAGGTGGGGCAGGTAGTGGCCCGGCCCAGCCCCGAGGTCGAGCCGCACCGCCCCGGGCGGCAGCCGGGCGGCGAACGCCACCGCCCGGTCGGGGTGGTAGGCCCGGCGCCGGTCGCCGTACTCGGCGGCCCGCTCCTGGTAGACGGCGATGGTGCGGGGGTCCACGGCCAGAGTCTGGCCGCGCCGGCGGGCTCAGCCGCGGGGCAACCCCAGGTCCGGCTTGTCCCATCGGCACACCCCGCCGGGGAAGATCTGCTCGAGCCGGGCCCGCTCCTCGGCCGTCGGCGTCCACGAGCCGTAGACCCCGGTGCCGACGGCCCTGCCGACGGGCTGGAGCCGGCACTTCCACACGCCGCCCTCGTACGGGCCGCCGGCCTGGCGGCGCGACGACGAGTAGATCGGGAACCGCTCGGTGCAGGCCCCGGGGGCGGCGTCGTCGAGCACGCCCGCCCACACGTCCTCGCCCGCGGCGATGAGCGCGCCGCTCGTGTCGAAGCACGAGTCGACGGCCCGGTCGGGCCGGTTCTCGCCGACGCTGCGGTCGGGATGGGCGGCGATGTTGGCCATCCACTCGTCGATCACCTCGAACGCCATCGGCGTCTGGTCGAACGCCCGTGCCGGCCGGGCGTCGGTGAACCACACCACCTGGTTCGACGCGTCCCCGTCGGCGTTGAGCATCCGCTGCCGGCTGGCGAACGACTGGTGGCTGTGGTGCATGTCCAGCTCGTCCTCGAGGTAGTGGCGCCAGTCGATCACCGGGATGTCGATGTCGCCCTGGAACTCCATGCCGGACGTGTAGGCGGCGTTCATGGCGGCTCGGTCGCCCTCGGTGCGGGGGGCGGGGGTGACGCCGCCGTCGGGCGACAGGTTCATGTTCCGCGAGCTCCACGGGTCGAAGTTCTCGAACGTGAGGTCCCCGGCGAACGGGAAGCCCTCCGGCACCATCTCGGACGTCCGCTTCCACCCGCCGACGCCGGCGTTGAGGTCGAGGAACTCGGCCGGGGTGATGGCGCCCGACCGCAACGCCTCCAGCCCGTACTGGACGCCGACGTTGTCCCACGGCACCCGGACGAAGCCGTCGTCGCCGACGCCGTAGATGTTGCGGGTGTCGCCCCAATGGGTCCACTCGACGCCCTCGCTGCCCTGGGCCAGCTTGTCGAGGTCGGCGACGTTGGTGAAGGTCGGGTTGAGGACCAGCGGGGTGAGCCCCAACCAGCCGGGCCTGCACTCCGTCAGGCCGGGCGCGGGCGACGCCGGGTCGCGGTCCATCCCCTGATAGCCGAACGCTGCGTACAGTCCGTAGAGCCCGTTCCACTGCGCGATCTCGCCCGGGGAGAGGTTCTTCGGGAAGTTCGTGGCGTTGAGGCCGAGCACCGCCTGGCGGGCCTCCGGGTCGCGCCACCGGGGGTTGTCCCGGTCGGTGGCGTCGAAGTAGTGCTCCAGCAGCTCGCAGTCGCCGACGTGGATCGTCTGGGTGACCATGTCGGAGTAGGAGTACTGGGGGATCGCCGCGTCGATGAGCCCCGGGTGGTTCTGGGCGTAGACGTACTGCTGGATGGCGCCGCCGGAGCCGCCGACCGCGACCGTGTAGTCGGGGACGCCGTGGGCCTCGACCGTGCGCTCCTTGAGCATGAGCGCCGTCTCGCCCCCGACCTGCAGGTTGTAGTGGACGCTGGTGCGGGTGCCGCTCGACCACATGACGCCGTAGCCCTTGCCGAGGAGGTCGGCGGGCAGCATCGAGCCGGTGCTGGTCGTGCCCTGGCTGTGGCCGATGCCGACGCCGCCGTCGAAGCTGAACACGAGCCGCCGGTTCCACAGCGAGTCGTCGGGGACGGCGGGGTCCGCCTCGCCCACGGGGGCGAGCATGGCGACGCTGTAGATGAAGCGGTTGATCGTGCCCCGCTCCCACCGGACCACGAACGGGACGGTGGCCCCGTCCAGGGTCGTGGTGGTGGCGACGTCGGCCGGCGGGGCGGTCGGGTCGTCGAGCCAGTGGAACTGGTTGTCGGCAGTCGACCGGTAGACGTATCCGTACCGGGTCGGGGACGCGCAGTTGCCGCTCCAGCCGACGATCTGCGCGTCGGCGGTGGGGTAGCCCCGGTCGTCCTGGGGATAGCTGCCGTCGGACGCCTCGGCGGCCACGGGGATGCCGAAGCTGTCCTGGTTGTCGACGAGGGGCTGGCCGAGGAGCGGGCGGCCGTCGAGGCGGGCGCGGGCGGTGGTGCAGACGAACGGCTGCTGCTGGGGGCCGGAGAAGATGGGGCCCCCGATCGGGTGGTTGACGAGGGTCAGGCTTGCGGGCTTGGGCGTGCGGCCCTCGCCGGTGCCCTCGGCGGTGAGCGTGTTGGGGCCGTCGGCCAGGCCAGTGACGACGCCGGTCAGCGTGCCGCCCGCCCCGGGCGTCAGCGCGCCGGTGACGTCGGTGGTGCTGACCAGCACGCGCACCCTGTCGGTGGGGAAGCCGTCGGGCACGGTGACCGCCACGAGCGCGTCGCCGCCGGAGACCTGGTCGGCTCGGCTGGACAGGACGGTGATCTCGAAGCGCTCCGGGCGGGGGCGGGGCGCCCCGCCGGCCGCTCCCGTGCCGGCCAGCACGGTGGCCGCGGCGACCAGGGCGAGCCCAGTCGCCCACATACGGCGGCGGACGCCTCCCGCCGCTGCCCGCCGCCGCGCCGGTGCCGTCTCGCGCATGTCGTACCCCCTGAGGTGGGGCCCACCCCTCCCGGGCCCGTGCGCGGGAACCTACCGGTGACGTCGGTCACACGCAACGAGTACCAGGGAGCGGGGCCGTCGGCCCGGGGGTGTCGGGCAGGTCGTGTCGGGACCGGGTGGGGGAGGCGATAGGGGTCGTTCGCAGGTTCGTGAGGTCATAGGGGTCGGCCCCCGACCGCTATCGCCTCGGGAACGACGGATCAGCCGGGCTGCGGCGGGGCCGCGGGGGTGGCCACGACCACCTCGCCCGGCTGGATCACCTCGCCGCCCCGGTACACGGTCGGCCGGACCGTCTCGACCACCCGGTCGCGGTCGGCACCTGAGTCGGGCTCGAACCGCACGGCCCTGACCGGCTGGTCGGGGTCGTACGGGTCCCCGTCGTGGTCTCGGACCTCGATGCCGGCGCCGGCCAGCGCGTCGAAGGCGGCGTCGAGGTCGCGGTCGGGGTCGGCCGGCCGGGCCCGGAGCCGCCACAGGCACGTCGCGAGGTCGGCCAGCGCGGCGTCGGGCACGGTCCGCCCCGCTGCCGCAGGGCGGGCGCGGGGCCGGGGTTCGCCGGCCAGGGCGGGGCCGTCGCCGGCGGCGGCGCGGGCTTCGAGGCGGGCGCGGAGCGCAGCGGTCAGCGCCCCCCTCAGCTGTCGGGTTCGACTCATCGGTGGGCAGTCCCCAGGTCGCGGTCGTGTCTTCGGGAGCCCCCCGCCCCACTGAACCACATCGGCGCGGCTCAGCGGCCGCGGGTGCCGCCCTCGGCGGGCTCCCGGGCCCACAGCCCGAGCTGTTCGGTGCGCGCCCGCCGCTCGCGCACCGGGTCCCACACCGCGCCACCGCGCGGCCCCCGGGTGCGCACCTCCAGCCGGTCGGCGGCGAGCGCTCGGCTGGCGCCCCGGTCGTCCCGGATCCCGACGCTGCCGTCCCGCTCCCGCCCGGTCACCCGCCCCTCGCGCCAGCGCGCCCCCGGCCGGTCGCGCCAGCGGACCCGGTCGCCCGGCACCAGGCCGAGGTCGTCGAGCGAGGCGGTCGTCCCCGGTCCCGGCACCGCGTCACTCCCCGGTGGGCGGGGCGGCGTCGGTGATGCCGAGCGAGGCGCTGAGCCGGCGCATCCCGGCCAGCCAGCGGTCGCGGTCGGCGGCCCGGCGCTGCTCGAACGTCGCCACCTCGGGATGGGGGAGGATGAGGAACCGCTCGTCCCGCAGCCCCGCCACGACCGCGTGGGCGACGGCCTCGGCCGACAGCACGCCCTGCACCGCGGCGGCCCCGGCCGCGCCCTCGGGCGGGTCACCGGGCCCGCCCGCCGGGTCGCCGCCCCGCAGCATCGCGGTGTCGACCGCCATCGGACACAGGCACGACACCTTGATCCCCTGGTCGCCGTAGGTGATCGCCCGCCACTCGGCGAGCGCCACCGCCGCGTGCTTGGTCACCGAGTAGGGGGCGTCGCCCGGCTGGCTCAACAGCCCGGCCGCCGACGCCGTCGAGAGCAGGTAGCCGCCGCCCCGCTCGATCATCCGGGGGACCATCGCCCGGGCGGCGTACAGGTGGGCCAGCACGTTGACCGACCACGTCAGCGACCAGGCGGCGTCGGGCGCGTCGAGCCCGCCGTAGCCGAGCACGCCGGCGTTGGAGGCGAACAGCTCGATGGGGCCGATCTCGTCCTCGGTGCGGTCGATCACGGACTCGACATCGGCCTCGACCGTGACGTCGGCCGTCCGGGCGACCGCCCGGCCGCCCAGCGCGCCGGCCGTCGCCAGGGCGCCGTCGGCGTCGCGGTCGACGACCACGACGCAGCGCGCCCCCTCGGCCGCGAAGCGCTGGCAGAGCGCCTGGCCGATGCCGCTCGCTCCGCCGGTCACCACACAGATGCGGTCGCGCAGGTCCATGCAGCGCATCGTACGACCGGCGTGTGACGGGGACGCGGTCCCTGAGGCCGTGCCTGTCGGCGCAGCCTCAGGTCGCCCCGATAGCGGCGCGGACGGCCGCCTCGGCCGACGCACGCCGGTCGCCGCCCCAGGGCAGCGGCATGAGCACCGGGACGTGGGCGCGGGCGTCGACGTAGGCCTGCATGGTGGCGGCGACCGTGGCGGCGTCGCCCATCACGTCGATGGCGTCGACCATCCGGTCGCTGACGGCGCCCAACGCTCCGGCCCGGTCGCCCGCCGCGAACCGGGCCCGGATCTCCGCCACCTCGTCGCCGAACCCGGCCCGCTCGAAGTTGCGGGCGTAGCTGTCGACCACCGCGTAGGAGAACAGGTCGCGCCGGGCGAGCTCGACGCCCTCCTCCCGCTCGCAGACGCCGCCGTGGACGTAGGCGTAGATCTCCGCGTCGCCGCCCTTGCGGACCTGCTCCACCGACCACGGCACGTGCGACGCCGGCAGGTAGTTGAGCAGCACGCCGTCGGCCACTTCGCCGGCCAGCGCCAGCATCTTCGGGTTGAGGGCGCCGACCACGATCTTCGGACGCCGCTCGCCCAGCCGGACGCCGAGACGGAAGCCCTTCACCTGGTAGAAGTCGCCCGCGAAGTCGACCTTCTCGCCGCCGAGCGCGGTCCGGAGGAGCGCGACGTACTCCCGCACCCGGTCGAGCGGGCGGTCGCCGTACGGCGCCCCGTGCCACCGCTCCGTCACCACCGGCGACGAGATGCCGATGCCCAGCAGGATGTCGCGGTCGGGGTGCAGCGCCTGGAGGGTGGCGCCGGCCATCGCGACCACCAGCGGGGTCCGGAGCTGCAGGGCCAGCACGCCGGTCCCCAGGTCGAGGCCCGGCGCCGCGGCGCCCGCGGCGGCCAGCACCGAGAACGCCTCCGGTCCCGTGGTCTCGGCGGTCCAGAAGCTGCGGTAGCCCAGCTCGCCGGCCAGCCGGGCCGTGGTGGTGGCGAAGTCCGGGCCCAGCGTCATCAGCGAGGCGAAGGTCACACCGGCACGGTCCATCCCCATGGGCGGCGAAGGTAGTGCCGCCCGGCCGCCGGCGGGGCATCCGGCCGACGCCCAGCGCCGGCTCGGCCCCGGGGGGTGGCAGCGCGGCGGGGCGCGGGGCCGTAGCATCGGCCGTCTATGGAGCTGACGGCGGCTGAGGGTCGCGTGCTCGGGTGCCTGATCGAGCAGGAGGCGGCCGCACCGGAGGCCGTTCCCGTGACCCTCAACGCGCTCCGCCTGGCCTGCAACCAGCCGACCGGGCGCGTCCCGGTCGTCGCCTACGACGACCGGACGGTGGAGGACACCCTCCTGGCCCTCAAGTCGCGGGGCCTGGCCCGGTTCGTGCCGCCGACCGACGAGGTCCGCACGACCCGTTACCGCCACCGGGCCGACGAGCGCTGGCGGATGGGCCCGGGCGACCTCGCGGTGCTGGCCGTGCTGCTGCTGCGGGGTGTCCAGTCCGTCGACGAAGTGCGGGCCCAGGCGCGGCGGCTCCACCCCTTCGCGGACGCGAGCGAGGTCGACGCCGTCCTCGACGCCCTCGCCGCCCGGACGCCACGGCCCTTCGCCGCCCGGGTGGCCTCGGGCGCCGGCGGCGCGCCGCGGTGGGCCCAGGTCCTCACCGGACCCCCGCCGAACGGCGCTGCCGGCGGGGTCGCGGCCCCGGACGGTGCCGGCACCGGCGTCGCCCCGGCGGGATGGTCGGCGGGCGGCCGCGTCGTGGCCGAGGTCGCCGCGCCGTCCTACGCCGACCTGGTGGCCCGGGTGGCCGAGCTCGAGCGGCGGCTGGCGGGCTCGGTCGAGCGGGGCGTCCCGGCCGACCGGGGCGCGGCCGCACTACCACCCCCGCCCCCGCCGCCTCCGGTCGACGTCCTCACCCGCCCGGCCGGCCAGCTGGGCATGGGCGGCGACGGCGGCCGGCACGGTCCCGGGCCGGCCGCGCTGGTCAGCGAGCTGGCCGACCTCGTCGACCGCATGGGAGACATCGAGCGCCGCCTGGCCCGGATCGAGGCCGAGCTGGGCGCGCTCCGTTAGCCGCGGCTCAGTAGCCGCCTCGGCGCGACAGGCGGTACGGGCTGGCGACGCGCTCGCCGCCGATCGGGAACACGACCACGTCGAGCGTGGTGGCCTCGGTGCCGCACTCCTCCTCGGCCAGCAGGATCACCGCCGGCGTCCCGTTCACGCTGGTGGCCTGGCCCAGCACCGTGCCGTCTCCGTCGGCCACCTCGAGGCCGAGGGCCATGCCCGACGGCGCCTCCAGCGTCAGCTCGAGCGTGCCGTCGCAGGTGGCCTGCAGGCCGTCGCCCACCTCGACGGCGTAGGTGTCGACGTCGTCGGAGGGCACGATGTTGGCCTCCACCACGTCGACGAGCGGCTCCTCGTCGACCGTGTCGGGTGCGGCCTCGCAGCCGTTCGCCGGGTCGCCGTCGTAGTCGGCGTGGGCCTCGACGCAGTTGGTGCCGTCGGTGAACGGGGCCGGCTCGGGCTCGCCGCACGGCTGGTAGGGCAGGTCGACGCAGTCGTCGGCCGAGGGCACGGGGGCGACGGCGCCCTCGGCCCCGCCGTCCCGCCGGCCCCCGTCGTCGCCGGAGCCGGCGGCCCACGCGGCGGCGACGGCCACGACCACCGCGGCCACCGCCGCGGCGATCGCCCAGCCCAAGCGGCCCAGCCGCGAGCGGGGGAGCGTCAGGGAGCGGCCCGCCGGCCCGGCCAGGGCGGCGGCCGCCGGCCGGCGCTGGCGGCGGGGGTCGAGCATGGTCGACAGCAGCTTGCGGAGCGAGGCCGGCAGCGACCGGGGGACCTTCTCCACCTTGCCCGCCGCCGCCCGGACCATGAGCAGGCCCGGGTCGCCCTGCCCATAGGGGCCGTCGCCCGTGGCCGCGAACAGCAGCGTCGCGCCCAGCGAGAAGACGTCGGTGGCGGGGGAGATGGCGTCTCCCCGAGCCTGCTCCGGCGCCATGAACCCGGGAGTGCCGACGACCATGCCGGCCATCGTCAGCCCGTGGGTCTGGTCCCGGCTGAGGGCGACGCCGAAGTCGGCCAGGCATGGCTCGCCTCGCTCGTCGAAGAGGATGTTGGCCGGCTTGATGTCGCGGTGGACGATGCCGGCGGCATGGGCCGAGGCCAGCGCCCCGACCAGGCGGCGGGCCTGGCGCTCGACCTCGTCGGCGGGCGCGGGGCCGTGCTGGGCCACCCGCTCGGCCAGGCTGCCGCCGGACAGGTAGGGCATGACCAGCACGATCTCGTCGCCCTCGTCGATGACGTCGAGCAGGCCGACGACGTTGGGGTGGTGGAGCTTGCGGAGGACGGCGGCCTCCCGCAGGAGGCGCTCCCGGGCTCGGGCGATCTCGGCCGCGGAGCCCTGCAGCGTCAGGCGCTTGAGGGCGACCTTGTTGCCGTCGCGGTCGCGGGCCAGGTCGACCACGCCCATGCCGCCCCGCCCCAGCCGGGCGATGAGGTCGTATGTCACACCGGGCCGCCCTGGCGCCGGGCGGGCGCGCCGGAGACGGGGCGCCCCGGCGCCCGGCCCCCTGCGTCGTCGGGCCCGTGGAGGACTTCGCTCACCGGCGCAAAGGCTACGACGCGCGGACCGGGCCCCCGGTGCGCGGGCACGGCCCCGGGGGCCGGTGCACCTGAGTGGTCGTCCGTGCTCGCTGCGTAGATCTCCGGCTGTGCCGTCGTGCGATGCCGGCGGCCCGGTATGGTGGGCGGCGTGACCGAGACCCGTGCTCTCGACGAGGTGATCAACGAGGCTCTGGCCGTCATCGACAAGGGTCTGGTCGACCTGGGGCGTCGCGAGCTGGTGTCGTCCAACGAGGTCGCCGACCTGCTGCTCGACGTCCGGATGCTGCTGGTGAACCCGTCCGCGGACGACGACCGCGAAGACGTCGCCGTCGTCGGCTGAACCGCCCCTCCGGCGCTGACGTCGCGGGGCCGGGCCCGGCTACCGCTTCAGCGAGGTGTGCTTGAACTCGTTGAGCTCGGGGAACTCGCCGAGCAGTCCCACGACCCGGTCGATCGTCCGTCGCGCCACCTCGACGTCGCCCCGCGGGCGCTCCATCAGCCGGACGAACACGGCGCTGTCGCCCTGCACGAACGTGGGGACGCCCCAGACCTCGTGACCCTCGGCGGCCGCGGTGTGCTCGGCCCGGACGGTCTCGAGGGCGGCACCGGAGGCGATCTCCGCGAACACGGCGTCGGCGTCGACGCCCTGCTCGGTGAGGACCCGGCGGACCTCGGCCCCGTCCTCCAGGTGGCCGCCGTGGTCGTGGCGGAGCGCGAAGAGGGCCTCGTGGACGTCGAGGAAGCGGTCGGGGAACCGGTCGCGGACGACGACCCCGGCCTGCAGCGCGAAGAGGCCGCTGTCGACCTCGGGTCGCACCCACACGTCGGGCTCGCCCTCGGGCACGTGGACCTGCCCGAGCGAGAAGGGCACGAACGTCACGTCCCACGGAACCCCGGCCCGGAGGCCGACGATGACGTGCTCGTGGGCATTGCGGGCGAAGGGGCAGCGGTAGTCCCAGGTCACGGAGAAGAGGCTCATCGTTGTGGGCAACGACGCGCGGGGCCCGTCGCATTCCCGGCGCGGGTCAGTCTCCCGCCGGCGGCTCGGGGGACGGCCAGGCCCGCCGGGTCAGCGCGGCCAGCGCCACCCCGAGCAGGGCGCCGGCCACCACGTCCGACGGGTGGTGGATCTTGACATAGACCCGGCTGCCCGCCACCACCGCGGCGATCGCGTAGTAGAGCGGCCACAGCGGGTCGTTCTGGGACAGGACGCCTGCGGCGGTGAATGCCGAGGAGGCGTGCCCGGACGGGAAGCTGGTCGTCCGGGGCCGGCGGAGGCGCCGGGGCCGCTCCTGCTCCCAGGCCGGGCGGTGCCGCCGGAACAGGCTCTTCACCGGCCCGTTGACGAGCGCCGACTCGGTCCCGAGCACGGCGGCCATCCGGACGGCGTGGGCGAGTCGGCGGTCGGGCCCGAGGGCCCGGGTCGCGCTGACCAGGTGCCAGATCAGGCTGAAGTCGCCCAGCTCGGACGCGGCGTACATCAGCCGGTCGAGGTGGGGGTGGCCGCGCAGCCGGTCGACCCGCGTGTCGATCGCCGCGTCGAAGGCGGCGACCGCCTTCGTGGCGCGGTGCAGGGGGCCGGGCATCGGCGCCGGAGCCTACCGGCGAGTGGGCGGGAGCCCGGTCAGCCGGCGCCGGCGCCGGCCAGCGCCGGCGCCCCGGCCTCGGTGTCGCTCCCCGCGGCGCGCTCGGCGCGGGCCGCCCGCTCGGCCTCGGCGGCCGCGGCGAGCTCCTCGCCCAGCCGGCGGGCCTCGTCCGGGTCGCCGCCGTAGGACGGGCAGTAGGACTGGTAGGCGCAGAAGTCGCACAGCCGGGACGTGTGGGGCCGGAAGTCCTCGCGCTCGCAGGCCCGCTCGACGGCCTGCCACACCGCCCCGAGCGTCCGCCGGGTGCCCCGCGTCGACCGGTCGGTGGGCACGGTGGTCAGGGCCAGCGGCTCGCGGAGGTAGAGCAGCTGGACCGAGCGGGGCCGGCGGCCGAGCAGCTGCTCGCAGAGCAGCGAGTAGATGTGGACGCCCGAGAGCCGCTTGCGCTCGTGCTGGGTGGTGGGCGCGCCGCCGGTCTTGTAGTCGGTGACCACCAGCTCGCCGTCGTCGTCGAGCTCGAGCCGGTCGATGATGCCCCGCAGCCGGATGCCGTCGATCTCGGCCTCGACCTTGAGCTCGAGGCCGATGGCCCGCACCCGGGTCGGGTCCTCCAGGCGGAAGTAGTTGTCGACCAGGACGGCGGCCTCCGCGCGGAAGGCGGCGGCCGCCTGGTCGTCGAGCCCGAGCGACAGGTACTCGGGGTCGGTGCGGAGGTCGGCTGCGGCGGCGTCGAGGCAGGCCCGGGCGGCCGCGGGCGTCCGCTCGGCCGGGGCCAGCAGATGCAGCCGCTCGAGCGCGGCGTGGACCAGCGTCCCCCGGTTGGTGGCGACGGTGGGCGGGTCGGGCAGCCGGTCGATGACCGAGAAGCGGAAGGCCAGGGCGCAGTCGGTGAACGACGACACCTTCGACGGGCTGAGCGACCGCGGCACCGGGAAGGCCATGGCTCCGAGCGTACGTCGGGGGTGTGACCGCCTCGTGGACCCTTGCCCGGCGTGCCCGGCCCGCCCGGCCCGCTCGTCGTCCGGCCCGCTCAGCGGTAGCCGGTGGTGTCGGCCGGCTTGCCCGGGTCCTGCACCTCGACGAGGTAGCGCCAGGCGTCGGGCCGGCTGCCGTCGACGTCGGTGAACCCGTACTCCCGGGCCAGCCCGCCGCTCGACAGCGACTGCCCGTTCCAGCGGGCGACGTCGGGGTCGGAGGCGAGCGCCACCACCGCCCGGCCGACGTAGGCGGGGGTCTCGGAGATGGCGAAGTGGGGCTGGACGGCCGTGGCGTCCCGCCAGCGCTCCTCGGTCACCTGGTAGGCCTCGAGCATGGCCTCGGACCGCAGCCAGCCGGGGGTGAGCGACACCGCGGTGGCGCCGTGCGGGGCCAGCTCGTGGGCGAGCGCGAACGCCATCCGGTTCACCGCGGCCTTGACCAGGTCGTAGAAGAACGACACCCGGTAGTTCGCCGCGTTGTACTCGTCGGTGCCGTCGGTGACCTCCACCACCAGCCCGCCCGGCTGCTCGATGAGCAGCGGCAGGGCGAAATGGCTGGTGATGGCATGGGTGTCGATGCCCAGGCGGAGGGTGTGCAGCCCGGTCTCGAGGGTCGACTCCCACACCGTGGCGTCCCACTCCATCGGCGCGCCCCAGATGTCGTTGACCAGCAGATGGAGGCGGCCCTGCTCGGCCCGGATCCGGTCGACCAGGGCTCGGACCTCGTCGGGCACCAGGTGGTCGACCCGCACGGGGATGCCGTGCCCGCCCGCCTCGTCGACCAGGGCCGCCGTCTCCTCGATGGTCTCGGGACGGTCCATCTCCGAGCGCTGCGACCCGCTGGTCCGGCCGGTGACGTAGACGGTCGCGCCCGCCGCGCCGAGCTCCACCGCGATGCCCCTGCCCGCTCCCCGGGTGCCCCCGGCGACGAGCGCGACCTTTCCTTCGAGTGGCCCCTGCATGCCGCCGAACCTAACGCGGCGGCCGGGTGGCTCAGCCCAGCGCGAGCGCGGTGCGGACGGCGGCGGCCATCTGCTCGGGGTCCTCCATCGGGCCGAAGTGGGTGAGGTCGTGGATCTCCAGCCGGCCGCGGGGGAGGGCGTCCACCGCCGGCGGCCCGAACCGGGCGGGGCCGACCGCCTCGCTACCCATCGCCATGGTCACCGGGCACCCGACCTCGCCGAGGTGGGCGAACGCGTCGCTGCCGAACCCGCCCTCGAACACCCGGGCCTCGGTCTCGGGCGTGCACTTCAGGTCGACGGCGGCGCCGTCGGGACGGTCGCGCATCCCGTGGTCGACGTAGGCCCGGAGGGTGTCCGCCGACAGGGCCGACAGTGGCGGCTTGGAGGCGAAGTTGGCGTACGCCGCGGCGCGATCGGCGAACGAGGGCCGCCGCCGGCGGGCGGCGTCGGCGATGCCGTTCGACCCCGGTGGCCTGCCCACGCTCGGCGGCATCAGGATCGGCTCGTACAGCCACAGGGCGGCGAACGTGCCCGGCCGGCGCTGCTCGGCCAGCAGCAGGGCGGTGCCGCCCATCGAGTGCCCGACGCCGCGGCACCCGGCCAGCCCCAGGGCGTCGACCACGGCCAGCACGTCGTCGGCCATGCCCCGCCAGCCGAAATCCCCGGAAGCCGGGGAGGTGCTGTCGCCATGGCCGCGGAAGTCGACGGCCCACGAGTGGGCGACCCCGGCGAGCCGGGAGGCGAGCGGCCCCCAGGTCAGGCCGAGGAACCCGGTCGGGTGGCAGAACAGCACCTCGGGCCCCGATCCGCCGAGGTCGTGCACGGCGAGGGTGACGCCGTCGGTGGAGGCCACCGGGCGGGCGGGCGCCGGGGGGAGGGGCGTGGCGGGCGGGGACGACATCGGGCCATGCTGGCAGCGGTGCCGCCGTCCCGGCCAACTGCGGGGAGTCGGGCCCGGCGCCGGTAGGGTCGGCGGCCGATGCCCGAGACGGTCGACGTCGAGGCCGTGATGGCCGCCAACCGCGCCTACTACGAGGCGTTCGAGGCGCGCGACCTCGACGCCATGTCGGACCTGTGGTCGCACGACGACGACGTCGTCTGCACCCACCCCGGGTGGAAGACGTTGCATGGCTGGGGTGCGGTGGCCGGCTCGTGGTTCGCCCTGTTCGGCGGACCCCAGCGGCTGCAGTTCATCCTGACCGACGAGCGGGTGCACCTGTCGGGCGACGCGGCGTGGGTCACGCTGGACGAGAACCTCATCGCGGATCAGGTGGGGGCCACGGTGGCCGCGGTCAACGTGTTCCGCCGGGTCGACGGGCGGTGGCTAATGGTCCTCCACCACGGCTCTCCGGTGGCCCCGACCTCGCCGGAGTAACCTGCAGGTTCAGTGCAACAATCCGCCGTCCCCACCGATGGCCGGGCGGCGCGCGCCGCCCGCCCCCGGGAGGCCATCGTCGACGCCAGCATCGGCCTGGTCGAGGAGGGTGACCTCCGCCCGACCGCGCCCCGCATCGCCGAGCGGGCCGGGGTGTCGGTGCGGTCGGTGTTCCAGCACTTCGACGACCTGCCGGCGCTGCACACGGCGGTGATCGAGCGGATCGTCGAGCGGCTCGCGGTGCTGGTGGTGGTGATCGACCCGGCCCTGCCCCGCGACGAGCGGATCACGGCATTCGTCGACCACCGGGCGCTGCTGCTGGAGGCCGTGCTGCCGTTCCGGCGGGCCGCGGCGGTCCACGGCCCGTTCGCTCCCGAGATCCGCGACGCCGCGGCCCGGGGGTCGGCGTTCCTGCGGAGCGAGGTGGAGGAGGCGTTCGCCGCCGACCTCGACCTGCTGCGGGCTGAGGAGCGGCGCGAGCTGCTCGACGCGCTGGCGGCGTGTGCGTCGTGGGCGATGTGGGACACCCTCCGGTCGGAGGCCGGCGACTCGCCGGAGCAGGCCCGGGGGGTCCTCGACCGGACGATCCGGTCGCTGCTGGCGGGCGTCCCGCCGGCGGAGTGAGCGTCGGGTTACCGTTCCGGCGGTGACGAGCGACGAGGAGCCGGCCGTCCGGCGGGCACGGCGGGGGCTGGCGGCGATGATGCTCGGGTCGGGCGTGCTGCATTTCGCGGTGCCCGGCGCGTACGAGCGGATCGTGCCCCGGTGGCTCGGCGACCGCCGGCGGGTGGTGTTGGCGAGCGGGGCGGCCGAGCTGGCGGTCGGGGGCCTGCTGCTGTCGCGGCGGACGAGCCGGGCGGGCGCCTGGCTGGCGGCGACGCTGCTGGTCGCCATGTTCCCCGCCAACATCCAGATGGTGATGGACGCCGGGACAGAGCACCAGGCGGCGCCGGGCGTGCCGGCGCCGCTGTTCCGGGCGCTGGGCCTGGCCCGGCTGCCCGGGCAGATCCCGATGATCCGCCGGGCGCTCCGGGTGGCCCGGGCGGGATAGCCGGGCGCCGGCCGGTCAGTCGCCCTCGGCGAGGATGGCGTACAGCTTGCGCTTGGCCTCGTTGAGGATCTCGAGCGCCCGGGCCCGCTGCTCGTCGGTGCCGGCGACGCCGACCTCGCGCAGGGCGCCCATGATGCCCATGGCGGCCTGGCGGACGTCGTGGGCGGCGGCAACGGTGTCGTCGTCGGCGACCTCGGTCCAGGGCGGGTTCGCGGTTGCTGCCTCGGCGGCGGTCCGCCCCTCGTCGGTGAGGCTGTAGCGCTTGCGGCCGCCGCTGTCGTCGGCGGCGACGAGGCCCTCGTCCTCCAGCATCTGGAGGGTGGGGTAGACCGACCCGGGGCTCGGCCGCCAGATGCCGCCGGTGCGAGCGTCGAGCTCCTGGATCATCTCGTAGCCGTGCATGGGCCGCTCGGTCAGCAGGGCGAGCAGGGCGTTGCGGACGTCGCCGCGCCCCCGCCGTCCCCGCCCGCCGCGCCCGCGTCCCCGTCCCCGGCCGAAGCCGGGCGGGAAGGGCGGGCCGCCCCAGGGCCCGAACTCGAACCGCAGGCGGTCGCCCCGGTAGTCGTGGAAGCGATGGTCCCGCATGGGTCTCTCCTCTCGTTGGAACTATCGTCGATGTGTTGACGATATATCGCTGACCGCTCGTCGACACCATGACATCCGTCACTCCCGGTGCTGGCCGTCGGTCCCCCGGGCGCGGCACGGCCCCCGGCATCGCCGGGGGCCGTGCGGGAGCGGGTCGGAGGCCGGAGGTCAGCCGATCGACTTGAGGGCCAGCATCAGCTCCTCGTTGAGGTTGGCCGGCACCTCGTAGCCCTCCTCGTCGCGGATCTCGTCGAACCGGTCCCGCACGGTCTCGGGCGACAGGTCCGGGTCGGTGATGCCCCTGGTGACCCCGATGAAGATCCGGGCCACCCGGCCCCCGCCGCAGGAGTAGACCTCGCCGGTCACCGCGCAGTCCTCGTGCGCCAGGTAGGCCACGACCGGGGTGACCACATCGGGCATCAGCTTGTCGGCCGCCGGGCCCAGGATGTCCTCGGTCATCCGGGTCTTGGCCACCGGGGCGATGGCGTTGGCCTTGATGTTGTTCTTCGCCCCCTCGACGGCCAGCACCCGGGTCAGGCCGACGAGGCCCATCTTCGCCGCCCCGTAGTTGGTCTGGCCGAAGTTGCCGAACACGCCGGCGCCCGACGCGGTGTTGACGATGCGGCCGTAGCTCTGGTTGCGCATCATCTCCCAGGCCGGCTGGGTGACGTTGAACGCGCCCCGGAGGTGGACGTCGAGCACCGCGGACACCTTGTCGGCGTCCATGTTCTTGAACGAGGCGTCCCGCAGGATGCCGGCGTTGTTGATGATGACGTCGACCCGGCCCCAGGCGTCGACCGCGGTCTGCACGATGGCCCTGCCGCCCTCCGGCGTCGCCACCGAGTCGTAGTTGGCGACGGCCTCGCCGCCGGCCGCCGTGATCTCGTCGACCACGGCCTGGGCCGCGGTGGTGCCGCTGCCGGTGCCGTCGACCGAGCCGCCGAGGTCGTTCACGACCACCAGCGCGCCCCGCCGCGCGAGCTCGAGTGCGTGCGAACGACCGAGGCCGCCACCGGCGCCGGTGACGATCGCGACCTTGCCGTCGAATCCCAGATCAGCCATGAATCCGAGCGTAGAGGGGTCGTCCGAAGGGCTCCGAATCGTCAGCGGCGGGCGTCGAGCCA
>JBKPHT010000166.1:0-9813 GCA_046730015.1 Actinomycetota bacterium
CAGCGACGGGTGGCGGGCCACGGCGGCCAGGGCCGCCACCGCCCAGCGGGTGTCCATCGCCGGGGCGGCGGGGCCGGGGGCGGGGCCGGGGCCGTCGGTCATCGGGCGGAGGCTACCGGCGGCCGCCGGCGGCGGGCCCCGACCGAACTGGCGGCGCCACGCGCTCCCGGAGGGCGAGGCGACAGGGATTCGCCTCGGGAACGGCCGAACGACTGCGATCGCCACACGGAATCGCCGCCGGAACCGGAGCCGCCGGCGTCAGGCCACCCCCACGTCGCGGCCGAGCCCCCGCCAGCCCACCGCGGCGGCCCCGACCAGCGGGCCCTCGTCGCCCAGCCCGGCGGGGACGATCCGGGCCCGCCGGGCGTACCCGATCCGGGACCGGGCCTCCAGCTCGGCCTGGGCGGCGCTGAAGAACACGGCGCCGAACCCGAGCGCCACCGACCCGGCGACCGTGGCCAGCCGGAGGTCGAGCAGGTTGACCACCGACGCCACCGCCCGGCCCACCAACGTCCCCGTGCGGCGGCGGACGTCGTCGCCAGCCTCGGCCGGGTCGACACCGAACGCCGCCCGGATCGATGGACCCGACGCCTCGGCCTCCAGGCAGCCCCGGGCGCCGCAGGCGCACAGCCGGCCGTCCGGCTCCACGATCACGTGCCCGATGTGACCGGCGTTGCCCGCGGCCCCGTCGAGCAGACGGCCGTCGACGACGATGCCGCCCCCGACCCCGGTCGACACCACCATGGCGACGAAGTCCCGCTGCCCGCGAGCGGCGCCGACCCACCCCTCCCCCAGCGCCAGGGCCTTGGCGTCGTTGTCGACGAAGACCGGCCGCCCTGTGAGCTCGGCCAGCCGGTCGCGCAACGGGAAGTCGCGCCAGGCCGGGATGTTGAGCGGCGACACGGTCACCCCGCCCGGCGCCATCGGGCCGCCGCAGCCCACCCCGACCACCACCTCGTCGCCCCGGGTCACCGCGGCCACCAGGCCGGCCAGCACGTCCCACATGCCCTCGGCCGACCCGGTCGCAGGCGTGGGCGCGGCCTTCCGGTCCGCCAGCCGCCCCCCGGCGTCGACCCGGCCCACGGCCATCTTGGTGCCGCCGATGTCGACGGCCAGTGCGGTCTCCACGACGACGGCGACGCTAGCGCCGGCGCTCCCGCGACCCCGACGGTCGGTTGCGCGGCCGAACGGCGTAACCTGGCGTGGCTCACCTACTCGACGGAGGGAGACCGAGGCAGTGGCCAGCACCCAGACCGCGGCGCCACGGGGGGCGACCTTCACCGACTACTACGAGACCATCGTCAGCAACATCGAGCACGTCATCCAGGGCAAGCGCGACGTCATCGAGCTGATGCTGCTCTGCCTGGTGTCGGAGGGTCATCTGCTGCTCGAGGACGTCCCCGGCGTCGGCAAGACCAACCTGGCGAAGTCGCTCGCCACGTCGATCAAGTGCAGCTTCGGCCGGGTGCAGTTCACCCCCGACCTGCTGCCGTCCGACGTGGTCGGGATCACCGTGTGGAACCGCGGCGACAACAGCTTCGACTTCCGGCCTGGGCCGGTGTTCAACAACATCGTGCTGGCCGACGAGATCAACCGGGCCTCCCCCAAGACCCAGGCCGCGCTGCTCGAGGCCATGGCCGAGGACCAGGTGACCGTCGACGGCGTGACCTACCCGCTGGCCCGGCCGTTCATGGTCATCGCCACCCAGAACCCGATCGAGCACGAGGGCACCTACCCGCTGCCGGAGTCCCAGCTCGACCGGTTCCTCATGCGGGTGTCGGTCGGCTACCCGTCCCCCAGCGCCGAGCTCGAGATCCTCGACACCCATGGTGACCACGACCCCTTCCATGACCTCCAGTCGGTCCTGACCCACGACGACGTCGAGCGGATGGCCCAGGCCACCCGCCAGGTCCACGTCGCCCCGAGCCTCAAGGGCTACCTGGTCGACGTCGCCCAGGCCACCCGGCGCAGCGCCCACCTGGCGCTCGGCGTGTCGCCCCGGGCCACGCTCGCGCTCCAGCGCGTTGCCCGGGCCCGGGCCGCCGCCGCCGGCCGCGGCTACGTCATCCCCGACGACCTCAAGGCGCTGGCCGTGCCCGTGCTTGCCCACCGACTGATCGCCACGCCCGAGGCCCAGCTCGGGGGGATCGGCCCCGCCGACGCGCTCGCCGAGGTGCTGCGGGCGGTGCCCGTCCCCGGAGGGCACTGAGGGACCGAGGGCAGGTCGACGGTGCTGACCCGCCAGGGGTGGCTGTGCCTGTGGGGCGGCATCGGCGTGCTCGCCCTCGCCCGGCTCCTCGGCATCGGTGAGCTGTACGTCTTCGGGGCGGTGGCGCTGGGCCTGCTGGCCTTCGCCGTCGCCTATGTGTGGACGACCCGGCTCGACCTCCAGGTCGACCGCCAGGTCCACCCGTCCCACGTCCACGCCCGGCAGGTGAGCCGGGTCGACCTCCGCATCCGCAACCTACGGCGGGTGGCCACGCCCGTGCTGCGCCTGCGCGACCCGGTGTCGGGCACGTCCGGGGCCGAGCTGCTGGTGCCACCGCTCGACCAGGGCGCGGCGTCGACCGCCTCGTACCGGTTGCCGACCGACCGGCGGGGCATCGTGCGCGTCGGCCCCCTGCGGGTGGTGGTGGCCGACCCGTTCGGCCTGGCCCAGGCGAGCACGGTCGCCGCGCCGACCGTCGAGGTCACGGTGTTCCCCGAGGTGGACGACATCCGGCCCGTGCCCTTCACCACCGGCAACGACCCGATGGCCGGCGTCCTCCAGCCAAATGCGCTCGGGCGCATCGGCGACGACTTCTACGCCCTGCGCCCGTACGTGGTTGGCGACGACCTGCGCCGCATCCACTGGCCGTCGACGGCCCGCCACGACGAGCTGCTGGTCCGCCAGCAGGAGCAGCCGTGGCAGGGACGCACCACGGTGCTGCTGGACGTCCGCCGGGCCACCCACGACGCCGAGTCGCTGGAGGTCGCCGTGTCCGCGGCGGCCAGCATCGTCACGGCCAACAGCGCCCGCCACGACCTGGTCCGGCTGGCCACGACCGACGGCGCCGACTCGGGCTTCGGGGCCGGCAGCGTCCACGTCCAGGCCCTGCTCGAGCACCTGGCCGTGGTCGAGGCCAGCGGCAGCGCCAGCCTCCGGGCCATGCTCGACGTGCTCCACCGCGACGGGCAGGGGGCGCTGATCATGGTGGTGGCCCAGACCACCGGCGACGACCTGCTGTCAGTTGCCCGGCTCCGCCAGCGCTTCGGGATGGTGACGATCGTGAGCGTCGAGCGGGCCGGCGCCCCGCGCGGGTCGGCCCCACCCAACGCGGCGATCCTCCGCGTCACCAAGGACGCGCCGTTCGCCACCGTGTGGAACCGGGCCATGGCCAAGCCCGACCGGGCCCGCTCGATCGCGTGGACCGGCCGATGAGCCGGCGCCGCCGCGACCACATGCTGCTCGCCAGCGAGGCCTGCCTGGCCCTGCTGACCATCGCCGCGGTGGTCGGCATGCACCGGCTGTTCGCCGACGGCACGTACCGCGGGCCGCTGGTCTTCCAGGCGATCGTCGCCCACACGCTGGTCGCCCTGCTGCGCCGGGCCGGCGTCCGCATCGTGCCCGCAGCGCTCGCCTGCATCGGCCTGGCCGCGCTGTTCATCACCTGGGCGCGGTTCCCCGAGACCACCCGCTGGCTGCTGCCGACCGGCAGCACGCTCGACGCGGTGGGCGACGACCTGCGCGGCGCGTGGCGCACCTTCGGGGACGTCCGAGCACCGGCCCCGGTGCACAACGGGTTCCTGGCAGTGAGCGCGGCCGCCATCTGGGCCATCGTGTTCGTCGCCGACTGGGCGGCGTTCCGGGTGTGGGCGACCTTCGAGGCCCTGCTCCCGGCGACGACCCTGTTCGTGTTCTCGGCCGCGCTGGGCGGGCCGGGCAGTCCGTTCGCCGGCGCGGCGCTGTTCGCCGGGTCGGCGCTGCTGTTCGTGCTCGTGCACCGGACGGCCAACCAGGAGCGGACGTCCCGGTGGGCCGGAGACCACCACCGCAACCACGGCCGGTCGTCGCTGATCGCCACGGGGGCCGCGCTGACGGGCCTGGCGGTCGTCGTCGGCACCGCCGCCGGTCCCCGCCTCCCGGGCGCCGGGGCCGAGGCGCTGGTGGCGTGGCGCGACCTGACCAAGGACGAGCCGACCCGCGAGGTCAACAGCCCGATGGTGGACCTGAACCCCCGGCTGGTCGAGCAGTCGGAGGCCCAGGTCTTCACCGTCGTGAGCGAGGAGGCGTCGTACTGGCGGCTGACGTCGCTCGACGAGTTCGACGGCGAGCGGTGGCGCTCGTCGTACGGCACCGAGGACGCCGACGGCGAGCTCGACCAGGACATCCCACCCGAGGCGGAGACCAGAGCCGTCACCCAGAGCTTCACGATCACCGGGCTGAGCTCGGTGTGGCTGCCGGCGGCCTTCGACCCGGTCGAGGTCCACAGCCTCGGCGCCAGCGCCGACGAGCAGAAGATCGACTGGGACAAGGAGTCCAGCACGCTGATGGTCGACCGCGACGTGAAGACGTCAAACAACTTCACGTACGAGGTGACCTCCGTGCTGCCGCTGTGGACCGCGGCGGAGCTGCGGTCGGCGTCGCCCGGCATCCCCGACGAGATCCGGGGCAGGAACATGGACCTGCCGGACAGCTTCCCGGACGCGGCCGGAGACTGGGCGGACCAGGTCACCCGGGGCGCCGACACGGCCTACGACAAGGCGATCGCCCTGCAGAACGAGATGCAGACCTGGACCTACGACCAGACCGTCGAGCCGGGGCACAGCAACGACGCCCTGCTGAGGTTCCTCGACACCCGGCGCGGCTACTGCGAGCAGTTCGCCGCCGCGTTCGCGGCGCTGGCCCGGCACCTCGGCATCCCGTCGCGGGTAGCCGTCGGGTTCAGCCCCGGCCAGCGGGACCCGTTCGACCCGACGCTGTTCACCGTGAAGGGCGTCCACGCCCACGCATGGCCGGAGCTCTACATCGGCGAGTACGGCTGGGTGCCGTTCGAGCCCACGCCCACCCGGGGGCCGCCCCGGGGCGAGAGCTGGCTCGGCATCCCCGAGGCGCAGGACACGACCGGTGGCGGCACCGGTGCGACCGACCCCGGGGCCGGCCCGGACGGCACCGGCGCGACCGGCGACATCGGCCCGTCGGGCGACGAGCGGCGGGAGAGCGAGGGGCTCACCGTCGATGGCGGGGGCGGCGGCGGCGCCCAGGCCGAGGACGATCCGTTCCTGCCGGCCTCCCTGCGGGTGTTCGGGATCGCGCTCGGCGTGGCTCTGCTGGCGTACGGGGTCCTGGTGCCCGGCGCACTCGCCGTGCGTCAGGGGCTCCGCCGGCGGCGCGCGAGCACGCCGGCCGGGCGCGTCCGCTATTGGTGGCGCGACATCGCCGAGCGGGCGGCGGCGGCCGGGATCGCGCTCGCGCCCTCGCTCACGATCGCGGAGTCGGCCGACCGGCTGGCCGCCGGGCTGCCCGGCACCGCGCCCCAGATCCAGGACATGGCCCGGACGATGGAGCGGATCGCCTACGCCGAGCTGCCGGTGTCCGAGGACGAGGCCGACCGCACCCACGGCGACTGGACCCGGGTCACCGCGGAGGCCCGCCGGCGGGTGTCGTTGCCCCGGCGCCTGGCGGCCTGGTTCGACGCCCGGCGGCTGCTGCCGGCGCCGTCCGGACGTCTGGTGGCCCACCAGGGCCCGGCCTGACCGGCGCGGCGGCACGCGCCGGTACGTCGCGGTCGGACGCGTCGGGAGGGCGCGTCGCGGTCGGCCGCGTCGGGACGGCTACTCGCCGTCGGTGTCGGTGTCGTCTCGGCGGAACCGCTCGCGCATGCGGCGCCCGGCGCCGCCCAGCGCGTCGCGGAGGCCGTTGGCCCGGACCGCCTTGGTCAGCTGGTCGAGCCCGGCCCGGCCGAGCTTCCGCAGGTTGCGCTCGAACACCAGCAGGCTGACCAGCATCACGAGGAAGCCGGCGAACGACAGCCAGAACGAGGTCGAGAGGCTGACGACGAGGAACACCGCGCCGGCCACCAGGCCGACGACCGCCCACTTCATCCGGCGGACGGTGTGCCGGTAGAGCGTGGTCTCGCTCACCTCACGCGCGAACGACGGATCGTCCTCGTAGAACCGCTGTGCGATCTCCTGGAGGATCCGTTCCTCGTCCTCGGAAAGCGGCACCCTTGACCCCTTGTCGCCGGCTGACCGAACCGGTGTGCGATCAAGTGTTCCACAGGGTTCGGCGAACGACAACGCGTGAACAGAGGAGAAATTCGTCAATTCCCCGGATGCGGGCGCGACACGTGGCGGTCATCGGGGTCGTCGTCCGGGCCCCACGGCGCGTCGCCCCGGCGCTTGACCCGCAGGCCGCGCCGCCCGACCGCGCCGGCGGGGCCGATGGCACCGTCGCCGAAGCGGTCGCGGATCGCGTCCACGGCGCCGCTGGCCTCGTGCCACGACCCCCCGCCGGCGGCGGCGTCGTCGAAGCTGAGCTGGCGGGCGGCGCCCTCGACGAGACCCGACACGCCGACGCCGAGCAGCCGTACCCCGGGCGCCGGGTCGACGTCGTCCAGCAGCGCCCGGGCGTGCCGGGCGATGGCCGGTCCCTCGTCGAGCGGCAGCGGCGCGGTGGTCGACCGGGTGATGGTCCGGAAGTCGCCGAACCGGACCTTGAGCGTCACCGTCCGGGCGGTCAGCCCCGCCCGCCGGAGCCGCCCGGCGACCCCGTCCGCCATCCGCACCACCTCGCGCTCCAGCGCGCCGCGCTCGTGGTGGTCGGATGGGAAGGTCTCCTCGTGGCTGATCGACTTGACCTTCTGGTCCGGCTCGACCGGCCGCGGGTCGACGCCGTGGGCCAGCCGGTGGAGGTGGCGGCCGTTGGTCGGGCCGAGGGCGCCGACGATGGCCGGCTCGGGCAGGTCGGCGATGTCGCCGACGGTGCGGACGCCGAGCCGCTCGAGCCGGGCCAGCGTGGCCGGCCCGACGCCCCACAGGGCCCGGGCCGGCAGCGGCCGTAGGAACGCCCGCTCCTCGCCCGGCCGCACCTCCCGGACGCCCGGCCCTTCGACCGGGCCGGTGGGGGTGGCCCGCGGCTTGGCTGCCTCGGACGCCAGCTTGGCCACCAGCTTCGTACCGGCCACGCCGACCGAGCAGGCGAGGCCCTCCCGCTCCCGGACCTCGGCCCGGATGGCCCGGGCGATGGCGGCCCCCTCCCCCAGCGCCCGGCGGGCGCCGGTGACGTCGAGGAACGCCTCGTCCAGGCTGAGCGGCTCGACCAGCGGGGTGTACGAGCGGAACACGGCCATCACCCGGCCGCTGACCTCGCCGTAATGGGCGTGGTCGCCGGGCAGGAACACCGCGTCGGGACACAGCCGCCGGGCCCGGGCGCTGGGCATGGCCGAGAACACGCCGTAGGCCCGGGCCTCGTAGCTGGCCGCGGCGATGACGCCACGAGCGCCCGTGCCGCCGACGACCACCGGCCGGCCGCGCAGCTCGGGCCGCCGGGCCAGCTCGACCGACACGAAGAACGCGTCCATGTCGACGTGGAGGATGGTGCGCCCGGGCCCGGGGTCGTCACCGCCCATCGTCAGGTCACCGCCGGCTGACGACCGCCACCGCCGGGTCGTCGCCGTCGACCAGGTAGCGGAAGCGCGGCGCCAGGTCGGGGTCCCAGCGCTCGGCCAACCAGGCGGTGAGCGGCTCGCTGACCCACGGCCGGCAGCCGGCCAGGTGGTCGTCGCAGGCGGCGAGGTCGACGAAGGCGGCGTCGACCACGATGCCGTCGGGGTCGTCGACCCGGACCGCGCCCGCGAACTCGACGGCGACGTGGGCCTCGACCCGCAGGTGCCAGCCGAGCCCGGGCGCCTCGACCTCGACCTCGTAGGCGGGGCCCGCCCACCGGCGGACGACGACCCCGGTCTCCTCCTCGACCTCGCGGGTGAGGCCGGCCAGCACCGTCTCGCCCTCGTCGATCACCCCGCCCGGCGGGCTCCAGTCCTCGGCGCCGTTGCGCCGGCGGTTGCGGACGAGCAGCAGCCCTCGCTCTCCGAGGATCAGTCCGCCTCCCACCAGCCACTGTCGCATCCACCCAGTGTGGCACCGTGGGGGCGTGGATCCGCCGGAAGCGCCGCTGCACGCCAAGGCCCGAGCGGTGGCCGATGCGGCCGCCGCGGCCGGGTTGGCCGTCGAGGTCCGCGAGTTCCCGGACGGGACCCGCACCGCCGCCGACGCCGCCCGGGCAATCGGGGTGGAGGTCGGCCAGATCGTCAAGTCGCTCATCTTCCGCGTCGGCGACGAGGTGGTCGTCGCCCTGGTCTCCGGGCCGAACCGCCTGGACGAGGCCCGCCTCGCGGCGGCCGCCGGCCGCCCGCCGGGCGAGGTCGGCCGGGCCGACGCGGCGGCGGTGCGGGAGGCGACCGGCTATCCGATCGGCGGCGTGCCGCCGTTCGGCCACGCCCGGCCGCTCGCCACCTATGTCGACGAGGACCTGCTCGGCTACGACGTCGTGTGGGCGGCGGCCGGCACGCCCCGCCACGTGTTCGCCGTGACGCCGGGCGACCTGGTGCGGGTCTCGGGCGGCCGGGTGGCGGCCCTGCGGGCGGGCTGAGCGGGTTCGGGGCGGGCATCGGCCGGCCCTACGATGACCGGGCCATGCCCGACGACGCCGCCGACGTTCCCGACCCGCCCGACACCCCTGACCCCCCTGACGGCTCGACCCCGCCCGGCGACGAGTACGCCCCCAGCGCCCTCCCGCCCACCGGGGCCCGGGTGCTCGCGTTCGTGTCGATCCTGGTCGCGGGCCTCTGCGGCGGCCTCATCGGCTGGTCGTTCGTCGACCTGCAGTGCGACGGCGACTGCGGCGTCGCCGCGGGCCTGGCCGGCCTGGCGGGGGCGGTGCTCGGCGCGGGCGGGGTGGCGGTCGTGGCCGTCCTCGCCCTGCGGGCCATGGGCGAGTGGCGGACCGTGGCGCACCGCCAGGAGGGCAGGCCGGACCGCCCCTGACCGCGGGCCGGCGAACGTCAGCCGAACCGCAGCCGGCGGAAGCTCTCGGCGTGGTCGACGCCGGCCTGGCTGCCCGTCTCCGACAGCCGGGCCCGCAGCAGCTCGGCCACCAGCGCCGGGTCGTCGCCCGTCCGGCTCTCGTGGCAGGCGACCGCGGCGACCTTGGCCTCGACGGCGTCGGACACGTCGACCCAGGCGTCGGCCTGGAACGTCCCCGACAGCAGCAGGGCGCCGACCTGGTGGGGCGGGCCCGCCTCGGGGAAGTAGAGCGGGCTGCCGGCGGCGGGCGCGACCGCGTCGACCACCGCCCAGCCGACCTCGCGGTGGTCGCGGTGGTTGACGTAGCTGTCGCCGAAGAACACGGCGGTCGGGTCGGGGCAGATCACGACCTCGGGGCGGTGGGCCCGGATGAGGCCGACCAGCCGGCCCCGGAGGGCGACGTCGTTGTCGACCTCGCCGTCGGGCAGGCCGAGCAGGTCGACGCCGGCCAGCCCCAGCACCCGGGCCGCCGCGTGGACCTCGCCGGCCCGCCGGTCGGTCAGCGCGGCGGGGTCGGTGGCCGGGTCGGGCGAGCCCTTGTCGCCTGCGTTGACCACCACGAGCCGCACCGTCGCGCCCTTGGCCGCCCAGTGGGCCAGGGTCCCGCCGCACGAGACCTCGGGGTCGTCGGGGTGGGCGTACACGGCCATCGCCCGGGCCGGCACGTCGGCGAGCAGGGCCGTCACCGGCGCACCCTTCGGGATGCGCGCGATGACCGATCGGCCCTTCGGGCCGAGCAACGCGCTG
>JBKPHT010000167.1:0-11784 GCA_046730015.1 Actinomycetota bacterium
CGGCCAGGCCGAGCACGCAGCCGTCCCGCCGGGCGGTCACGGCCCACGGCTCGGGCCGGGCGGTCGGGGCGGCGACCGGGACCGGGACGGCGTCCGGGCCGGCCTCGGCGGTCAGCAGCGCGGACGCGATCGGGTCGACCAGCTGCGAGGTCGTCAGCTCCACCGCCAGCCCGCCCCGCCCCACCACCGCCGGCCGCGCGAACGGCGCGTCGGCGACGGGCGTCCACCGCCGGCCCGGCCCCTCGCGGAGCAGGTGGACCCGGCCGACCAACACCTCGGCGGCCATGTCGCCCAGCGCTGCCACGGCGGCGGCGATCCGGTCGGGGGCGACCTCGTCGGCCAGGGTGGCGTGGGGGACGAACGGGTGGGTCAGGCTCCGCGTCAGCGGCGGGGCGAACACCCGGTCGCGCAGGCCGGCCACCGCGTCGACGTCGCCGCCGACCGCCAGGTACACCACCGGGGTCACGGGGTGGAACGTCGTGGCTGGCCCGAGGACGAGCCGGAACGGCGCCGTTGCCGCCCCCGCCGCGAGCAGCAGGTCGACGGCGGCCGCCAGCCGGTCGCCGGGAACGTTGACCGGGGGCACCAGCGTGATGTGGGGCGGGATGCGGCCGAGCGACCCGTCGCCCAGCGCGCGCCGCAGGCCGTCGACCTCGGCGCCCACCTCGCCGCCGAGCAGCACCGCCACGCCGAGGCGGTGGCGGCTCACCGGCAGGTCGTCGTCGGCTCGGCGCCGTCGAACCGGCCCTGCAGCCAGGCGGCGCCGTCGGTGTAGGCGGCGGGGGCGGCGCCGACGTGGCCCTGGCCCTCCTGGTAGACGCGGCGCTCGACGACCTGGCCCTCGCGGCACATCCGCTGGTAGAGGACGTTGACCAGCGCGTTGGGCACCAACTCGTCGGCCGCGCTGTTGAGCACGAGGATCGGCCCCTCGGTGGCCACGGTGCCCGGGTTGTTCTCCTCCATCAGCGTTGCCCACGGCTCGGCCTGCGCACCGCCGGGCTGGAACAGGGCTGCGGTGTCCATCTCGCGGAACGCGCCCAGCACCTCGCCGGTGCAGCCCGTGTCGACCGTGTCGAGCGCGGCCTCGCCCTCGGGGGTCAGCAGCGTCGACAGCGGCGCGTCGGGGTAGGCCTCGTGGAACCCGGCCACCATCATCATCACGAACCCTCCCGCCGACCGGGCCCCGGCCCCGAGGATGATGGGAAGCTCGGTGGCCGGCGCCCCGGCGACCGTGCCGACGAGGTCGAGCTCGGGCGCCCAGGTGGGGGCGAGCTGGCCGGCCCACAGCGCCCCGTGGCCGCCCTGGGAGTAGCCGAAGAGGCCGAGCGCGGTGCCGGCGTCGGCGTCGGGGAGCTGGCGGGCGGCCAGCGCGGCGTCGAGGACGCTGCGGCCCTCGCTCTCACCGACCAGGTACGGGTGCCGGCCCGGGGTGCCCAGGCCCTCGTAGTCGGTGTTGGCGACGATGGCGCCGGGCCCGGTGAACAGGCCGATGCCGAGCGAGCCGCTGTTGCCGCCCGCGGTCTTGGACGGGGCGCATTCGTCGGCGATGCCGGTCGTCCCGTGGGCCAGCGACACGGTGGGCCGGCCGCCGTCCGCCGCCGGCGCGGTGGGCACGGTGGCGGTGCCGGTGACGGCGATCGGGTCGCCGGCCACGCTCTCGGACAGGTACATGATCCGGTATGAGGTGGCGCCGTCGACTTCCAGGCCGGGGTCGGGCTCGTAGCGGATCAGCGTGCCGTGCTCGCCCTCGGGCAGCGGGTCGGGCACCGCGTAGAAGTCGCCGCCGGAGAACGGCTCGAGGCTGGTGGTCGTCGCCTCGGCGGCCTCGCCGTCGCCGCCGCTCCTGCCGCCGACGTCGTCGTCCGACCCCGAGCACGCCGCCAACCCGAGGGCGAGCACCGGCACCAGCATCAGGCCACCCACCCGCGTGCGCATGGGCGCCAGTGTTGTCCCCGGGTCAAGCAGGCGCCAAGCCCCCCGCCATCGCCCCGCTCGCCTCCAGCCGCGACCCGACCGACCCAGCTCGACCGGCCCCCAACCGGGTCGGCCCGACCGCGCCACCCGCGACCCGACCGACCCAGTTCGACCGGCCCCCAACCGGGTTGGGTCCGGACGAGGTCAGCCGAGCCCGCTCAGCCGGCGGCGAAGCCCCCGGCCGCGGCCAGCCGGACGTGCGCCCGCCGGGCGTTGCCCTCGGCCTCGGCGTCGTGATCCTGCTGGAGCCGGCGCTCGGCCTGCTCGCTGGCGACCCGGGCCCGCTCGACGTCGATCTGGCTGCCCAGCTCGGCCAGGTCGGACAGGATGGTCACGACGTCGTTGGACACCTCGATGAACCCGCCGTGGACCGCCACGAGCTCCTGGCCCTCGGCGGACCGGATGGTGAGCGTCGCGATATCCAGCGCGCCCACGAAGGGCGCGTGGCCGGTCAGGAAGGCGATCTCGCCCCCGCCTATCGTGCGGGCGATGACGATGTCGGCCTCGCCCGAGTACAGGATCCGTTCGGGCGAGACCAGCTCGACCTGGAGGGTCACGGCTCGCCTCTCCCCGTCGTCTGGCGGAGCTGCTCGGCCTTGCGGCGGACGTCGTCGGCCCCGCCCACGTTGAGGAACGCCTGCTCGGGCAGGCTGTCGAGCTCGCCGTTGACCAGCGCCTCGAACGACGCCACCGTCTCCTCCACCGGGACGAAGACGCCCGGCAGGCCGGTGAAGTTCTCGGCCACGAACATGGGCTGGGACAGGAACCGCTGGATCTTGCGGGCCCGGGTCACCGTCACCTTGTCCTCCTCCGACAGCTCGTCGAGGCCGAGGATGGCGATGATGTCCTGCAGCTCCTTGTACCGCTGGAGGATCTCCTGCACCCGGCGGGCGACGTTGTAGTGGCGCTCGCCGACCACGTCGGGCTGGAGGATGGTCGACGTCGAGGCCAGCGGGTCGACGGCCGGGTAGATGCCGAGGGCGGCGATGTCGCGGGACAGCTCGGTGGTGGCGTCGAGGTGGGTGAAGGTGGTGAACGGCGCCGGGTCGGTGTAGTCGTCGGCGGGCACGTACACGGCCTGGAGCGAGGTGATCGACCGGCCCCGGGTCGAGGTGATGCGCTCCTGCAGCTCGCCCATCTCGTCGGCCAGCGTGGGCTGGTAGCCCACGGCCGAGGGCATGCGGCCGAGCAGCGTCGACACCTCGGAGCCCGCCTGCACGAAGCGGAAGATGTTGTCGACGAACAGCAGCACGTCCTGGCCCTTCACGTCCCGGAAGTACTCGGCGATGGTCAGGGCGGACAGCGCGACCCGCAGGCGCACGCCCGGCGGCTCGTCCATCTGGCCGAACACGAGGGCGGCCTTCTCGAGCACGCCCGACTCCTGCATCTCCAGGAACAGGTCGGTGCCCTCCCGGGTGCGCTCGCCCACGCCCGCGAACACCGACACGCCGCCGAACTGCTCGGCCACCCGGCGGATCATCTCCTGGATGAGCACCGTCTTGCCCACGCCGGCGCCGCCGAACAGGCCGATCTTGCCGCCCCGCAGGTAGGGGGTCAGGAGGTCGATGACCTTGATGCCGCTCTCGAACACCTCCCTCTTGGGCTCGAGCGCCTCGAAGCCGGGCGCCTCGCGGTGGATGTCCCAGTGGCCGTCGATCTTGTCGGGATCGAGCTCGGGGACGTCGAGCGGCTCGCCGATCACATTGGTGACATGGCCGAGCACGCCCTCGCCCACCGGCATCGTGAGACCGGTGCCCAGGTTGCGGACCGGGGTGCCCCGCGTGAGCCCGTCGGTCGGCTTGAGGCAGATGGCCCGGACGCGGGACTCGCCGATCTGCTGGGCCACCTCGGCCCCGACGACGACGGCTTCGCCGCCGACGTTGACCGTCATGTCGAGCGCGGTGTTGATCGCGGGCACGGCATCCGATGGGAACTCGACGTCGACCACCGGGCCGGCGATGGCGACCACGCGGCCGTCCTTGAGCGCGGTGCTGGTGTCGCTGACGGTCATCTCTTCTGGCTCCTCCTGCTACGGGCGCGCACGGTCGAGGGTGTCGGCGAGGACGTCGGCCGACATGAGCGCATGGTCGACCAGCAGGTCGCCGCCAGGTGCCTTCGCGGCCCGCATGGCCTCGGCGCCGCCGACGATCTCCATGATCTCGGTGGTGATGGAGTCCTGGCGGGCCCTGTTCATTGCCCGGCTGTACTTGGTGATGAGGTCCTCGGCGTTGTCGGTCGCCGACTTCATGGCCCGCTGCTGGGCGGCGAAGAACGACGCCGCTCCCTCGAGCAGGGCGGCGTAGAGCCGCGCCTCGGCGTAGCGGGGCAGCAGCCGGTCGAGGATCTCCTGGGGACCCGGCTCGAACTCGTAGTCGGCGTGGAGGCCCTCGACCGCGACGTCGAGCATCGAGCGGTCGAGGGGTACGAACCGGCGGACGACCACCCGTTGCGTGGCGGCCGAGAGGAACCGGGTGTAGGCCAGCTCGACCAGGTCGCAGTCGCCCTGCTCGAACCGGTCCACGACGTAGCCGGCCACGAGGCGGGCGTCATCGTAGGTGGGGCTGTCGGATATTCCGGTGAAGCTCCGGTCGATGTCCCAGCCCCGGAACCGGAAGTAGGACTGGGCCTTGCGGCCCACCGTGATCAGCCGGGTCTGCCGGCCCTCGGCCCGCTGGTGCTGCATCGAGCGCTCGGCGGCCCGGATCACCGAGCTGTTGTAGGCGCCCGCCAGGCCCCGATCGGCGGTGACGACCACGTAGGCGACGGTGCGGATCTCGTCCCGCTCGGCGAGCAGGGGCGATCCGCCGCCGGCGCCGGCCGCGGCCAGGTTGCGGATGACCTCGGTGATCCGCTCGCTGTAGGGACGGGCGGCGGCCACCCGCTGCTGGGCCTTGAGGATGCGGCTGGCGGCGATCAGCTCCATCGCCTTGGTGATCTTCTTGGTCGACTGCACCGACCGGATCTGCCGCCGCAGCGCACGTTCCTTGCCGCCCGGCACGGGCTAGACCTGCGCTTCCGTCGGGACGGCATCGGCCTCGGCCGGAGCGGTGCCGCCGGTGACGGCGGATCCGGTGGCGGGATCGACGGCGGGAGCGGCCTCGTCCTCCGGCTGGGCCGCGGTGGCCTCGTCGGCGGCCTGCTCCCAGCTGAACTGTTCGGCGAAGGCCGACAGCGCCGCCTCGAACGCCTCCTCGTCGGGGATGTCGCCGGTGGTGTGGATGGCATCGAGGATGTCTCGGTGGCGGGCCCGGAACCACTCGAGCAGCTCGGACTCGAAGCGCCGTACCTCGCTCACGGGCACCTGGTCGAGAGAGCCTTGGGTCCCGGCGTAGAGCGACACCACCTGCTCCTCGACGGGCATCGGGCTGTTGAGCGGCTGCTTGAGCAGCTCGACCAGCCGGTAGCCCCGGTCGAGCTGGGCCTGCGACACCTTGTCCAGCTCGGACCCGAAGGCCGCGAACGACTCGAGCTCGCGGAACTGCGAGAGGTCGCCCTTGAGCGTGCCCACCGCCTTCTTCATCGCCTTGATCTGGGCGGCGCCGCCCACCCGGGACACCGACTGGCCGGTGTCGAAGGCGGGGCGGACGCCCGCCTTGAACAGGTCGTCCTGCAGGTAGATCTGGCCGTCGGTGATCGAGATCACGTTGGTGGGGATGTAGGCCGAGATGTCGCCGGCCTTGGTCTCGATGACCGGGAGGGCGGTCAGCGAGCCGCCGCCGTTCGCGTCGGACAGCTTCGCCGCCCGCTCCAGCAGCCGGCTGTGCAGGTAGAACACGTCGCCCGGGTAGGCCTCGCGCCCCGGTGGGCGCCGCAGCAGCAGCGAGATCTGCCGGTAGGCCTCGGCCTGCTTGGACAGGTCGTCGTAGACGGCGAGGGCGTGGTCGCCGTTCTCCATCCAGTGCTGGCCCATGGCGCAGCCGGCGTAGGGGGCCAGGTACTTGAACGGGGACGGGTCGGACGCGCCGGCCACCACCACGACCGTGTAGTCCATGGCCCCGTGGGATTCGAGAGTGGCGACGGTGTTCTTCACCGTCGACTCCTTCTGCCCGATGGCCACGTAGATGCATTTCACGCCGAGACCGCGCTGGTTGATGATCGTGTCGACGGCGATGGTCGTCTTGCCGGTCTTGCGGTCGCCGATGATCAGCTCGCGCTGCCCCCGGCCGATCGGGGTCATCGAGTCGATGGCCTTGATGCCGGTCTGCAGCGGCTCGTGCACCGGCTGACGGCCCATGATGCCGGGCGCCTGAATCTCCATCCGGCGCTCCTCCACCCCGACCAGCGGACCCCGGTCGTCGACCGGGTTGCCGAGGGCGTCGACGACCCGGCCCAGCAGACCGTCGCCCACGGGCACTGACAGGATCCGGCCGGTGGCCTTGACCGCCTGACCCTCCCGGACCGCGGCGGCGTCGCCCAGGATCACCGTGCCGATCGACTCCTCGTCGAGGTTCAGCGCCAGCCCCACGACGCCGCTCTCGAACTCCAGCAGCTCGTTGACCGCCGCGCCGGGCAGACCGCCGACGGTCGCGATGCCGTCGCCGACCTCGTTGACCCGGCCGACCTGGGCGGTTTCGACACCGGGATGGAAGTCCGCCAGGTTGCGGTGCAGCGCCTCCACGATGTCGGCGGTGTTGATGGTCAGCTCTGCCATCGGTGTTGTCCTCGTCCTCGTTCCGATTGGGGTGCGCTAGAAGGCCTTGCGGAGCCGGGCCAGCCGGGTGCGGACCGAGCCGTCGATCACGGTGTCGCCCACCTGGGCGACGACGCCGCCCAGCACCGACGGGTCGATCACGACCTTGACCTCGACCTGGTGGCCGGTGACTTCGCCCAGCGCCTTGGCCAGCCGCTGGCGCTGGTCGTCGGTGAGCGCGACCGCCGAGCGCACCTCGGCGACCGCTTTGTTCGCCTCGGCCGCGCTCATCTCGACCAGTCGGCGGATGATGGCCGGCAGATCATGGGCGCGGCCCGTGCCCACGACCATCGAGACCAGGGCGACCGTCGTCGGCGACGCCTTGCCGCCCAGCAGGTCTTCCACGATCTGCTGGCGCCGGCTCACCGGGATGCCGGGATCGGTGAGCACGTCGCGCAGCTCGTCAGACCCCTGCAGGGTCTGCGAGAAGCGGAACAGCTCGTCTTCCACCTCTCCGAGGGTGCCCTCGGCCCGGGCCACCCCGAACAGGGCCTCGGCGTAGGCGAGCGTGCGGTCGTCTACCATCGTCGTCCCTTCACGAGCGCTGCGCCGCCACCTGGTTGATGTAGTCCTCGACGAGCTGGACCTGCGTGTCCGGGTCGAGATTGCGTTGCACCACGGTCTCGGCGGCACCGATGGCGAGCTGGGCGATCTCCTCCCGCAGATCGGCCATCGCCTGGGCCTTGGCGGCGTCGATGTCGGTCAGGGCCCTGGCCCGGACCTCGGCGAGCTCGGACTGCAACCGGGCCTCGTGGTCGCGCTTGATCGCGTCGGCGGCCTGGCGGGCTTCCTCGATGATGCGCCCGGCCTCGGCCCTGGCGTCGGCAAGCTGGGCTCTGTACTCCGCGAGCACGGTCTCGGCCTCGCCCTTCGCAGCCTCGGCCGCCTGCAGGTCGGCACGGATGCGCTCGGTCCGTGCCTGCATGCCCTGCTTGATCGACGGGTAGGCGAACTTCCTCAGCAGGAGGAACAGCGCCACGAAGCTGACGGAGCCCCACAGCAGCTCGTCGGTCGCCGGCAGGATCGGGCTCGGCGCCTCCTGGCAGGCCTCGGGGTCATCGGCCTTCTCGGCCTGCTCGATGCACTCCTCGGTCTCCTTGGACAGGCCGTCGCCGTCGCCCTCCTGTGCATGCGCAGCGGGCGCGAACACCACGAGACCGACGATGGCGAGCGACACGCTCGCGAGCAATGTGCGGGTGCGCACGGGGGGCCTCCTCACCCGGAGATGATGAACGCCAGCACGAAGCCGAACAGAGCGAGGGCTTCGGTGAACGCGATGCCGAGGAACATGGTGGTCCGCACCATGCCGGCGGCCTCGGGTTGGCGGGCCATGGCCGTGATGGCGTTGCCCACCACGAGGCCGATGCCGATGCCGGGGCCGATGGCGGCGCCGCCGTAGACGATGCCTCGGCCGATGGCCGTGAGGCCGTCGACCAGCTCGCCCGCTTCCTGCTGTGCAAGCAGTTGCAGCACGGTTCTTCTCCTTGGGTTGTGCTCAGTGCTGGGGATGCATCGCGGCGTCGATGTAGACCGCGGCGAGGATGGTGAAGATGTAGGCCTGGAGGAACGCGACCAGAAGCTCGAACGCGCTGAGGAAGATGAGCAGGGCGAGGGGCAGCGCACCGCCGATGATGGTCGTCGTGACCAACGCCTGGGTGATGACGGCGAAGCTGACGAGCAGCAGGTGGCCGGCCAGCATGTTGGCGAAGAGCCGGACCGCCAGGCTGAGCGGCTGCGTGATGAACCTGGTGATCAGCTCGATCGGCGTGAGCAGGATGTACATCGGCCACGGGACGCCGGGGATGAACATGATCGAGCGCAGGTACTTGATCGGCCCGTTCCTGATGATGCCCACGCCGTTGTAGATCACGTAGACGAGCAACGACAAGAACATGGGCAATGCGATGCGAGCCGTCACGGGCATCTGCACGCCGGGGATGAGCCCCCAGAGGTTGCAGGTGAGGATGAAGGTGAACAACGTCAGCAGGAAGGGCGTGAAACTCAGGCCCTCGGTCCCGATCGTCTGCAGGACGATCTGGTCCTCGACGAACTCGATGGCCGACTCTGCGACGTTCTGTGCGCCGGTCGGAACGAGCTGTTGGCGGCTCCTGGCCACGTAGAACAGCCCAAAGACGAGCGCCACGGAGACCCACATGAGGATGATCACCTTGTTGACACCGAAGGCGCCGCCGCCGAAGAGCGTGGGCCACTCGACGACGTGGCTGATCGGCGGGAAGTCCAACCCGAGGATCACGGCTGCGGTGCCTCCTTGTGCCCCGGCTTGAGCGCCGGGAAGGCGAGGGATGCGGACACGTAGCGCAGCTCCCAGAACAGGAGCCCGAGGTGGGTGACGAGCACGGTCACCCCGAGGGCGACCAGGTCGATCCAGGGCTCGTCCTTGACGAGCAGCATCACGACCGTGACCAGGCCCATGCGCACGGCGAAGCCGCCGAGCGCGACGGCCATGACCAGGGTGAGTGACCGGCGGGCCGCCCACGACAGCGACACGGCGGCGAGCACGAGGTTGACGAGCACGATGGCAACCGCCACCAGGGCCGACCACGCACCGTCACCGCCCCAGATCACCAGGGCGACCAGGACGATCACCGGTGCGGCCCAGATGCCGCGGCGACCCATGTCGAACGCCAGGTCCCGCTCCACGGGCGGGGCATCCGGGACGGCCGCGTGCAGGTCGGCGGCGGTCAACCTCATCGGCCGGACTCCTCGCCGTCCGGGCGCCGCAGGCCCGGCACCCGCGCCTCGTGATCGCGCATCTGGGCGTCGTAGCGGCGGAACAGCTTCCAGATCTCGTAGCTCATGGTGAAGGCGAACAGCGCCACCAGGAACACGGGGGTGGTGCCGAGCCAGGCGTCGAGCCGCCAGCCGATGAGCGCCAGGATCGCGGGGGTCACCGCCAGCTCGAACGCGGTCGCCAGAGCGTCCCCGAACCCTCGATTCAGCTCACGCTTGGCGGGGAGATCGAACACCCTTGCTTGCTCCTGGCACTGGCCATCGCCTCGCGCGATGGACCCTTGTGAATGATTTCGCAATCTACAGGTTTGGTTCGCGACGGGCCAAATTCTTCTCTTCGGCCCATGGGCGGGTCGCACACTATCGGCTCGGCCGAGGCGGGTCCCACTCCGCCCCGGCCCGAGGCGATCGGGGCCGTTCTCCGATTCCCGAGGCGACAGGGGTCGGGAGCCGACCCCTATCGGCTCGACAACGGTGGAACACCGACATCCCCGACATCCCCGACACCGACATCGCCGAGACCGGCACCGACATCGCCGGCACCGCCCGTCCCCTCGGCTCGGCGGGCGTGCCAGCCCGGGGCCAGCAGGGTGTAGAGCAGCAGCCCCACCCCGACCACCCCCAGGGGGATGAGGGGGGTGCTGTCCCCCGTGTACACCGGCACCAGCACGGCACCGGACAGCAGGGCGGTCCACCCCCACAGGATGATGACCGCCCGGCGCTGCCCGTGCCCCAGCCGCATGAGCCGGTGGTGCAGGTGTCCCTTGTCGGCGATCGTCAGGCCCGCCCGGCCCTTGGCCCGCCGCAGCAGCGCCCAGGCCGTGTCGACGATCGGCACCCCCAGGATGACCAGGGGCAGGAACAGCGGGGCGAAGAAGAAGAACGTCTGGCCCCGGACCTCGGCGTCGGTGTTGCCGCCGATGGCGATCGTCGCCGCCGCCATGAGCAGCCCGAGGGTGAGCGCGCCGGCGTCGCCCATGAAGATCTTGGCCGGGTGGAAGTTCCACGGCAGGTAGCCCAGGCAGGCGCCCACGACGCAGGCGGCGATGAGGGCGCCGATGTTGTCGTCGCTGATGATCGAGCCCCGGTTGTCGAGGTGCTCGGCGAACATGAGGATCGCCCCGGCCCCGATGCCCACCACCCCGGCCGCCAGGCCGTCGAGGCCGTCGATGAGGTTGACCGCCTGGGCCATGCCCACGACCCACAGCACGGTGATGAGCGTGGCCAGGTCGGGCGGCAGGGCCACCAGCCCGACGAACGGGATGCGGAAGAACAGGATCGACACACCCGAGATGGCGAGGATGCTGCCGGCCAGCACCGAGCCCGCGGTCTTGGCGGGGGCCGACACCTCCCGGAGGTCGTCGAGCTGGCCGACGGCGTAGATCGTCACGGCGGCCAGGACGACGCCGAGCGGCGGGGCGATGGTCCGGAACACGGCGGTGAACTCGCCGGTCAGCCAGGCCACGGCGAACCCGACCAGCACCCCGGCCAGGATGCCGGCGCCGCCCAGGATGGCCGTCGGACGGGAGTGCACCCGCCGGGCGTCGGGGTGGACGACCGCCCCCACCCGGAACGACAGCGCCCGGAGCAGGGGCATCGACGCGAAGGTGACGACGAACGCCGACCCGATGACCGCGAGGTAGCCGATCACTCTCCCCGCCTACCCGCCGTCACCCCGGGTACGGCGCGAACTTCGAGCAGAGGGCCGTGACCTCGTCGCGCACGGCCGCCACCTCGGCCTCGTCGTCGCGGCCCACCAGCGTCCGGTGGATCAGCGCCGCGACCTCGGCCATCTCCGGCTCCCGCATGCCCTGGGTGGTGACCGCCGGCGTCCCGATCCGCAGGCCGCTGGTGATGTACGGCGGGCGGGGGTCGTCGGGCACCGTGTTCTCGTTGAGGCTGATCCCGGCCCGGTCGAGCGCCAGGCGGGCCTTCTTGCCCGACAGGTCGGGGTCGAACGGCCGCAGGTCGACGAGCATGAGGTGGTTGTCCGTGCCGCCCGACACCAGCCGCAGGCCGTGCCCGGCCAGGCCCTCGGCCAGTGCGGCGGCGTTGGCCACGATCTGGCGGGCGTAGCCGGAGAACTCCGGCTGGGCGGCCTCGTGGAAGGCGACGGCCTTGGCCGCCACCACGTGGTCGAGCGGGCCGCCCTGCATGCCGGGGAACACCGACTTGTCGATCTTCTCCGCCAGCTCGGCCCGAGCGAGGATGGCGCCGGCCCGGGGGCCCCGCAGCGTCTTGTGGGTGGTGAGCGTGACGACGTCGGCGTACGGCACAGGGCTGGGGTGGGCGCCGCCGGCGATGAGACCCGCGATGTGGGCGGCGTCGAACATGAACAGCGCCCCGACCTCGTCGGCGATCTCCCGGAA
>JBKPHT010000168.1:0-26398 GCA_046730015.1 Actinomycetota bacterium
GGCCAGCGCCGGCGGGGCGGCGGCCAGCGCTCGGGCGTCGGCCGGGTCGAGTCCGGCGGCCAGCTCGTCCAGCGCCGCGGCGTCCGCCCGGGCCAGGGCCGCCTGGCGGGCGATGACCGGGACGACGTCCCGGTCGGCCACCGCCGCGAGCAGGGGCAGCAGCTCGTGGCGGACCCGGTTGCGGCGCAGCCCGGGATCGTCGTTGCTCGGGTCGGCGACCGGGTCGAGGCCGAGGGCGGCGCACAGCGCCCGGGTCTCGTGGCGGCGGAGGGCGAGCAGCGGCCGGCCCTCGGGGGCCATGCCGGCCAGGCCGTCGAGCCCCGCTCCCCGGGCGAGGTTGAGCAGCACGGTCTCGGCCTGGTCGTCGGCCGTGTGCCCGGTGAGGACGCCGGCCGGCAGGACGGCGTAGCGGGCGGCCCGGGCCCGGGCCTCCAGGTTGGGGCCGGGGGCCACCGCCACGGTCTCGGCCCGGAACGGGGCGCCGAAGCGGGCGGCGGCGTCGCGGACGACGCCCGCCTCGGCGGCGGAGCCGGGCCGGAGGCCGTGGTCGACGTGAACGGCGGTCGCGGCGCAGCCGGCCTCCACCGCGAGGGCGAGCAGGGCGAGGGAGTCGGCGCCGCCCGACACCGCGCAGGTGACGGCGGTGCCGGGGGGCGGGAACGTGCAGCGGGCCGCCAGCGCGGCGAGGAGGGCGGGGGCGGCCGGATCGGCCGGATCCGTCGGGTCGGCCGGCGCGGGGGAGCCGGGCGGGGGGCCCGTCACGACCCCACCTGTGTCAGCCCACCAGCTCCTCGGACAGCCGGACCCGGTCGAGCCACTCCTGCGGCGACCGGATCTCGGCCAGGTCGGGCAGCCACTCCGGTCCCCGCCAGGCGGCGTCGAGGGCGCCCGCCCCGCCGTGGCGCTCGACGTAGGTGATGAAGGCCTCTCCCTGCGCGTACTGCTTCATCTTGGCGTCGATGCCCATGGCCTTCTGGAGCAGCTTGGCCACGCTGCCGCCCTGGTTGCGCCGCTCCCGCAGCGCCCGGGCGAATCGGTCGGCCGACGGGACGTGGCCCTCGCCGGCCCGGTCCATGGTCACGTCGCCGTGGCCCTCGAGCAGGCTCATCATCCCGCCGATGCGGCCGAACAGGTCGCGCTGGTCGGGGCTGGCCAGCAGGGTGGCGATGCCGCCCTCGTCGAGCGGGTTGTGGCCGGAGCGGAGGTCCTCCAAGATGCGGGCCAGCGCGTCGAGGAACCGCTTGGGGTCGGGGTCGACCACCTCGAGGGTCTGGTTGACCAGCGACAGGAAGTGGGGGCGCAGCCACGGCACGCCGGTGAACTGGGCCCGGTGGGTGACCTCGTGGAGCGCCAGCCACAGCCGGAACTCGCGGGGCGGGAAGCCGAACCTCTTCTCCAGCGACAGCACGTTGGGACCCACGTAGTAGACGAGGTCCTGGTCGTCGGGGTCCTCGTCCTCGATGATGAGCAGGTCGTACTGGCCGAGCACGCGGGTGGCCATCCACCCGAGCAGGGCCCCGACCTCGGCGCCGGCGGCCCGCCGGGAGACGCCGCCGAGCAGCGCCATCGGGCCGTGGCGGTCGTCGAGCCGCTCCGCCATCTTGTCGGTGAGGGGGCGGAGCAGCCGGCCGAAGCTGGCGAGGTTGGCCCGTACCCAGTCGGCCCGGTCGACGACCCGGGCCCGGGCCGGGCCGGCGGCGGAGGTCAGGCCGGTGGCCCGCTCGACCAGCACCTCGGCCTGGGCGGTCAGCTCGTCGAAGTCGGCGGCCAGGCGGTCGTAGTGATAGGAGGCGGCCAGCGGCTCCCGGCCCGCGACCTTCACTGCGACGCGCTCGGCCAGGCCCCAGTCGACCGGGCTGGCGGCCACGCGGCCCTACCGACCCTTCGGGTAGCGCGTCGACTCGACGTTCTTGAGGTAGCCGACGACGAGGGAGCCGACCGTCGCGACGGCGCCGATGATGAGGGCGACCCCGATCCAGTAATGCCAGACGACGGCGAACATGCGGGCATCGTACGAGACGATGCCCGGAGTCGCGAACTCACCAAGGTCCGCCGGTGAGCGACGGCCGCGGAGCGGCTGCTACGGTCCGACGGACCACGGCTGGCATCCTGGGGAGCACGACGTTGCGACAGCTGGGAGAACGAGAGGTCGAGAGGCCCCGTCCTTCGCTCGCCATGCAGCCGGCCGCGCCCGCCGACGCGGGCGTCGCACCGGCGGCCCCCGCGCTGTCCCGCGGGAAGCGGGCGCTCGACCTGGGCCTGGTGCTGCTGTCGCTGCCGATGGTGCTGCCGCTCGGGCTGGCCATAACCCTCCTCGTGTTCAGCACCTCGCGGGGGCCGGTGCTGTTCGGCCAGGAGCGGGTCGGGCTGTGCGGCTCCCGGTTCAAGATGTTCAAGTTCCGCACCATGCACCGGGAGGCCGAGGCGCTGCTCCAGCAGGAGCCCCGGCTGTGGAACGAGTACGTCAGCAACGGGTTCAAGCTGCCGGCCGAGCTCGACCGGCGGATCACCCCGGTGGGCCGGTTCCTCCGCCGGTCCAGCCTCGACGAGCTGCCCCAGGTGCTCAACGTCCTGCTCGGCACGATGAGCCTGGTCGGCCCGCGGCCGGTCGTGCCGGCCGAGGTCGCCAACTACGGCGACCAGGGCCACGTTTACCTGTCGGTCCGCCCGGGCATCACCGGAGCCTGGCAGGTCAACGGGCGGTCCACGGTCGACTACCCGGAGCGGGTCGAGTTCGACGCCGACTACGTCCGCACCTGGTCCATCTGGCGCGACCTGCAGATCCTCGCCCGGACCCCGTACGCGGTGCTCAGCGCCCGCGGCGCCTTCTGAACGTCCGGCCCCGTCGGATGGCGACGGCCGGTCAGCCGTCGACGATCCTGGTGGCTTCCCGCTCGAGCGCGCTGCGCACCTTGGCCATCAACGTGTCGGGCACCTGCTCCTGGCACTTGCGCCGGATGACCTGGCGCAGCTCGGCCTCGAAGTCGTAGGGCTCGGCACACGGCTGGCAACCGTCGAGGTGCTGCTGGATGGCGACCCTGCGGTCGTCGGTCAGCTCACCGTCGAGGTACGAGTACAGCTCGTGGAGGGAGTTTTCACAGTCAGACATGAGCGTCGTTCGGTACGGGTGCAGCGATGTTCCGCTCCACTGCGAACTGGTACAACTGCTTCTGAAGCGCCTTTCTTCCCCGGTGCAGCCGGCTCATGACCGTGCCGATCGGGATGTCGAGGATCTCCGCGATCTCCTTGTAGGAGAAGCCCTCGACGTCGGCCAGCAGCACGGCCATCCGGAAGTTCTCCGGCAGCGCCTCGATCGCCTGCTTGACCTCGGCGTCGGTGAAGCGGTCGAGGAGCTCGTCCTCGGCGCTGCGCCCGGCCATCGCCGCCTCCAGCCCGCCGATGCGCCGGTAGAGATAGAGGTCCTCGACCTCGTCGAGCTCGGTCTCCTCGGGCCGGCGCTTCTTGGCCCGGTAGGTGTTGATGTAGGTGTTGGTGAGGATGCGGTAGAGCCAGGCCTTGAGGTTCGTGCCCTGCTCGAATCCCCCGAAGCCCCGGTAGGCCCGCAGGTACGTCTCCTGCACCAGGTCCTCGGCGTCGGACGGGTTGCGGGTCATACGCAGGGCGGCGGCGTACAGCGACGGCATGAGCTCCATCGTCTGGTCGGCGAACGTCGCCTGATCGGCCATCGACCGGACCCTATCGCCGGCAGGGGGAGGGCCCTCAACCGACCGGGTCCACCGCGCCGACCGAGTAGCGGACGCTCGTGCTCCAGAGCAGGAACCGGTCGACGCCCAGCGCCCGCAGCGCGTCGATCTGGGCCCGGACCTCGGCGTCGCCGTAGTCGACGCCGCCCACGTCGAAGTCCTGCAGCCAGGGCACCAGCGTCGCCCCGGTGCCTTCGGTCACCTGCTGGTAGCGGGTCACGAGGCCCGTCGTCAGCTCGAAGGGCTGGCGGGGCGGGTCGCCGGCGCCGTAGCTGTTGGCCGACCAGTAGGCCGGGTATATCTGGGGGGCGACGTAGTCGGCGTTGTGGGCGATGCGGCCGACGTCCTGACCGATGCGGTCGCCCCGGTCGGCGGCCGCGCCCACGACGGTCACCCCCTGGTAGACGCCTCGGCGCCGCAGCTCGTCGTGGGACTCGGCCAGGAACGCGGAGATGGCGTCGGCCGGCGACCCGTTCAGCCCCGGCACGACGAAGTCCTCGGCCGGGCCGGTCGGGAGCCGGACGTCGTCCCACAGGATGTCGTCGACGCCCCGGCCGATGGCCTCCAGGGCGATGTCGAGGTTGTACCCCCGCACCGCGGCGTTTGCCGGGTTGGTGAACTCGCCGGTGGCCGTGTAGCGACCGCCGTCCGGGGTCTGCACCACCTGGTCGCCCTGGCCGGCCGCCCAGGCCGCCTGGGACAGGATCGGGTCGCGGAAGGTGACGATGCGGCCGATCACCCGCACCCCCCGGGCGTCCAGGGTGGTGATGGCGGCGTCGAGGTCGAAGTGCTTGGTGACCGCGCCGATCTCCAGCGCCCGGGGGACGGTCGAGTCGTAGCCGACGACGCCGCCGTCGTCCTTGAGGTCGAGCTGGACGGTGTCGATCCGCTTCTCGTCGATCATGGCCAGGATGGCCCCGCGCAGCTCCTGGCTGCTCCACGCCGCGGCACTGACGTGGACGCCCCGCACCCCCGGGTAGGTGATCGGCACGACCACCTGGGCGCTGCTGTAGTTGCCCGCCTCGTCGACGGCCGCGAGGTCGACCGGCCCGACCGGCGGCCGGTCGAACCGCAGCCGGAACGCGCCGTCGTCGCCCACCTCGACCTCGTCGCCGTCCGCTGTCAGCTCCGCCCCGGGCTCGACCCTGCCCCGGACCTCCGCCGGGTCGTCCATGCCCACCGGGTCGACGGTCGGCGGCACCTCGAGGGTCGGCGCGGTGCCGTCGACGGTGAAGTCCCAGCGGAACCGGGCGTCGTCGAGCACGGCGCGGGGCACCGACAGCTCGATCGCGTGGTCGCCCTCCTCGAGCGCGGCGTCGGGCTTCCACACCATGATGGTGCCGAGCACGTTGGGGTCGGCGATCTCCTGACCGTCGAAGCTCAGCGTGGCGTTGCTCGCCTCGTCGCTCGACGAGAACTCGATCGAGACCTCCAGCGTCCCGGCCACGGCCGGGGTGATGACGGCCCCGTCCTCGATGCCCGTCACGTCCAGGTGGACCCGGGTCGCCTGGTACCCCAGCCAGCCCACCAGGCCGAGGGTCCCCAGGGCGACGAGCGCGGCGAACACGGTGCCGACCTCGATGCGCCGCTTCTTCGGCCGGTAGACGGTGGGGCCGTCGGTCTTGCCCTGGTCGATCTCGAGCGCGGGCAGGTCGAACTCCAGCCGGCCGCTCCGGAAGCCCCGCGACCGCTGGCGCCCGTGGCGCGGCGTGCCGGCGTCGGCATCGGACCGGTCGCTGAGCGGGGAGGTCACTGCCGGCAGTCTCCCCATCCGCACGCTGCGCCGCAACGATCGGGGCCCGCCGATGACGTTGCGATCCGATGTCGGCCGGAGGCGGCTCTGGCACACTCGCGGCCGTGCTCGCCGTGGGGACCGTCGTCATGGGCGCGGAGGACGTCCGGCGGGCCGTGGCGTTCTGGACCCGCGCGCTCGGTTACCTGCCCCGCGACGGCGTGGTGGAGGACGGCTGGGTGGTCCTGGTGCCCCCGGACGGCGCCTCCGGCACCCGGATCGCGCTGGGCCTCAGCGACACGCCGGTCCAGGAGCACCCGAGGGTCCACCTCGACCTCTACGCGGGCGACGCCGCCGACCAGGCCGCCGAGGTCGAGCGGCTCGTCGGCCTCGGAGCGACCCGGGTCGACTGGGACCTGTACCCGGACGACCCGGACTTCGTGGTGCTGGCCGACACCGAGGGCAACCGCTTCTGCGTCATCGACACCCGCCGCGGCTGACGCCGGCCGGCCCGGGCGTCAGGTTTCGGGCGGCGTGCCCTCGGGGCCGCCCGGCGCCTCCGGGGCCGCCTCGCCATCGGCCAGGTCGTCGACCAGGTCGGCAACGGCCTGCACGACCTCGTCGGGCGTCGGGGGCGAAGGGTCGCGAGCGGCGGGGTCGGCGGGGGAGGATCCGGCCCCGACGGCGACGGGTCGCCGCTGGTCACGCTCGCGCACGATGGGAACCTACGGGCGCCGAGCCCGGTCGTCGTCAGTAGCGGCTACGTAGGGGGACGGCGCCGGCTACGGGGCGTCGCCGAGACCGAGGACGTCGGGCAGCTGGTGCCGGCCCTCGATCATCAGCTTCTGATAGACGCGGTACAGGTGGGTGTCGACCGTCCGGACCGACAGGCCGAGGGCGTCCGCGATCTCCGGGCTGGTCCGGCCCCGGGCCGCGAGCGCCGCCACCTCCCGCTCCCTGCCGGTGAGGCCCTCGCCCACCGTCACCAGCGGCTCCATCGCCGGCGACCGGGGGTGCCCGCACCGGGCGAGCAGGTCGTCGGCCCTGCGGGCCGCGGTCGACGCGGGGACGCCCCGGCCGGTCCGCCGGTACCGGTTGGCGGCCGCCCGGGCCGCCTCGGCCGCCACGAGGTCGGCGCCCTCGCGCTCCAGCGCAGCCGACACCGCGTCGAGCGCCTCGGGGTCCGACGCCGCCAGCGCCCGCGCGTGCTCGGCTGCGAGCGGCGCCAGCGGCCCGTCGACCTCGGCCTCGAGGCGGTCGAGCAGCGGTGCCGCGTCGGCCGCCCGCCCCAGCCGGGCGGCGGCGTGGAGGGCCTCGACCGCCAGCGGCTTGGCCATGTGCTCCATCGCCGTCCCCAGCGCCAGGCACCCCTGGGCCGCCAGGGAGACCTCGCCCTGGGCCGCCAGCAGCCACGAGCGGGACAGCTCGATGTAGGGGACGGTCCGGGCGGCGCGCACGGTGTCGGCGGAGAACGCCACGTCGGCCGCGTTGATCGCCTCGTCCGCCGTCTCCAGGTCGCCGGCGAACACCGCGGCGCGGGCCCGCATCGCCTCGGCCAGCGGGCGCTGCCCGAACCAGTCGGCCTCGGCCAGCGCCCGCGTCGACCGCTGCAGCTCCGCCAGCGCGGCGCGGGCGTCGCCCCTGGCCACAAGCGCTCCGCCCCGGAAACCGGACACGATCCCCCGTAGGGACGGCGGCCGGTGCTCGGTCTCCAGTCCCAGGTCGGCCGCGGTGAACGCGTCGAGCTCCAGCAGCCGGCCCGCCCAGTACAGGGCCTGGAACCGGGCCATCCGCAGCTGGATGCCGCCGTAGGGCACCTCCCGGCGGTGGCGGTCGGCCGCCGCGTGCAGGTCGTCGTCGAGCAGCGCCAGCCCCGAGTCGACCCGACCGGCCGCCCCCCGCACGGTCAGCGCCACCGGCGCCGCCCGCAGCCGGACGGTCTCCGGCGCCGCCGGGTCGGCCAGCAGCGACTCGGCCAACGCGCCCGCCTCGGCCAGCCGGAACGCGAACATCAGCATCTGGGCCTGCACCGAGCGGCACTCGGCCTGCCACGCCGGGTCGCCCTCCAGCGCGGCGTCGGCCTCCCGCAGCACCGCGAAGGCATCGGTCGACCGGTCGAGGTGCAGGAACAGGTTGCTCGCCCGGGCCAGCGCCACCCGCGCGACGTGCTCGGCGTCGACGGGGCGGAGCTCGGCCAGCACCGCCTCCGACTCGTCGATCCGGGCCTGACCGGCCAGCGCCTCGCCGAGCACGAGGCCGGCGTCGGCTCGCGCGGTCCCGCCCGCGGCCCGGGCCAGCCGCTCGGCCAGCCGGTGGTCGAGCCGCCCCAGCGCCTCGCGGGCCAGGGCCAGCAGCTGCGTGGGGTCGCCCGGGTCGCCCGATTCCAGCCGCCAGGTGGCGACCCGCAGCCGGTCGAAGTCGTCGAGGTCCTCGGTCGCCCGGACGAGGTCGCGCAGCAGGGCCCGGCGCCGGGTCCGGGGCAGCCCGCCGGCCACGACCTCGCCGTGCAGCGGGTGGACCACCTGCAACGCCTCGGCCCGCCCCACCCCGGCGACCTCGACGAGGCCCCGGTGCTCGAGGGCCGCGATGTCGGTGGGGTCCATGAGCCGCTCGGCCGCGGCCAGCGGCACCTGCTCCCCGACCGCCACGACCTCCAGCGCCGCCCGGCGGACGGGGTCGAGCAGTCGGAGCCGTTCCTCCACCAGGTCGCGCAGCCGGGCGTCGGGCCCGCCGGCGGCCGCCGGCACGGGGCCTCCGGCCCCGGTGGCCCGCCGCTCGAGCGCGGTCGTGACCAGCTCGCGGACGAACAGCGCGTTGCCCCGGCTCATGCGCCAGATGCGGTCGAGCAGCGAGGTCGGCACCGTGTTGCCGAGGACGGTGAGGACCAGCTCCTCGGTGTCCGCGCGGGTCAACGGGCCGATGTCGATGCGGGCGAGCAGCTCGTCCTTCCAGAGCGCGACCAGCCCCTGGGGCGGCGGCTCCCCCGTCCGCAGGCTGGCGAGCACGCGCACCGGCGACTGGGTGAGAGCCAGGTGGACCAGCGCGACCGAGGTGTCGTCGAGCAGGTGGGCGTCGTCGACCGCCAGCAGCAACCCGCCCTCGCCGGCGGCCCCGACCTGCCGCCGGAGCCGGGACAGGGCCAGGTGGAGCAGGTCGTCCCGGTGGTGGGCGTCGTCGCCGGGCGACAGCAGGTGAGAGAAGGAGCCGAGCGGGATCGCCCGGGCCGCCTCGGTGGCCCGCACCCATTCGACGGTGCCGCCGCCGTCACGGTGGCCGGCGACCGCCTCGGAGACGAGCCGGGTCTTGCCCACCCCCGCCTCCCCGAACAGGACCACTCCCCGGGGCCCGGCGCCGCGACCGGACGCGGCGAGGAGCCGGCCCAGCGCCGCGAGCTCGTCCTCCCGCCCGACCAGCGGCCACGGTGCGACCACCGCGTGATGCTACCTACGTAGGGTCGGCCGGACCGGGGCTCGTCTACGTAGGTCCTACGGATCCGCGCCCGTTGGCGGCCCCGTAGGGTGCCGGTGCTGCTTCGAGTCATGCAGCTCTGCGGTGGCACGGAGCGGCCGGCGCCGCCGGGGGGACCGGGCGGGACCCTCCGGCTGCGCCGCCCCGGCGGCACGGTCTCGGGCAGGCCGGGCGCGCGGAGCGTACGGGACGGTGGCACGGGCCGTGCCGCGCGGGCTAGGGTGCGCCGGCTTGCGAAGGGAGATGCGGTGTCGGGCGCACCGGTGATCTCGCTGATGCTCGCGGTGCCGGATGCCCGGGCCGCCACCGACTGGTACACCCGGGCCGTGGGCGCGGTCGAGCTCTGGAGCCTGGGCTCCGTCGTCGGGCTGGCGATCGACGGCGCGCCCCTGTTCCTGGCCGAGCCGGAGAGCGCCGGGTGGGCGACCCCCGGCCAGGCGGGGACGACGACGGTCCGGGTCGAGGTGTTCGTCGACGACCCCGACGCGTTCGTCGCCCGGGCCGTCGCCGCCGGGGCGGACGGCGCCAAGGACCCGGTGCGCGACCATCGCATGCCCTGGGGGACGCACCGGCAGGGCGGGTTCGTCGACCCCTTCGGTCACCGCTGGCTGGTGGGCGACCGCTCCCCCCTGTCGCCGCACCCGTAACGACCGGCCGGCGCGATCGGCTCTCGGCCCGGCGCCAGGGCCTTGCCACGCTGGCCCCTATTGCGTACTGTACTGAGTATGCTACGAGGCAGAGCACGACATAATAGCGGTCGCCCGCCCGAACCGGAGGTCATAGTGGTCGGCCCCCGACCCCTATCGCCTCGGGAACCGCGGAACGACCCCGATCGCCTCGAGATCCGACGATGAGCGTTCGGCACGCCCTGCTCGCCCTACTCAGCGAAGGCCCCAAGTACGGCCTGCAGCTGGGCCAGGAGTTCGAGGCCCGCACGGGCGACGTGTGGCCGTTGAACATGGGGCAGGTGTACACCACGCTCCAGCGCCTCGAGCGGGACGGGCTCGTGGAGTCCGACGGCGCCGATGAGGACGGCCCGCAGAAGGGCTTCCGGATCACCGCCGCCGGCGCCGAGGAGCTGCAGGCCTGGTTGCGGACGCCGCCGGACACGTCGGCGCCGCCGCGCGACGAGCTGGTGATCAAGATGCTGATCGCCATCCGGCTGCCGGGCGTGGACGTGCTCGACATGGTGCAGGTGCACCGCCGCCATCTGGTGGAGACGATGCACCACTACACGCGCCTGAAGGAGGAGGCCGGCGAGCACGACATCGGCCTGTTGCTGGTGGCGGACTCCGAGATCTTCCGGCTCGACGCCGTCGTCCGGTGGCTCGACGCCGCCGAGGCACGGATCAAGCGGCTCCCGGAGGCGGCCGACATCCCCGCCACTCCGGCCTGGCCGAGGCCGCGTCGCAGGGTGGGGGTACGGCGATGACCGCGATGCTCCAGTTGCGGCAGGTGAGCAAGTCCTACGGCGAGGGACCGACGCTGGTGGAGGCGTTGCGGCAGGTTGACCTGGCGGTGGACGCCGGCGAGCTGGTGGCCATCATGGGCCCGAGCGGTTCCGGAAAGAGCACGCTGCTCACCATCGCCGGGACGCTCGAGGACGCCACGAGCGGCGACGTGCTCGTCGGCGGCGCGGACGTGTCGAGCATGTCGCGCAACGAGCGGGCCCGGCTGCGCCGCCGCTCGATCGGCTACGTGTTCCAGGACTTCAACCTGCTGGCGGGCCTCACGGCGGCCGAGAACGTGTCGTTGCCGCTGGAGCTGGACGGCCTCGGAGCCCGGGCGGCGCGCGACACCGCGACGGCGGCGCTCGACGAGCTCGGCCTGGCCGACATGGCCAGGCGCTATCCCGACGAGCTGTCCGGCGGTGAGCGCCAGCGGGTCGCGATCGCCCGCGCCGTGGTCGGCAACCGCCGGCTGCTGCTCGCCGACGAGCCGAGCGGGGCGCTGGACTCGGTCAGCGGCGAAGGCGTCATCCGACTCATCCGGACCGAGTGCAAGCGGGGGGTCGCCGGGGTGATCGTCACTCACGACGCCCAGCTGGCGTCGTGGGCCGACCGGGTCGTGTTCCTGCGCGACGGGCGGATGGTGGACCAGACCGCGACCCCGCCGGGCCCCGAGTCCCTCCTCGCCGCCTCGGAACCATGAGCCGTCGACGCCGCCGCTCAGGTGCCACCTCGGCGGACGAGCGGGGCGGTGTCGCCGCCCGCCGGGCGGTGGTGCGGTGGGTCTGGCGGATGTTCCGCCGCGAATGGCGGCAGCAGGTCCTCGTGCTGACGCTGCTCACGGTCACGGTCGCCGGCGCGATCGGGTGCGCCACCGCCGTCTACAACCTCGCCCCCGTTCCCGCCAATGCCGAGTTCGGGACGGCCAGCCACTCGCTGGTCTTCGAGGACCCCGACCCCGACGTGCTGCGACGCACGCTCGAACGGGGCGAGCAGTGGTTCGACGCCGTCGACGCCATCGGGCATAGGGCCATGCCGATCCCCGGCTCGGCCGACACGGTCGACTACCGGGCCCAGGATCCCGACGGCCCGTACGGCTCGCCGATGCTGGACCTGCGCGACGGACGATACCCGACGACGAACGAGGAGGTCGCGGTCACCGACTGGGTCGCCGAGACCTTCGACGCCGACATCGGCGCCTCGCTCGATCTCGACGGCGCGGCGCGCACCGTCGTCGGTGTCGTCGAGAACCCGAGCGACCTCGACGACGAGTTCGCTCTCCTGGACCCCTCCGCGATCGGCTCGTCCGAGTCGTTGACGATGCTCGTCGACACGTCCGAAGAGCAGGCGAAGTCGTTCCTGTCCCGCTCCGACGACGACGGGACGGAGGCCCCCGTCAACGTGATGCTCACGGGGAGAGCAGAGGCCCCCGAGGACGTGGTGGCCGCCCTGATGGTGCTGGTCATCGCCACCGTGGCGCTCTTCCTCGTCTCGCTCGTGGCCGCCGCAAGCTTCGTCGTCGTGGCCCAGCGTCGCCTGCGCCAGCTGGGCATGCTCGCCGCGATCGGCGCGACCGAGAAGCACGTCCGGTTCGTGATGGTGGCCAACGGCGCCGTGGCGGGCGCGGTGGCCGCGGTGGTCGGGACCGTCGTCGGCGTGGCGGGCTGGGTCGTCCTCGCCCCCTGGGTGGAGGAGGCGGCCGGGTACCGGGTCGACGCCTTCGACGTCCCGTGGTGGCTGGTCCTGGCGGGCATGCTGCTCGCGGTCGTCACCGCCACCGGCGCGGCGTGGTGGCCGGCCCGCACGATGGCCCGCATCCCGCCCGTGCTGGCGCTGTCGGGCCGGCCGCCCCGACCGCTGCCGACCCATCGCTCGGCCGCGCTGGCGGGGGCCTTCGTCGTGGGCGGCGTCGCCTGCCTGAGCCTCGCTGGCGACGTCGTCGACCCCACCGGCGACGCCGAGGTGATCTGGACGAACGCGTTGCTCGTCGTCGCCGGGACGCTGGCCGTCATCGTCGGGGTGCTGCTCGTCAGCCCATTGGCGATCCGGCTGTTGGCGAAGGCTGCCGCCCGGCTGCCCGTGGCGGTGCGGCTGGCGCTGCGGGACCTCGGCCGCCACCAGGCCCGCTCCGGGGCCGCGCTGGCCGCGATCAGCCTCGCGCTCGGGATCCCTGTCGCGATCGTCGTCACCGCCGCCGCCGCCGAGCACTCCGCCGACACCGGCAACCTGTCGGATCGCCAGCTGCTGGTGGAGGCCGAAAGGGACCCCGGTGACGGTCCGATCCCGGACGCGACGAGGGGTCCGAAGCCAACGTTCCTGCCCGACGCTGACGAGCTGGCAGGTCTCCAGGCCGGCGTCGACCGACTCGCGGCGTCGCTCGACGACCCGACCGTGATCGCCCTCGACGTCCCTGTCGACCCGAACGCCCCGGTCGACCCCGATGAGGACCGCCTCCCGGTCGATGTCGTCGAACCGGTCAGCGACGGGAACCGCTACGTCTCGCCGCTGTACGTCGCGACGCCGGCCCTCCTCGACCTTTACGGCGTGGACCTCGACGCCGTCGACCCGGACACCGAGTTCCTCACCGTGGAGACCGGCGAGCTGGCGGTCTTCGCCCCGGACGCTGAGCGCGACGACCGCTCGGAAGCTGAGCGAGACGACCGCCCGGAGGCGGAGATCCTGACGAACACCCAGACCCTCACCCCCACCTACTCGTCGATCCCCGGTTCCTTCGTCACCCTGGATGCCCTCCGGCGACGGGGCTGGGAGGTCACGCCGTCCGGCTCGTGGCTCGTGGAGACCAGCGAGCCGCTCATGAGCGACGAGCTGGCGACCGCCCGGGACGTGGCGGCGGGCGCGGGCCTGACCATCGAGTCACGGGACCAGCAGGCCGGGCTACAGGCGCTGCGGTCGGGCGCCACGGCCGTCGGCATGCTCCTGGCGCTCGGCATCCTGGCCATGACCGTCGGCCTGATCCGCGCCGAGTCGGCCGGCGACGTGCGCACCCTGACGGCGACCGGAGCGTCCGGCTCCACCCGGCGGACGCTCACCGCCACCACGGCAGGCGGGCTCGCCCTGCTCGGCGTCGCCCTCGGCACCGCCTGTGCCTACCTCACGCTCGTCGCTGGGTTCGGCGGGGACCTCGGCGATCTCACCCCGGTCCCCGTCACCCACCTGGCGATGATCGCCGCCGGCACACCGCTCGCCGCCGCCGCTGCGGGCTGGCTCCTCGCCGGCCGCGAACCACGCGTCATCGCCAGGCAGCTGATCGAGTGAGGGCGGAGCCGTCCACCGCCGGCGCTGAGCCGGCGCGGCGGCGCGGGCGCGCGGGCGGCGGAGGTGGCCGCCGGGTCAGCCTTTGACGGCCCCCATGGTGAAGCCCGAGACGAACCGATCGAGCAGCAGGCTGAACACGAAGGCGATCGGGAGCGCCACCAGCAGCGCCGCCGCCTGCAGCTCCTGCCAGTGGAACACGTCGCCCAGGACGAGCTCGGTGGGGATGCCGACGCTCACGGTCTTCTCCGAGCTGGAGGAGATGAACGCGCTGGCGTAGAGGAACTCGTGCGTCGAGAGCGTGAAGGCGAAGACCACCACCGCCACGATCCCCGGGAACGCGAGCGGCACCGCCACCCGCCAGAACGCGGCCAGGCGGCTGTAGCCGTCGACCATGGCCTGCTCCTCGATGTCCCGGGGGACCGACTTGAAGAACCCCGTGAGCAGCCACACCGACACCGGCACGGTGATGGTCGGGTACAGCACGACGAGCGCCCAGCGCGAGTCCTGCAACCCGAGGTTGGCGACCAGCCGCGAGAACGACACGAACAGCAGCGACGGCGGGATCAGGTACACGAGGAAGATCGTGATGCCGAGCGCGCCGCTCCACCGCAGCGGCAGGCGGGCCAGGCTGTAGGCGGCCGGCAGGGCCAGCAGCAGCGTGATGGCCACGACGCATACTCCCACCACGAGGGTGTTGACCAGGAACGTCGTGAAGCCCGTGGAGGTGAACAGGTAGTCGAGGTGCTCGGTCGTGGGGTCGAGGTTGTAGATGAACGGGTTGTTGCCGGGCGTGTAGAGGTCCTGGTCGCGCTTGAACGTGATGATCCCCTCGACGATGAAGGGGAACGCCGCGAGCAGCGACGCCACGATCGCCACCACGTAGATCGCGACGCGCGACGCCACGTAGCGGCGCTGGGCGCGGCGGCGCTGGCGCTCGATGGGCACGCCGGTGCCCGTGCCGGCCGGCGCCGCGCCGGTCACCGCCGTCATGTCACACCACCTCCCAGCGCCGCACGGCCCGCAGGATGGCGATGGTGGCGGCCAGCAGCAGCGGCAGGAGGAACACGGCCACGGCCGCGCCCTGGGCCAGGTTGCCCCCGTCGATGCCCTTCACGTAGGCCCAGCTCGCCAGCACCTGCGTCTCGTTGACCGGGGCGCCGTTGGTCAGCACGCGGACCAGGCTCATGTCGGTGAACGTGATGATGGCCCCGAACAGCACCGCCACGGCGATGACCGGCAGCGTGAGCGGGATCGTGACCTCCCACAGCCGCCGCCAGAACCCGGCGCCGTCGACCGCCGCCGCGTCGTTGATGTCGTCCGGGATCGCCGTCTGGCCGGCCATGATGATCACGGCGGCGAGCGGCACCAACCGCCACACCTGCACGCCGATCACCGACGCCTGGGCCAGCCCCGACTTGCCGAGCCACACCATGTGGCGGTTCTCCTCCAGCAGCCCGACCTGCCACAGGATCCAGTCGATGGGGCTCAGCAGCGAGTCGAGCATGAACACCCAGGCGATGGCGCCGAGCGCCGCCGGGGTGGTCCACGGCAGCAGGATCAGGAAGCGCGCGACCCACTTGCCCCGGAAGTCGGCGGTGAGGACGAGCGCGACGACGTTGGCGAGCACCACGGTCAGGAGCATCGTGACGCCGGTGAAAAGGAACGTGTTCCACAGCGCCCGACCGAAGACGGGGTCGCGCCAGTTGGCCCGGTAGTTCTCCAGCCCCACCCAGTCGTAGCTGGGGTTGCCGGCCGTCACGTCGCTGAAGCTGTAGGCGATGGCGAGCACGAACGGCACGGCGACCAACGCGACGATGTAGACGATGGCCGGCAGCAGCATGAGCCGGGCCAGGACCCCGTCGCGGTCAGCCAGCCCGGCTCTCATCGGCCTTGGTGGTCTCGGCGTCGAACCAGCAGAGGTCGTCCTTGCGGACCACGAAGTCGTAGGTCGTGCCCGTCTCGATCGGCGTGAGCACCGTGGCCGGGAGCCGGACGATCACCAGAGTCGGCTCGCCCAGCCCCCTGGCGAGCCCGTGCAGGTGCCGGTCTCCCGAGAGGTACTCGATCCGCTGCACCTCGAGGCTCCAGCTGCGGTGGCCGTCGAGTCCCTCCCCCAGTACCTCGGCGGGCAGCGCCTTCTCGGGCCGGAATCCGACGATGGCGCCGTCCCGGGGGATCAGGTTCATCGGCGGCGAGCCGAGGAACGTCGCCACGAACGTGTCGGCCGGCTGCTCATAGACCTGCTGCGGCGGGCCGACCTGGCGCACCTGGCCGTCGAGCATGACCACGATCCGGTCCCCCATGCCCATGGCCTCGACCTGGTCGTGGGTGACGTAGATGGTGGTGGTGCCCACGCGGTCGTGGAATTCCTTGAGGTCGTCCCGGGCGACCGCCCGGAGCTTGGCGTCGAGGTTGGACAGCGGCTCGTCCAGGAGGAACACGCTCGGCTCCCGCACCAGCGCCCGGGCGAGCGCGACCCGCTGGCGCTCGCCACCCGACAGCTGCCGCGGTCGGCGGTCGAGCAGCTCCGTCAGGCCGAGCAGCTCGGCCGCCCATTCCGCCCGCTCCCGCCGCTTGGGCGGCGGCGTGCGCTCGGCCTTCAGCGGGAACTCGATGTTCTGGCGCACGGTCTTGTGCGGGTACAGGGCGTAGCTCTGGAACACCATGGCGATGCGGCGGGCCCGGGGCGGCAGGCCGTTGACCAGGTCGCCGCCGATGCGGATCTCGCCCTCGGTGGGCTGCTCCAGCCCGGCGATCATCCGCAGGAGGGTCGTCTTGCCGCAGCCCGACGGGCCGAGCAGAACCAGGTACTCCCCCTCCCGGGTGGCCAGGTCCATGTGGTCGACGGCCGGGCGTTGGCCGCCCGGGAAGGTCTTGGTGAGACCGACCGCCTCGACGGTGACGGCCACGGCGACCTCAGCCGCTCCCCCCGACCAGTCCCTGCCCCCGCCAGCGCTCGAAGATGCGCCGGACCTGGTCCTCGGCCGCGGTCACCGTCTCCTCGGGGGTCATCTCGCCGCGCGCCGCACTGGCCAGCATGTTGGGGATGATGTTGGTGCCGAACACCTCGCCGATGGCGGGGTTGGTGGGCCCGGGGTGGCCGATGTTCGTGGTCCACTTCACCACCTCGTCGAAGGTCATGAACGCCAGCTTGTCGGGGGGCGTCGACCCGAACGGGTCCTCGGACAGCCACGCGTCGAGGTTCGGCACCCGTTCGATGAAAGCCGGGAAGTCGTAGAGCTTCGAGTTGTAGGTGGCCTGCGCGTAGTTGGCCGTGTAGTGGAGCAGGAACTCCTTCGCCGCGTCGGGGTTGGCGGCGTAGTTCGGCACGATCCAGTTGTAGAGGACGTGCTGGGCCGCCAGCGCGGTTTCCGGTCCCTCGAGCGCCGGCACGAAGAACACGTCCTCCGCCACCATCGGGTTCTGCTCCTGCGCGGTCCGGTAGGCCGAGATCGAGTTGAGGATGTACGACAGGGCACCGGTGGCCAGGCCCTGGTTGTTGGACGCTGCGTTCCACGCGAACACCTCGTCGGTCATCGCCCCGCTGAACAGGTCGGACATGTACTCGACCGCCGCGACCGTCTCGGGGGAGTTGAGAACCACGTTCTCGCCGTCGTCCTGCACGGAGCCACCGAACGACCACAGCAGCGCCAGGCCGGCCATGTTGGAGTCGATCTCCTGGGACATGCCGATGCCGAGTTGGATGCCCTGGCTGCTGCGGATCTCACTGCCGCCCTCGAGCAGCTCGTCCCACGACGAGGGGCCCTCGGGCAGGCCCACGGCCTCCCATAGCGTGCGGCGGTAGTTGCCGGGGTCGGGCGCCCAGCCGGGGGCGTAGGCGAAGAACTTGTCGGTGTTGGGGTTGAAGCTCGACCGGCGGCACACGTCGAGCATCTCGCCGTAGCGCCCCTCGGCCTCGGTGACGACGTCGGTGAGGTCGAGCACGCTCGGCTCGAACTGAGGGATCGCCGAGATGTGCTGGATGAGGTCGTGTCCCGACCCCGCGGCGATCTGCGACGTGATCTGGCCCGGCACCTCGGCCGTGTTGATGTGGTCGACGGTCACGTTGACCCCGACCGCCTGGCCCCAGTCGCGCGCGAACCCGTCGAACCACTGGTCGTGACTTGGCACGAAATGGCTCCACATGAGGATGCGGAGATCCCCCGACAGGGCCGAGGCCGGCTCTTCCAGCACGGTGGTCTCCGGCGCTCCCACCTCCTCGGGCGCCGCCGTCGTCGGCGACGTCTCCTCCTCGTCGCCGCCGCAGGCGGCCAGCAGCTGCGGCGTCAACGCGCTGGCTGCCACCCCCTGAAGGAACACGCGGCGGCTGATGTTGAACGGTCGGCCGTCGGAAGCCATCGTCCCCTCCCCTGATCGGCCTCGCCCGTTTGCACGGTAGCAACCGTGGGTTTACCCAGATTTCGGTTCCGGCAATCTTGCGGGAGGATGTCAACCCCTGCCGGTCTCGGTGGGTCTCTCGCTCGATCAGGTGCCGCCCGGGTGCGCGGAACACGTCCTGTGGTAGGGGCGGTCGGGTAGCAGCTCGGTCCACTCCTCGCGTGTCAGGTTGCGTCCGGCGATCTCGCAGGCCCGCCGGTGCCATTCGTCGGGATCGCTCGGGATGCTCCAGATGCCGCCACGCTCGTCGGCGGCCACGATCGTCCTGCCTCCGTCGTCGAACCACGCGAACACCTGGTGCCGGGGTTCACCCGGCGTGACCCGGGCGACGCGCTCGCGCGCGGCGACGTCCCACAGCTGCACCGTGCCGTCGGTGCTGCTGGTCACGAGGTGCGAGCCGTCGGGCGAGAACGACTGGCTGACGACCGGGCCGTCGACCCCGCGGAGCGGCGCCCCTACGATGCGCTGCCCGACCGGGTCGATGAGCGTGACGAGGCCGTTGTTGCCTCCGGCCGCCAGCAGCGAACCGTCGGGGCTGAAGTCGAGCTGCACATGGGCGTCGACGTCGTCGAACGTAGCGAGCACCTCGCGGGTCTCGTTGTCCACCAGCACGAGCGCGTCGGGGTCGTACAGCTCGACGGCGAGCAGCCGCTCGTCGGGGCTCACGTCGACGTTGCTCACATAGCGGTCGAATCGCAGTGGCTCACCGACGACGTCCAGCGTGGCTGCGTCGAGCTCGACGATCCCGCCGGCGTGGAGTCCGAGGAAGATGGTGTCACCCCCTGGCCGCCAGCCCACCGAGCCGCTGTTCGAATCGAACGGGAGCCTGCGCTCGGCGATCAGCCCGCCGGTCGCCGGGTCCCACAGCCTGGCCGTGGCGTCGTTGCCCACCGTGACCACGCGGCGACCGTCCGGTGTCCAGTCTTGCCACGCGGCGAAGGGGTGGTCGCTCGGGCGTTCGGGGCCGATCGGGCCACTCCCCACGTCACGCACCGCGAAGTGGTCGACGCCGACCTGGTCGCCGTACAGGTAGCTCAGCCTGGTCCCATCAGGGCTCGGTGCAACGTGCGTCTTCAGCGAGTCCGGCGTCCGGTCCGGCGGGGCGATCTGGCGGACCAGACGCCGGTCACCCGCGAGATCCCAGGTGATCACCGTCCCGTCGGTTCCGGCGGAATACAGGGTGTTCCCGTCGGCGCCGAAACCGATGGCGCCCGCGGTGGCGCTGTGGCCCGCGAGGATGTCGGTCCGCTCACCCGATGCCGCGTCCCAGACCTCGATGGTGCTGTCGTCCGCGGCGCTGACGAGGGAGCGCCCGTCGGGGGAGAACGCGACGGCGACGGGCCGCGCGGTGCTGGTGAGGACCTGCCGGCGGACACCGGTTGCGACGTCGAAGACGGCGAGCGCGTTCCCCTCCCTGGCCGCCAGGCTGACGCCGTCGGAGCTCACGGCGATCGGTGCCCGCGCCTGGGGCATCGTCTGCACCACCGCACCCGTCGCCGGATCGACGACGATCAGCCCGGCCTCGGCGTCAGCGCCGTCCCCCACGATCACCAGGTGGTTGTCAGGCGTGAACGCCAGGGACGGCTGGTCCACACCGAACGTGACCGTGCGGGGAGGTGATCCGGCGGCTTGCAGGTCCCAGACGAGCTCGGAGGCCGGGCGCTCGGGGAAGTCGGGGTTCCCCTGGTCACCCACCGCGAGATAGCGGCCGTCGCGGCTCATCGCCATCGACATCGCGGGGAAGAAGCCCTCCTCTTGCGGCGCCGCGAGCTCGAGTGGCTCGCGGGTCTCGATGCCCGTGGCCGCGTCGAAGAACCTCACGGCACCCGCGCTGTGGTCGTCGGGGTAGGTCACCACGGCCACGCCGCGGCCATCGGCCGTCGGCGTCATCGCGAGGTAGTTCAGCGACTGATCGGGCGCTTCGGCGGCGGCCTGCAGGGTGGCGGCACCGAAGAAGGCCAGGCTGCCGCCGTTGTGCGCCGCCAGATAGCGTCCGTCGGCGGTGACGGCGAAGCCGCCGTGGGTGCCGAGGGCCGGATGGCGCAGGACCCCGACGGCCTGCGAGCGGCGGTTCAGCGCGGCGAGCAGGTTCGTGCGCGTGTCGTTCGAGTCGTGGAGGCGGCGGCCCTCGGCGGCGAGCAGCAAGGCCTGATCGAGGTCGTCGACGGTGAGGCTGAGCGCGCTCAGGCGGCGCGCCTCGGCCACGTCCGCCGCGGCGTCGGCGTCGGCGGCCGACCGCTTCGCCTGGTCCCGCTGGCCGACGGCGACCAGTCCGGCCACGAGCGACAGGACCAGGAACGCCGCGACGGCCCCGAGCAGCACCCGCAGCCGACGGTTCTGGCGGGCCTGCTGGCGCGCACGCTCGGCCAGCGCCGCGCGCGCCGAGGCGGCCTCGGCCACCGAGGCGTCGAGAAAGGCATCCTCGAGGTCGTTCAGGTCGGGATGGGTCGCCGCGCGCCACTCCAGCGCCGCCTCGAGGCGCGACCCCCGGTACAGCTCGCTGGCTGGTCGCCCCAGCGACTCCCAGCCGTCGGCGGCCGCGGACAGGTGGCGCAGGACGCGTTGCCCAGCGGCGTCGTCGTCGAGCCATGTCCGCAGGCGAGGCCAGGCCCGGGCCAGCGCCTCGTGGGCAAGCTCGACGCTGTCCGCGTCGGTGGTGACGAGCCGCGCGCGCACGAGCAGATCGACCACCCGGTGGCGCGCCGGGTCACCCGTCAGGCTGTGCGTCGGGACACGGGAACGGACCGGCTCACCGTCGATCGCCGGCGCCACGAGACGCAGCAGCACCGAGCGCACCGCCGACCGCTGTTCCTCCGGCAAGCTCTCGTAGAGCCGCTCCGCGGAGCGCGCCACCGCACCCCGGATGCCGCCGGTCGCCCGGTAGCCCTCGACGGTCAGCACCCTGCCGTCGCGCCGGCGCCACGTCTCGGCCAGGGCGTGGGACAGCAGGGGCATCGCGCCCGGTTCACCGTCGGTGTCACGCACCAACAGATCGACGAGGCCGTGTTCGAGGTGCAGTCCCGCCTGCGTCGCGGGGCCCTCGATCGCCTGGCGGAGGTCGTCCCCGCTCAACGAGGTCACCAGGTGCAGGCCGCGTTCGACCAGCCGGGTGAAGGTCTCGTCGGCGACCACGTGCGCGAGGTGATCGGCCCGTACCGCGATGACGACCGGGGCGGTCTCCCGGGCGTAGGCGGCCAGCCGCGTACAGAACGCCCTGGCCGCCGCAGTCGACTCGGAGAGCGTGAACAGCTCCTCGAACTGGTCGACCACCAGGACCGCGGCCTCGGTGTTCGTGGCCACGGCCGTGGCCAGCGCACCGTGGGGGTCGGCGCCGGGCGTGAAGACGGCGACCGGTCGCCCGGCCCGCTGGAGCGCGGGCACGACGCCGGCCCGCAAGAGCGACGACTTGCCACACCCCGACGGGCCGGCGATCACCAGCAGGGGCGTCGTCGCGAGCCGCTCGACGCAGGCCGCCACCTCGGCGTCGCGGCCGTAGAAGCTCTCGGCGTCGTCGACGTCGTAGTGGGCCAGTCCCTTGTAGGGGCACCCGGCGGTGACCGCCACCGCCACGGTGGTCGCCGACAGCTTCGCGTCCTGCCGGAGGATGGCCTGCTCGAGGGCCACCAGCTCGGCGCCGGGATCGACCCCGAGCTCCTCGACAAGGGTGCGCCGCGCCCGGCTGAGTGACCGCAGCGCGTCGCCTTGACGCCCGCAGCGGTACTCGGCGAGGGCCAGGGTCGCCCAACGCCGCTCCCGGAGCGGCTCCTCGGACACCCGGGACTGTGCCTCGGCGACGACCTCCCGGTGCTCGCCGGCGGCCAGCCGCGCCTCCAACAGGTCCTCCTCGGTCGTGCGGCGCAGCTCGTCGAGCCGCGCGGCTTCCGTGCGACCTGGCGACCACCGCTCCAGGTCGGCGAACGGCTCGCCCCGCCAGAGCGCCAGCGCCCGGGCGAAGGTCACCGCGGCCCGCTCGGCCTCCCCGGTTGCTGCCAACGCCCGGCCCCGCTCGACGAGTTGCTCGAACACGATGCTGTCGAGGTCATCGCCCGCGATCGCGAGCCGGTAGCCGCCGGCGGCGGTCTCCACGGCGCCCGGGCCGAGCGCCTTGCGCAGGCGCATCACGCAACCCTGCACCACCTTGGGCCATGTGGCCGGCGCGTCCTCACCCCACAGCGCGTCGGCCAGGCGGTCGTTCGGGACCACCTCGCCGCGCCCGAGCGCCAGCGCTTCGAGCACGACCCGGTCACGTGGCCCGAGAACGGCACCGTTACCGCCGACACTGTCGACCTGCAGCCGACCGAGAACCTTGACACCCACCAGCGCGCATTGTCCTCCTGCCCGGGATGGGGTCAACCGCGCTGTTACCCGATTGTTACCAGGACCGATACCACGCCGGGGCACCGTTGCCTGCGGGACCGCCCCGGCGGTTCGGGAATGACCGGTCCCATACCCCGGGAGGGCGACACGATGAAACCTTCACGCAGGCTCGGGTCGGCGGCGGTGCTGGCAGCGGTGACCGCCGCAGCCTCGGTCACACTGGCCGGGACGGCGTCGGCGGAGCCGCCCCTGAACGAGACGTTCCACGACGAGTCCACCGAGACCTTCACCGACTACTGCGGTGTTCCGGGACTCACGGTGCGGAGTGACCTCGTGGTCGACGGCAGGGTCCTGATCCACTCCGACGGACCGGTCCACTTCATGGACCACGTCGACGGGACCTTCGTGGACACGAACGTGGCCAACGGCAACACCATCACGGGCACGTTCAAGACCGTGCGGAGGGCCATGGACGCCACGGACAACGGTGACGGCACACTGACCGTCGTCTTCCTGGCGACGGGGCCTTCCGTGACGTACGGCCCCGACGGCAAGGCGATCGCCCGGGACCCCGGCCAGGTCCGGTTCGAGTTGCTGATCGACCACAACGGCACCCCGACCGACCCGTCCGACGACGAGGTCCTCGCCTTCCTCGGCGTCGTCAAGGAGTCGACCGGGCGGACCGACGACTTCTGCGCCGCCGCGGTGCCGGCACTCACCGGCTGATCTCGGCCAACACGCTGTGGCGGGGCGACGTGGCGTCCGTCGTTCGGCGGACGCCACCGCCGCCGCTTGACGGAACACCCATCGGAAGGTGCTGAGCACCGGCTTCCTGCCCTGCGTGGCGTTCCGGAGGCGCCGTCTGCGACTAGTGGATTCGGATGGTGCGGGCGACCCCGTAGCCCGTGGGCGTGAAGCCGGCGCCGAGCCAGAAGGGCCGCGACAGCGGGTTGGCTGGCATGAAGTCGACCGACACGGAGTGGAACCCGCGATGGTGAGCCCAGTCCAGGGCGGCGTCGACGCGCGCGCCGGCGATGCCGCGGCCCCTGGCCGCAGGATGGGTCGCGGTGGCCCCGATGAAGGGCTGCCCATCGGGACACAGCCGGGGGGCGGAGTAGGACAGTTCGAGCGTGAGGAGGCCAACGTCCTCCGAACCCGCCCGGGCGATGAAGTGCACGGCACCCTCGTCCATCAGGCGCTGGTGACGCCGGCGCACCTCGTCGAGGCCCCGGCGCTCGGGCCCGTAGATGGGCGGAGTCAAGCGATGCACCATCTCGATGTGGGAAAGGCCCGCGATCACGTCGAGGTCGCCCCTGCCGGCGGTCCGGATCTCGGCCTCGGGATCCCGTTCCCGTGGGCGTGCCGGCCGAGTGGCGTAGACCGCGCTGCGTCCGAAGCCGAGGTTGGAGAACGCCTCGCCGAGTGGAGCGAAGTCGACGTGCGCGGCGTGGTGATGGCGGGCTCCGCCAGTGACGAGCTGCGGTGCGAGCTGCGCGTAGAGAGCGACGAGAACGCTCGTGGCATCGTCGACGGTGGGATCGATGGCCACGCCGTGGGCGGGCAGGTACGCCACCCCTGGCCTCACGACCTTCCCACAAAGCACACCGAGACACCGCTCGCCGCTGCGGGCCACGACGCCACGATGCCCGTCAGCCAGCAGCCCAGCCAGGGCACGCCGGCAGCGCTCGGGGTCGCCGGCATCGGCAGGGATGGCGGGGTTCAGCGCCAGGGCAGCGGCGTGTTCGCTGGCGACCAGCGTCGTGGCCTCGTCGAGTGAATCGGCGTGCAGCATCTCGACGCTGAACATGGTCGTCTCCGGGGACAGACCGCGACCGTTGCGACCGCGCTATCGGACAGGTTTAGAGGCGGAGGGTGCGTTGCGATGCGGGATCAAGCGAAGGCGACCGCAAGGAGGTGACTCGATGCAGCGAGCACGGAGCGTTCGGTCTCCACCAGTCGGGCGGCGTGAAGCATCGCCTCGCGGCGCCGCTCGTCTCGCCAGCGTTCGTCGAAGTTCCCAGCGAGGAAACCCGGGCCCTCGACGTTGTAGACGTGGTCGACCGTGAAACCTGCTTCCGCGATCTCGGCTTCGAGTTCGTCGGGAAGGTGGAAGTACGCCGTCGTGAAGAGCCCGCCTTCGCTGCCGCGAAAGACGCCGGTTTCGATGGCAGCCTCTACCGAGGCCAAGATCGCCGGTTCGTGAAGCCGATCGAGGCGAACCAGCAGATCGAACAAGGCGGCGAACCGTGAGATCGCCGCCGCGACCAGCAGCCCACCGCGTCGTAGCACGCGGCGTGCTTCCTGGAGCGCCCGACGACGGTCCGCATGATGCACGAGGTGGTAGAGGGGGCCCAGGAGGAGCACCACGTCGACCGAGTGCTGGTCCTGCGTCAGGGATCTTGCGTCCCCAACCTCGGCGGTGATCCGACCGGTCGCAGACCGGGCCTGATCGACGTGGAGCTCCACGGGATCAACGAGGTGCACACGGTGGCCGAGCGAAGCGAGCCAGGCCGCATAGATACCGGGACCTCCGCCCACATCGAGAACCTGGTACGGCCCGGCATCCAGGTAACGCAAGATCAGCTCCTGTGTCCGGGCTAGTTCCAACGGCCCGGACGGGAAACCGCCAAGGAGTCGGCGGGCCTCCTCCCCGCGCTCGTAGTACTCGCGAATCGTCGGGTCAAGATCGGGCACCGAGCAATTATTGGGCAGGCATCAGCGCACAACCTGCCCAGTTCCGGATGTTGCCGACAGAGGCCCCATCTCCAACGTCCACTGCCGCAGGTTCGTCAACGATGTCATCGGATCGCACACTGTTTGTCGTCAGAGGATCGGTGACACCGTCTAGGGACAGCGAGAAGGCACCGTGGGCGTGGGTACGGGCCGGCTCACGGCGTCTAGTCACCTAGCGTGCTCCCGGCGGGCAGCACCGCATCTCGCTAGATCGTCGTCTACCGGCACTTCGGTGACACCACAAGGCTTACGATTCGACGTGAGACGCGCTCAGAGTCAGTGTGCCGCACCGTCTGCATTGACATGAAGCTCACCGTCCAGACGTTCCTGACCCTCGATGGCGTGATGCAGGCCCCCGGCGGACCTGAGGAAGATCCCAGCGACTCCTTCACCCACGGCGGCTGGCAGGCCCCGTTCCCCGACCCGGCCGTCGGCGAGTTCGTCACCGAGCTCAACAGCCACGCCAGCGCGTTCCTGTTCGGTCGCAGAACGTTCGACATCTTCCGCGGCTACTGGCCTGATCAGACCGACCCCGCCAACCCGATTGCCACGGCGATCAACTCGCTGCCCAAGTACGTCGTGTCCAACTCGCTCAGCGAGGCCGATGCCACCTGGCGCGGCGAGCACCCCGACACCGCTCGCCTCGTGACCGGCGACGTCGTCGCGGCGGTGCAGGCGCTGAAGGACGAACCCGGCGACGAGCTGCAGATCTGGGGAAGCAGCAGACTGCTCCAGACGCTGTTGCAGCACGAGCTCGTCGACCGCTTCCGTCTGATGACGTTTCCGCTGGTGCTCGGCTCCGGTCGTCGCTTGTTCAACGACGGGCTCCTCCCGGGGTCGGTAGGTCGGCCACAGACCCGAGCATAGGCGAACACCTGTTCGATCTGAAGACGCACGGTCAAAGAGGTTTGCGTTCCGCACTTTCTGTCCAATACTGGTAGTACCTCAAAGTTCTGCCCGAAACCGCCCTTTTATGGAGGCAGAGCCGGGGAAGGGAAGGGCGGGAGGCACCGCAGGACCGGGTCTCCCGCCGGTCCGCGTCCAGAACCCTCCCCCCGCTCCCGCTCGGGCCGTATCGAATGGTCGCGCTGCCCTCGTCGAGCACGAGCTCGAGCGCTGCTCGTAGCGTCGTCTTCTTTTGTGCAACTGAGAGGGCCTCTGGTGTCGGCTACTACCTCACGCGCGAGGTCTCGCCTCGGTCTCCGTAGCCCTCGTCAGGGACGTATCGCACGTAGTCCACGTCACGCGGACGGGCAATGAGGTAGCAGAACACTCCGAAGAACGGGAGGAAGAGGATGAAGATGAACCACAGGGCCTTCGCG
>JBKPHT010000169.1:0-9836 GCA_046730015.1 Actinomycetota bacterium
ATGGCGGTGCGGGTGTCGCGGTGGGCGTGGCATCCGCCGCCGAAGGTGGGCCAGACGGTGGCGTCGAGGACCCGCTGGACCCGGGCCAGACCGGAGGTCTCGGCTCGGACGTGCTCGAAGAAGCGCAGTTGCCCGCCCGGCCGGAGGACCCGGCGGATCTCGGCGAGCGCGCCGGCGACGTCGGGGACCGTGCACAGCACCAACGACGTGACGGCGGCGTCGAAGCTGTCGTCGTCGGCGGGAATCTGGTCGGCGGTGCCGGCGACGACCTCGATCGGCACCGGTGCGTCGCCGGCGTTGGCCTGGGCGATCTCGCGCAGGCGGGGCTCGGGTTCGACCGCGAGGACGTGGCTGACCGCCGCGGGGTAGTGGGCGAAGTTCATCCCGTTGCCGGCGCCGACCTCGATGACCCGCCCGGTGAGCCCGGCGAGGAGCTGGTCCCGGCGCGCGCCGAACCCGGCCCGTTCCATCCGGGGGCTCATCCGGGCGTAGAGCCGAGCGAAGATCGGATGGCTGACATCGGTGGGCATGCTGACCCGAGGGTATGGGGTTCGGTCAGTCCCCGGGTCGCGAGCAGGATGCCATTAGACGGGGACTTCGTGTCGTTCACCGGGAGCGGCGAAGTGACGGCTCCTGTTCAGGGCGTCGACCTGGTCCCCCGCCCGGTGAAGCCCCGAACACATCGACCAGCGGGTGTGAGGTGGAGGACTACGTAGGCTTCGTCCCGGGCAACATCGCGCTGATCCAGCGCGGGACCTGCCCGTACGTCCAGAAGGCCACCATGGCCCAGGAGGCGGGGGCCTCCGGGATAATCCGGTTCAACGAGGGTCAGCAGGGCCGGACCGCGGTTCCCAACAACCTCCCGCTCGGTGCCGAGGGCGTCCACATCCCGGGGGTGGGGACGAGCTTCGAGGTCGGCGTCGACCTGAACGACCCCGGGACCGTGGCCCGGGTGAAGACGGAGGTCCTCGAGGAGCTCGGTCAGAGCGTGAACGTGATCGCCGAGACCCCGGGAGGCGACCCGAACCGAACCGTGGTGATCGGGGCCCATCTCGACAGCGTCCCCGCCGGTCCGGGGATCAACGACAACGGCAGCGGCTCGGGGGGAATCCTGGAGATCGCGGAGGTCTACGCCGCCCAGCAGCGGACGCCACGCAACAAGCTGCGGTTCATGTGGTACGGGGCGGAGGAGATCGGGCTGGTCGGGTCCACGAAGTACGTCGAGGGCCTGACCCAGGACGAGAAGGACGACATTCTGGTCATGCTGAACTTCGACATGATCGGGTCGCCGAACTTCGCCCGGTACGTCTACGACGGCGACGGGACGATCGGCCTCGAGGGTCCGACGGGATCGGGGTTCATCGAGGACGTCTTCGTCGACTACTTCGCCATCCAAGGGCTGTTCAATGAGCCCACGGCGTTCGACGGGCGATCCGACTACGGCCCCTTCATCGCCGACGGCATTCCGGCCGGAGGGCTGTTCACCGGCGCCGAGGTGCCCAAGACGCCGGAGCAGGTCCAGCAGTACGGCGGCATCGCCGGCGCTCGACCCCTGCTACCACATGGCCTGCGACACGTTCGCAGGAACCGGCGACGGTCCGGACGCCACGGCGCCGGGGCTCGGCCTGGTCGCGCTGGACCAGATATCCGATGCCGTTGCCCACGCCGTCCTCTTCTTCTCGAAGACCAAGGTCGACGTGAGGAACACCCCGAACTGAGCGACCCTGGCCAGGGCCAGCGGGGTGTCCGATCCCCGCTGGCCCCGGCTCCGGCATGGACTGCGTCCGATTGCGGCGCCGGGGAAGAGCGCTGCCTGGCACTGCGCGGTGGCGAAACCCTTGACCGTTGACTAATCCACCTGTCTTACTCATGTGGGGATCTGTGGTGGGCTCGCCGAGGGGGAACAGTCCATGACCGATGTACTCGACCATCAGGTCGCGGGCGGACCTGCGGGGCAGCACGCCGCCGCCGAGGCACCGCCCCGGCCCACGGGCGCCACGACAACCCGACCAGCGGACCCGGAGCCGGCCGCCCGGCCGGAGCTCTGGCTCCTCGCCGCCCTGCTCGCCGCTCCGGCCCTGATCCACGCGGCGATGGTGCCCTCGCACCTGGAGGAGTCGGCGGTGGAGGGCGCCGGGTTCGTCGTCGCCGCCTGGCTGCAGGTCCTGTTGGCGGTCGGGGTGCTCCTGCGGCCGACCCGCCGGCTGCTCGCGGCGGTGGTGGTGACGAGCGGAGCGCTGATCGCGGCATGGGTGGTCAGCCGGACCGCCGGGCTGCCGTTCGGGGCGCACGCCGGGCACGCCGAATCGGTGTCGGTGGTCGACGGTGTGTGCGTGGCGCTCGAGGCGGCGGCGCTGGTCGTCGCGGGGGCGCTGGCGGTGGCGGGTCGGCGTGTCGTGCCGCGTGGCCGCGGTGGCCGGGCCCTCGCGGTCGCCGGCGCCGTGGGGGCGGTCGTCCTGGCCACGGCCGCCGTCTCGTCGCCCTCCGCCCGCGACCACGCGGCGGGCAGCCACGGCGCCCACGGTGCCCAGGGGGACGACGCCGCGGCGTCGGGTCACGACCACGGCACCGCCGCGGGGGACGATCTCGGGTTCTCCGAGCTCTCCAACGGCCACCAGCACGACAGCGGCGTCGAGCCGCTGAGCTCGGCGGAGACCGTCGAGCTCGCCAAGCAGCTGGCGGTGACATCGGAGCTGGTGGAGAAGTACCCGACCATCGCCGCCGCGGAGGCCGCCGGCTGGCGGCGGGCCGGCCCGTTCTCGCCGGGCCTGGGCACCCACTACCAGGCACCGGCCTTCCACCTGAACGCCGACGGGACGATGGACACGCGGGAGGACCTGCTGTCGCCGATGCTCGTGTTCGACGGCCTCGGGCCCGACGCCAAGCTCGCCGGGTTCATGTACATGGTCTACGGCACCGACACGGAGCCTGCCGGGTTTGCCGGCCCCAACGACCACTGGCACTACCACGAGCGGGTGTGCATCGTCAGCGGGGACGGCGGCACGATCGACACCCCGTTCGGTGCAGACCTGGAGGGAGTGACCCAGGAGATGTGCTCCGAGGTCGGGGGCTCGTTCATCGCCTTCACCGGCTACATGGTCCACGTGTGGAACGTGCCGGGCTACGAGTCGCCGGACGGCATCTTCACCGAGCTGAACCGCCGCATCACCTGTCCCGACGGCACCTACCACCGCATCGCCATCGAGGACCTGGGGACGAGGGACTCCGTCTGCCGGAACCCCTGACCACCGAGCGTCCCGAGCGGCGGGGTCCGCAGGCGGCGTCGCGCCGGGGCCTGCGGACCCGGGCCCGCCTGCTGGACGCGGCCGAGCGCCTGTGGGGAGAGCGGGGCGTCGAGGCCGTCTCGCTGCGGGAGATCCGCCTCGCGGCCGGCCAGCGCAACAGCTCGGCCCTCCAGTTCCACTTCACCAACCGCGACGGCCTGGTGCTCGCGCTGGCGCAGCGCCACCTGCCCCGCGTCACGGCCATCCAGGAGGAGCTGCACGCCGCGCTGGTCGCGGCCGGTCGGGAAGACGACCTGGCCGGGCTCGTCGAGGTGCTGGTCCGCCCGACCGCCGAGTACCTGCGCCGAGGGCCGTCGGAGCGGGCGTGGGTCAAGATCTCGGCCGAGCGCTTCGCCCGCCCCGAGGTCGGCCTGGCCGACCTCGCCGACCACGCGCACCCGGTCGGGATCGAGGTGGGCACACGCGTGCTCGAACGGATCGCTCGTGATCTCGACGTCGACGCCGACGTCGCCCTCGAGCGGCTGCTGTCGGTGCTGGTCGCCACGCACCACCTGTGTGCCGACCGGGCCCGGCTGGAGGACACGCCGCCCGCGGCCGTCGCCCGCCGGCGGCTGCCGTTCGACCGCTGGCTCGCCAACCTGCTGGACATGGCGGTCGGGGCCCTCTCGGCGCCGCCCGCGTTCGGCACCGGCGGGTCCAGGGCAGCGCCTGCGCCGGCCCCGCGCCTTCCGGCCTCGCCCCCGTGACGGCCGCGAGCACGACCGTCCTGATCCACGGCGGCGGCACGACGGCTCGTTTCTGGGACCGGCTCCTGCCCCACCTCGACGGCCCCGCGCTGGCCGTCGACCTGCCCGGCCGGGCCGACAGGCCGGCGGACCTGGCGGCCCTGACCGTGGACGACGAGGTCGCGTCGGTGATGGCCGACATCCTGGCGGCCGACCCCGACGGCCCGCTCGTGATCGTGGCCCACTCGTCCGGCGGGCTGGTCGTCCCTGGCGTCCTGGCCGCCCTGGGCGACCGGGTCTCCCATGTGCTGCTCAACGCGGCGTCGGTCCCCCCCGAGGGCGGCTGCGGCCTCGACTGCATGCAGCCCCGGCACCGTGAGGGAGTGCGCGCCGCCCTCCGGGCCGCCGAGGAGTCCGGGGCGCCTCTGCTCACGCCCGGGCCTCCGGCCGACCCCGAGGCCTTCCGCCTGGCCTACGGCGGCTCTCCCCTCACCGACGACGAGCTGGCCTTCGTCGTCGACCCCGTCCGCTGCGTCGTGGACACCATCCACCACTACCTGCAGCCGGTGCGGTGGCGGGCGGCGCCCCCGGTTCCCGTCACCTACGTCGCCACCACCCTCGACCGGCCGGTGCCGATCGGCCTGCAGCGCGAGATGGCCGCCCGGCTGCCGGGAACGCCGGCGGTGGTCGAGCTGGCGTCGGGGCACGTCCCCGCCATCGTCGACCCGGCCGGGTTCGCCGGGCTGCTCCGCACCGTCGCCTGAGCACGACGCGCCACCGCGCGGCGCCCGGGGGACACGGACAGCGGGTCGCCCAGCCGTCAGCCCGACCCGCCCGGTACCGTTCACCCTTGATGGCCACGGCCGGTCCGTCCGCCGCGATCGCAGTCCCCCCGCTGCAGTGGCCGCTGGTGGGGCGGCATGGCCAGCTCGACCTGTTCACGGCGAGCCTGACCGATCCCCGCGCGCACGGCTTCGTCATCCACGGGCCACCCGGCGTCGGCAAGACGCGCCTGGCCGACCAGTGCCTGGCCCTCGCCGACCGCGAGGGGCGCGCCGTGGCCCGGGCGACGGCCACCGAGGGCTCGCGCTCGGTGCCGCTCGGCGCGCTCGCCCACCTGCTGCCGCCGGGCATCGCCGACCAGCGCTGCGACCTCGTGGCCGTGATGGCCGAGGTCCGGCCCGTGCTCCTCGGGCAGGTGTCTGCGGGACCGATGGTCCTGTTCGTCGACGACCTGCACCTGCTCGACAGCACGTCGGCGACCCTGGTGTCCCAGCTCGTGGACGCCGACCTCGTCTTCCTGGTGGCCACCGTGCGAACGGCCGCACCGCTGCCCGCGGGCGTCGAGTCGTTGTGGCTGCGGGCCCGCGTCCGCCGCATCGACCTCGACGACCTCGACCAGGCGGCGGTCGACACGCTGCTCTACCTCGTCCTGCGGGGTCCCGTCGAGGCGGCCACCGTGGCCGAGATCTGGCGGGCCAGCCAGGGCAACGTGTTGCTCGTGCGCGAGCTGGTGCTCGGCGCGCTCGATCGCGACCATCTCCTCCACCAGCACGGCGTATGGCGGCTGGTCGGGCCGCTGGTGACGACCCCCCGGCTCCACGAGCTGCTGTCCGCCCGGCTCGGGTTGCTGGACGCAGCGGCGACGGCCGCGCTCGACATCCTGGCGGTGCGCGAACCTGTCGGCCTGACGACGCTCGAGGCGATCGTCGGCTCGGCGCAGCTCGAGGTGCTCGACCGGTCGGGCCTGCTCAGCGTGCGCACCGACGGCCGCCGCCAGCCGGTACGCCTCACCCATCCGCTCTACAGCGAGCTGCTGAGGGCCCGCATGCCGGCGCTGACCCGCCGACGGCTCCTGCTCGAGCACGCCGACCGCATCGACGCCCACGGGGCACGCCGCCGTGAGGACCCGATCCGGGTCGCCACCGCCCGGCTCGAGGCCACCGGGTCGGCCGACCCGGCCCTGCTGGTCAAAGCGGCCCGCCTGGCCCGCTACGGCAACGACTTCCCGCAGCTCGAGCGGCTGGGCCGCGCCGCGGTCGCCGACGGCGTGACGCCCGAGGCAGGGCTCCTGTTGGGCGAGGCCCTCCACGAGCTGGGCAAGTTCCCGGAAGCGGACGACGTGCTGACCGCGGCCGAGGCCGCCTCCGCCGACGGCGACGCGTTGCTGGTGCCGATCACCGAGATCCGCACCCGCAACCTGATGTGGGGCCTGCTGCGCCCCGACGAGGCACTGGCCGTCAACGGCGACGCCCGGGAGCGGCTGCGGGACCGACCTGACGCCGAGGAGCTGACCCTCAACGAGGCGCTGCTGCTCACCTACTCGGGCCGGCCGCTCGACGCGCTGGCGGTGCTCGCCCCGGTCCCGGAGACCGACAGCCCCCGGGCCCGGGCGATGCGGGCGCTGGCCGAGCTCCCTGCCCTGGTGGCCACCGGGCGGTCCGCGACCGGCGCCGACCGCCTTGATCGCGCCTTCGTCGAGCAGATGGCCGTCCCCGACCAGATCGCCATCCCGGGGCCGGGGAACCACCTTTTGATCCGGGCCTATGCCCTGGCGGAGTGCGGGCAGCTGGCCGAGGCCACCGCTCTCGCCACCGCCGCCTACGAGGCCACGCCCCCGACCGCGCCGCCCGACGCGTTCATGTGGCTGGCCCACCAGATCGGCCGCTGCGCGCTGCTGGCCGGCCAGGTGGTGACGGCGGGCCGCTGGCTCGGCGAGGCGCTCGCCCGGTCGGAGATCCACGCCTTGTCGGGGCCCCGCCGCCTCGTGCTGTCGGCCTTGGCCACCGCGGCCGCTTGCCGGGGCGATACCGAGGCCGCGGCCGCCGCCGCACGCGATCTCGACCGGCTCCCGCCATTCCCCTTCACCGCCCCCGAGCAGGACCTCGGCAAGGCCTGGGCGCTCGTGGCCGGAGGCGACCTGCCCGGCGCTCGCCGCACCCTGCGGGAGGCGGCGGCCCGGGCGCGGGCCACGGGCTACCGCGGGTGCGAGAGCTGGCTGCTCCACGACGTTGCCCGCCTCGGCGAGCCGGCCACCGTGGCCGACCGCCTGTCCGAGCTGGCCGGCGAGTGCGAGGGCGAGCTGGTGCCGGCCTACGCCGCCCACGCCCGGGTGGCGGCAGCCGGCGATCCGGGCGGCCTGGTCTCGGCCGCCGAGCGGTTCGAAGGCCTGGGTGCGCTGCTCCTGGCCGCCGAGGCGGCGACGGAGGCCGCGCAGGCCTTGCAGAGCGCGGGCGACCGGCGGGGCGCGGCCGCCCAGATGGTCCGAGCCCGGGCGCTGGCCGGCCGGTGTGAGGGCGCCCGCACGCCCGGCCTGGCGGCGCCCGTCATGGTCTCGCCGCTGACGCCCCGCGAGCGCGACATCGCCGCGCTGGCGGCCCGGGGGGCGTCGAGCAAGGAGATCGCCACCCGCCTCTACCTGTCGGTCCGCACGGTGAACAACCACTTGCAGAACGCCTACACCAAGCTCGGGGTCAGCGGGCGACGGCAGCTGGCGGGAGCGCTCGACAGCCTGACCGACCTCACGTTGGACGCGGATCCTCCAGGCCCCCCAACATCATCGTCTCGGCCGTGAGGTTGTAGGCGAGGGCCCAGGCGTCGGCGACCTCGTCCGTCCATCCGTCGCCGAGGGCCGCGGCCAGGGCAGCTCGCAGCGCCTCGCCCATGAGCTGGTAGTGGGCGGAGCGGACGCCGTAGTCCCGGTGGCGGGCGCCGAGGGCACGCACCCGGGCATCGAAGGCGGCGTGGGTCCGGATCGAGCGGACGATCTCCTCCAGCTCGGCTGCGAACCGGGCCCGCTGAAGGGCCGGGTCCGTGGTGAACATCGTCGCCAGGAGCGGGTCGGCCGCGAACGCCCGCCGGTAGAAGTCGTCGGCCAGCGCGTCCCGGTCGACGGCCGCCAGCGTCTCCTCGACAAGGGCGATCTGCCCGGGGGTCATGCCGCCATCTCAGCGCATCCGGCGCACCGACGCCTGAGCAATCGCTGCTCAACCGGCCGACCCGCCGGCCGCGATGAGCAATCGCTGCTCAGGACGGCGGCGCCGCGGCCGCCGCATGGTGAGCGCATGTCCCCCTCCACCGTTACCCCCAACCCGACCTCCACCACCACCCGCCCACCGCAGGCCACCGGGGTCGCCCTCGTGACCGGCGGCGGTCGAGGGATCGGGCGAACGGTCGCCCGGGCCCTGGCCGGGACCGGTGTGGCCGTCGCCCTGGTGGCGCGCTCCGGCGACGAGCTCGACGAGACCGTCGAGCTGGTCCGGCGCGACGGCGGCACCGCGGCCGCCGCCCGGGCCGACGTGACCGACGCCGCCGGGATGGCCGCCGCCGTCGCCGGGCTGCAGCACCGCCTCGGACCGGTCGACCTCCTCGTCAACAACGCCGGCGTCATCGGCCCCATCGGCCCGCTGTGGGAGAACGACCCCGTCGCCTGGTGGGCCACGATGGACGTCAACCTCCGGGGCCTCGTGCTCACGACCCAGCTGGTGCTCCCCGGCATGGTGGCCCGCCACCGCGGCCGGATCATCAACGTCACCAGCCAGGCGGGGGCGTACCGGTGGCCGCTCGTCTCCGCCTACTCCGTGTCCAAGGCGGCGGTCGTGAAGCTGAGCGAGAACCTCGCCCACGAGGTCCGTCGCCACGGGATCAGCGTGTTCAGCGTCCACCCGGGGCTCCTGCCCATCGGCATGACCGAGACCGTCGCCGGCATGGCGCCGTCGACCCGCTATGAGGACCACGTCCGCCGGTGGGCGATGACCGAGCTCGAGGAGGCCCGCGGCGCAGAGCCGGCCGAGGCGGTCGAGCTGCTGATGCGGCTGGCCGCCGGCGACGCCGACGCGCTGTCCGGTCGGCACCTGTCGGTCCACGACGACCTCGACGCCCTGCTGGCCCGCGCGACGGAGGTGCTGCGCGACGACCTGTACGTGCTACGCCCGGAACGCCTGCGCTCGAGTGTCACCCCTCGGCGCTCCGGCTCGCGGCCGGCGTACCTGCGGGGCCGCAGGATCGGCGAATGGCAATCGGCGCTTCGCCGCCCGCGCCGCCCGCCGGCCGGCCGGGACACGCTGTGACCGGGTGCGCTCGACCGGCACCTCGGCGGCGACCTGCTCCCTGGGCGGGCCCTGAAGCGCGGTGGCGGTCGTCCGGTCAGAGACCGTCGAGGAACGGTTCGACAGCCTCGAGCGCGTAGGCGGCCGGATCGTACGGGCGGTCACTCTCCCGTGGCCGAGCGGGTCGATCAGGAGCAGCCCCGACGAGGCTCCTCAGCGGAGGGAGCCCGTGCCTCGCGAGGCCGGTGACCGGGCGTGGCCCGGCCACCGGCGCCTGCGATCGGCCCGACTGTCAGGTGAGCGGGCGTCGAGCGAGCTTCGTGCTGCCGACCAGTGCCGCGCCACCGAGGAGCAGCGCGAGACCGGCGACGATCAGAAGACCGTCACTGTCGCCACCGGTCTTGGGAAGCGTGCCGCCAGGCCTGGTGATGGAGGTCGTCGTCGACGCCATCACGGTCGTGGTCGTCGACGAGCTCGTCGTCGATCCCGCCTCCGTGGTGGTGGTCGTCGCCTTCTCCGTCGTCGTGGTTGCCTTCTCCGTCGTCGAGGTCGGCTTCTCGGTCGTGGTGGTGGTCGCCTCGGTCGTCGAGGTCGGCTTCTCGGTCGTGGAGGTCGTCGACGTCGTGGTCGTCGAGGTCGGCTTAACGGTAGTCGAGGTCGTCTACGTCGTGGTCGGGGAGGTCGGCGTCTCGGTCGTGGCGGTCGTCGACGTCGTGGTCGTCGACGTCGGCTTCACCGTCGTCGTGGTCTCCGACGTCGTGGTCGTCGACGTCGAGGTCGTCGTGGTCGGCGGTGCCTCACACCCGGTGACCCAGAAC
>JBKPHT010000170.1:0-3574 GCA_046730015.1 Actinomycetota bacterium
GCGATGGCGTTCGGCCTGTCGCTCATCCCGTTCGTGTTCGTGGTGCTGGCGTTCATGTCCGAGCACCCCCGGCCGGCGGGAGCGGTGCTGCGGGCCATGGGCCTCGCGCTGCTCGTCGGCATCACCGTGTCAGCCCTGGCCCAGGATGCGGTCACCGGCATCGTCGCCGGCGTCGGGGCAGGCGGGGTCGCCGCGCTGCGGCGCGACCCTGACTCGACGACCCGGTCCCGGGTGCTCGCCGTCGTGGTGGCGGCCCTGTACACGTTCGTGCTCGTGCGGATGGCCGGCGGGCTGGCGCTGCTTCCGGCGCCGATCTTCCCGTTCACCGCCATCGGCATCGCCGACCACCTCGCCGAGCGGGCCGCGGAGCGCGCCGCCGACCGGGCGGCCGCCTCCCGCTGACACCCCGGGGCGCCCGCCGCGGGCAGGGCAGCCCGGGATCAGCTGGAGTTTCGCCGCGCCTGTCCGCCTCCGGGCTCTGAGCCCGCCGCACTTTCACGCGGGGAGGCGGGATCGGGCTCGACCTGGTTCGTGCGTATGACGGTGCTGTACCAGAGGGCACTGTCCTTCGGCACGCGTTCCTGGGTGGCGTAGTCCACGTGCACGATGCCGAAACGCTGACGGTAGCCCTCGGCCCACTCGAAGTTGTCGAGCAAGGACCACACGAAGTAGCCGCGCAGGTCGACGCCGGCGGCGAGGGCGTCGTGGCAGGCCCGCACGTGGTCGGCCAGAAAGGCACGGCGGTCGGCGTCGTGGACGACGCCGTCGGGGCCGACGCGGTCGGGAAACGCCCCGCCGTTCTCGTGGACGTAGAGGGGTGGAGCGTCGTACTCGGCGTCGACGCGCACGAGCGCCTCGTACAGGCCCCGGGGTTCGACCGCCCAGCCGTTGGTGGTGGGCGTGTGCTCGGGCTCGGCGAAGGCGACGTCGGGCGACCCCGGCCACGGCGAGGGCGACGCCGAGGCCCCGGGCGCGTGGTGTACGTGGTAGCGGCGGTAGTAGTTGATCCCCAGCGCGTCGACCGGCCGGGCGATCTGGGCCAGGTCGCCCTCACGGATGTGCGACAGGTCGCTGACCACGGCGAGGTCGTCGAGCACGTCGTCGGGGTACCGTCCCCGGAGGACCGGGTCGTACCACAGGCGGTTGGCCAGCCCGTCGACGCGCCGGGCGGCGTCGACGTCGCGCTCGTCGTCGGTGGCAGGGACGACCGGGTAGGGGTTGAGCGTGATGGCGATCTCTGCGGCCTCGCTCCCTGGCCGCAGCCCGGTGCGCAGGGCGTCGACGGCTAGGCCGTGCCCGAGCAGCAGGTGGTGGGCGGCCGCCACCGCGGCGCCGGGGTCGGTGCGGCCCGGGGCGTGGATCCCCTCGGCGTAGCCGAGCATCGCCACACACCACGGCTCGTTGACCGTGGCCCACCGCCGCACCCGGTCGCCCAGGGCGTCGGCGACGATGGCGGCGTAGTCGGCGAACCTCTCGGCCGTGTCCCGGGCGGGCCAGCCGCCGGCGTCCTCCAGGGCCTGGGGCAGGTCCCAGTGGTAGAGGGTGGCGACGGGCTCGATGCCGTGCGCGAGCAGCTCGTCGACGAGTGCTCGGTAGAAGTCGAGGCCGGCGGTGCTGGCCGGGCCCCGTCCGGCGGGCTGGGCCCGGGGCCAGGCGACGGAGAACTCGTAGGCGGGCAGGCCGAGGTCGGCCATCAGGGCGACGTCGGCGGCCATCCGCCGGCGGTGGTCGGCGGCGACGGCGCCGGTGTCGCCCCGGGCGTGGCCGGCGGCGGCGAACGTGTCCCAGATGGAGGGGGAGCGGCCGTCGAGGTCGACGCCGCCCTCGATCTGGTAGGCGGAGGTCGCGGCGCCCCACAGGAACCCGGCGGGGAAGCGGAGGGGGTCGGCGCCTGTGGCGGCGCCGGCGGTGAAGGCGTCGGCGGGGCGGCGCCGCGGGCGGGGCCCGGTGTCGAGTTCGGTCATGAGAGCGCCCGCATGAGACCAGGGCCCCGGCCCGGCGTCAAACGGCCGGGCGCCGGTCACGCCGCCCGGGCCCGGTCGAGGGCGTGCTCGACCAGGGTGATGAGCACGTCGATGACCGTCCGCTCCCGGCGGGCGTCGCACGCCACCAGCGGCACGTCTGGCGGCAGCGCCAGCGCTTCCCGCAGCGCCGGCTCCGGCGGCGGGACGGTGCCCTCGAACACGTTCACCGCCACGACGAACGGGATGCCGCGGTCCTCGAAGAAGTCGATGGCCGGGAACGCGTCGGCGGCCCGCCGCGTGTCGATCAGCACCACTGCGCCGACGGCGCCGCGGGTCAGGTCGTCCCACATGAACCAGAACCGGTCCTGGCCCGGCGTGCCGAACAGGTAGAGGATCAGCTCCTCGTCGATGGTCCGGCGGGCGAAGTCCATCGCCACCGTCGTGGTCGACTTGCCCTCGATCCCGGACACGTCGTCGACCCCGACCGACAGCCGGGTCATCGGCGCCTCGGTCGTCAGCGGGGTGATCTCGGACACCGAGCCCACGAACGTCGTCTTGCCCACGCCGAAGCCGCCGGCGATCACGATCTTCACCGCGATGGGATCGAGCATGTCACTGCCCCTTCAGGCCGCTCAGCAGCCGCTCGAGCACCTCGGTCCGGGGACGCCCATCCGCCGTCGCCGTCGGGCGGTGAACCCTCAGCAGGTCCTCGGCGTGGAGATCGGCGACGAGCACCTGGGCCACCCCCAATGGCACCTCGAGCCGCGCCGCCACCTCGGCCACCGACACCGGCCGCCGGCACAGCTCGACGATGCGGGCGTTCTCGAACCGGAGCCGGGACGACGCCGCCAAGCCCCGCCGCGTCGTGGACAGCAGGGTCTCGACGTGCAGCTCGACCCCCTCGGCGCGCGTCCGGCCCCCGGTCAGGGCGTACACGGGCACGACCCGGGGGCCCGCCACGTCGTCGCCCGGTGCCATGGCGAGGCCCGCCTACAGGGCCAGGCGGGCGGACAGCTCGGCCCGCAGGGCCGGCGTCAGCACCTGGCCGATGCGCGCCACGAGCACGCTCATCTCGTAACCGATGAGGCCGATGTCGGCCTCCGGGCCGCACACGACGGCGAGGGCCGAGCCCTCGCTGATGGCCGTGACGAACAGGAAGCCGCCGTCCATCTCGACGATGACCTGCAAGACATTGCCGGTGCCGAGGTGCCGGGCGGCCCCCGCGGTCAGGCTCGCCAGGCCCGACGTCACGGCGGCCAGCGTCTCGGCGGTCTCGCGGCGGAGCCGCTCGGACGCGGCCAGCACGAGCCCGTCGGTCGACAGCACCACGACGCTGGACACGCCGGGGATGCGCTGGGCGAAGCTCGTGATCAGCCAGTCGACGTCACGGTCGTCATGCGTGGGGAGGGTGCTCACGGGGGCTCCTGGGATGGATCTGCCGGGGAGAATCGGTGGCCGCCCGGCCCGCACGCTGGCTGGCTTGGAAGCGCGAGAGCATGGTGCCCGCCTGGGCGCGGTCGCGACCGCCGGGCGGCACGGGCGCCTCGTCGCCGGTCGCGCCGTTGCGGCGGAGGGCGGGCGCCAGGTGGGTGCCCGGGGTCCGCCGGGCG
>JBKPHT010000171.1:0-15935 GCA_046730015.1 Actinomycetota bacterium
GCGCCGCACGTCCGGCGCCGCGCCGGCTCGTTCGAGGACGTCCTGTCCCTCGCCGACGTCGACCGCGCCCTCACCGGCAGCGGGCTGCGCCGCCCCGCGTTCCGGGTCGTGCGCGACGGCGAGGTCCTCCCTCCGTCGAGCTACACCCGCGGCGCCCGCACCGGCTCCGCCCACATCGACGACCTGATCGACCCCGGCCGGGTGCTCGACCTGTTCGCGGACGGCTGCACGGTCGTCCTGCAGGGCCTGCAGCGATGGTGGCCGCCGGCCGCCGCGTTCTGCCGCGACCTGGAGATCGCCCTCGGGCACCCGATCCAGGCCAACGCCTACCTCACACCGGCCGGCGCCGCCGGCCTCGCCCCCCACCACGACACCCACGACGTCTTCGTCCTGCAGGTGGCGGGCACCAAGCACTGGGTCGTCAGGGAGCCGGCCGTCGACACCCCGCTCCCCCGGCACGTCTCCGACCACGACACGGCCGCCGCCCAGCCCGTCCTGTTCGAGACCGACCTGCAGGCCGGGGACACGATGTACATGCCCCGGGGGTTCGTCCACTCGGCCGCCGCCCAGCAGGGCCTGTCGCTCCACCTGACGCTGGGCGTCCTGGCCACCACCGTCCACGACGTCCTGCGGGAGGTCGTGACCCTGGCCGGCGACGACCCAGCCTTCCGGGGCAGCCTCCCGCCGGGCTGGCCCTACGACGACACGCTCGCCACCGCGACCGTCAAGGCGGTCGTGGCCGACCTGGCCGACTGGCTCGCCGGCATCGACCCCGCCGCCGTCGCGGCCCGGCTGCGCGACCGGTTCGTCGCCAACCGCAGCCCTCTGCTGGAGGGCCAGCTCCTCGAGATCGCGGGCCTGGGCGACATCGGCGACGAAACCGTCGTCCGGCGCCGGGCAGGGGGCATCGGCGCCCTCGCCGTCGAGCTGCCCGGCCCCCGCCTGGTGCTCACGCTCGGCGACCGCCGGGTGGTCATGCCCGCCGCGCTCGAGCCGGCAGTCCGCCGCCTCACCGACGGCGGGCCCCACCGGGTCGGCGACCTCGCGGACCTGCTGGACGGGCCGAGCCGGCTCGTCCTCGTCCGCCGCCTCGTCCGGGAGGGCGCCGTCAGGACGGGCGCGCCGGCCGACGATGGCTGAGCCGCTGACCATCCGGTGCGCCACCGAGTCGCTGGCCCGGGGCGAGCCGTTGTACGGCACCGCCTCGCGGGTGCAGCGCTGGATGGTCATCGAGCAGCCGGGTGCCTGGGGGGTCGAGGCGCTGCTGGAGAGCGAGCTCGACGCCGAGGTCGCGGCCGCCCTCGACGAGGACGCCCGCCGCCACCGGGTCCGGGTGGTGCTGGCCCGGCGGGCCGGCGACCGGAGCCGCGGCCACGACCGCCGGGTGTTCCTCGCCCACTCGGGCGCCGAGCGGCGGTGGCTGGAGCAGCTCGACCTGCTGTTCGACGACCCCGCCGCCCTGCTCGGCATCGACCTGTCGACCACTGCCTTCCCCGAGCCGCCCGGCATCGGCGAGCCGGGGCCGCCCACCCTCCACCTGGTGTGCACCAACGGGCGCCACGACCCGTGCTGCGCAGACCTCGGCCGCCCGGTGGTCCGGTCGCTCGTGGCGGCTCGTGCGCCCGACGTGTGGGAGTGCTCCCACATCGGCGGCGACCGCTTCGCCGCCAACCTGGTGAGCCTGCCCGACGGCGTCTACTACGGCCGGGTCTCCCCCGAGGGGGCCCCCGACGTGGTCGCCGACCACCGGGCCGGGCTGATCGACCTCGACCACTACCGGGGCCGGAGCTGCTACCCGCCGCTGGTCCAGGTCGCGGAGGCATTCGCCCGGCGGCACCTCGACGAGCGCCGGCTCGACGGCATGAGCGTGGTTTCGGCCGAGCCGGTAGGCGACGGCACCGTGGTGATCCTGCTGCAGCAGCGGGGCGGCGACGCGGTGGAGGTGGTGGTCCGGCGAGAGCGGGCGGCCGGCGTCCAGCTCACCTGCCACGTCCACGCCGAGCACCAGCCGTGGGACTACCGCCTGGTGGCGCTGCGGCCGGCGTGATCGCCGTTCGACGACGCCTCGGCCAGTCGCTGGCGCAGCCGGGCCCGCAGCTCGTCGGCGTCGTAGTCCCGGGTCCGCCGGCGGCGGCGGGCGACGACCACCCCGGTGGCGGCCACGCCGGCCAGCCCGGCCAGCCCGAGGATCTTCCAACCCACACGCATCGCCCCCGTACGCTACCGGCCGTGACGGCGACGACCCTGGCAATCGAGGAGGCCCTCGCCACCGCGGCCACCGGCGACCTGTGGCTGTTCCGGGGCCGGTCGCTGGCCGACCGGGCCATCCGGGCGGCCACCAACGCCCCGGTCAACCACGTCGGCATGGTCGTCGCTCTCGACGACCTGCCCCCGCTGATGTGGCACGCCGAGCTCGGCCGGTCGCTGCCCGACGTGTGGGCCGGCGAGCACCAGCGGGGCGTGCAGCTCCACCTGCTGGCCGACGCCGTGGCCACCTGGCGGGGGCGCTACGGCCAGCGGGCGTGGGTGCGGCTGCTCGACGGCCACGTCACCCGGGAGCACGAGGACCGGCTGATGGAGGTCGTCGACCGCTACGACGGCCGGTCGTTCCCGACGTCGTTAGGCCTGGTGCGGCAGTGGGTCAACGGCCGGCTCCGGCGGAAGACGTCGCTGGAGGCCGTCTACTGCGCCGAGCTGGTAGCCACCACCTACCAGCATATGGGCCTGCTCCCCGCCCGCCGACCGGCCAGCTGGTACGACCCGGGCAAGTTCTGGAGCGGCGACAAGATCGCGCTCGAGCCACCGTTTTCGCTGGGTGGCGAGATCGCGGTGGCGTAGCGGGGTCGTTCCGGCTACGCCCGCAGCGTCCGGTCCATGCCGTCGTCGATCAGATCGGCGTACTCGGGGTGGCGGGAGATGTAGGCGGCGATGAACGGGCACAGGGCGACGATGCGGCGGCCCGCGGCCCGGGCTTCGTCGAGGGCGGCGCGGGCGAGCGTGCTGCCGACGCCCCGACCCTCGTAGTCATCGTCCACCTCGGTGTGGGTGAACACCCGGACGCCCAGCGTCTCACGGTACGCGGCGAAGCCCGCCAGGCGGCCGTCGACGGTCACCTCGTAGCGCGTGCGTTCGGGGACGTCGTGGACCTCGATACCGGTGGCGGCCATGTCCGGGACCCTACCGGCGACTGGGCCCGGCCCCGCCGGGGGGCAACCGCGGGCGGCCTACGGCCGGTCGCCGGGCGGGTGGCCCGGCGTGATGTCGCGCGCCGCGCCGAGACGGAACGGCACCTGCCCGATGGTGTCCGGCGCCCAGGCGGCGACCGGCTCGCCGATCACCAGCCCATGGTCGCCGCCCTCGTCGAGCAGCACTGTCCGGGCCAGCACCATCCGCCGCGGGCAGGCGTCGAGCAGCGGGACGCCGCCGGGGCCCGGCCGCCATGCGACGCCGGCGAACTTGTCGACCTCGTCACCGGTCTCCCCGCCGAACCGCGCGGCCAGCTCGTGGTCGTCGGCCATCAGCAGGTGCACCGCCAGGTGGGTCGCCCGCAGGGCCACCCGGTAGGTGCGGTTGGCCTTCGACAGCCACACCGCGTAGCGCCGCGGGTCGATGCTGGACTGCCCGTGGAAGCCGACCAGGCAGCCCGCCCGCTCGTCCCCGTGGGCGACGGTCACCACCACCATCGCGGGGTCGGCCAGCGCCGCCAGGGCGTCGAACGCCGCCGCCTGGTCCGGTTCGTCCATGGCCGCCCTTGCTAGCCGATCTGCCGCAGCGAAACCCGGTGTTGACCGTGTTGTATCCGCTGTGTGCGCCGTGGCGCGGTGGGTAGCCACCCACAGTCACCAACCCGGAGGCAGAGGGATCCGGGAGAGGAGATGAACGCATGGCTGACCGACTGACGGGTGCCGAGATCGCGTTCCTGACCGCGAACGAGGGCGTCGAGCAGGTCGAGCTCACCGAGCCGTGGGCCGCGGTCGAGGCCGCCGGCGGGCGCCCGGTGCTCGTGGCGCCCGAGCCCGGCGAGGTCCAGGCCTTCCACCACCGCGACAAGGGCGACACGTTCGACGTCGACGTGACCGTGGCCGAGGCCGACCCCGGCCGGTTCGCCGGCCTCGTGCTGCCCGGCGGGGTGGCCAACCCGGACCGCCTGCGCATGGACGACGGCGCCGTCGCGTTCGCCCGGTCGTTCTTCGACGCCGGCAAGCCGGTGGCCGCGATCTGTCACGCCCCGTGGACGCTGATCGAAGCCGACGTCGTGCGCGACCGCGAGCTGGCGAGCTGGCCGAGCCTGAAGACCGACCTCCGCAACGCCGGCGCCATCTGGGTCGACCGCGAGGTCGTGGTGGACACCCGAGGCCCCAACACCCTGGTCACCAGCCGCAAGCCCGCCGACCTCCCGGTGTTCTGCGCCGAGGCGGTCGAGACGTTCGCCGGAGCGGCAGCGCTCCGCTGAGGCTGCCGGTCGCCGGCCCATCCCCGCCGGCGGCCGGCATCACCCCCGTCCCCGCCGTCCCTGCCCGGTCTTGCATCTCGACACCGCCCGCCTGGTGCACGATGGGACCGTGGCTCCCGTCCGCGTCCTGGTCCTGGCCGACACCCACCTCGGCGCCGACCTCGGCAAGCTCCCCGCCCCGGTGTGGGACGCCGTCCAGGCCGCCGACGTCGTGCTCCACGCCGGCGACGTCGTCACCGCCGATCTGCTCGACGCCCTCCGGTCCCGCCGCCCCGTCCACGCCGTGCTCGGCAACAACGACCGGGCGCTCGCCGGCTCGCTCCCCGACCGGCTGGAGGTCGAGCTGGGCGGCGTCCGGGTCGGGATGGTCCACGACGCCGGGCCCCGGGGCGGCCGCGAGCGCCGGGTGCGGCGTTGGTTCCCCCGGGCCGGCATCGTCGTGTTCGGCCACAGCCACGAGCCGGTAGACGCCCTCGGCGAGGACGGTCAGCGGCTGTTCAACCCCGGCTCCGCCGTCCAGCGCCGCCGGCAGCCGCAGCGGACGATGGGCCGGCTCGAGCTGGCCGGCGGCGAGATCGTCGGCCACGCCATCGTCCCGCTGCCCTGATCCGGCGGCGATCGCCGGCGCCAGGAGCGCGACGCGCCGCCGGTACTCAGAGCTCCTCGCGCCGCTGCATCTGCTGGAACATGAACCAGCCCGGCAGCATCGGCAGCCAGTAGGTCACCAGCCGGAACGTCAGCACCGCCGACACGGCCGGCCCGCTCTCCATGCCGTAGCCCGACAGAGCCGCCACCAGCGCCGCCTCCACCGCGCCCAGGCCGCCGGGCGTGGGCGCCGCCGACCCCAACGCCGCCGCGACCAAGTAGGCCGCCCCGATCTCCGGAAAGCTCACCCCGCCGCCGAACGCCACCACCGACACGGTCAGCGTCAGGATGTACGACAGCGTCACCCCCGCCGACCCGCCGATCAGGCCAATCACCCGCACCGGGTCGGTCAGCACGTCGGCCAGCGACGACAGGGCCGTCCGCACCTGCTCCACCACCGGCGGCACCACCCGCCGGCGGACGGCCGGCACCAGGCCGATCACCAGCCCGCTGGCAGACAGCGCGATGGCGATCACGATGAACAGCGCGTCCGCCTGGGGCAGCGAGAACCCCACGTCGCTCGTCCCCACCCAGGCCAGGAACGTGGCCGTCAGCGACAGGTGGACGATGAACCCGGTCAGCGCGCACAGCCCCACCGCGGCCGCCGCCGGGCCCGGGTCGAGGCCCGACCGCTGGAGGAACCGGACGCCGACCGCCAGGGTCCCCGTGTTGGCCGGCGCGATGCGGCTCACGAACGACGACGCCAGCTGCATCCGCAGCGCCGGCAGGTACGGGATCGGCTCTGGCACCGACGCCACGAACGCCAGCGCCGCGAAGCCGATCGTGGCGGCCGCGCCCAGGACCATCGGGCCCAGCCACCACCAGTTGGCCTGGCTCGCCGCCTCGGCCGTCTCGCCCACGCTGGCCAGCTGGGGCAGGAGGAAGTAGAACGCGCCCGCCAGCGCCGCGATCGACACGACCGTCCGGGGCCGGATCCGGTCGAGCCGGGCCAGCGGCGCCGGCTCCACGCCCGTGCTCGCCCGCACCGCCTCCCGGAGCGCGTCGAGCACCTCCTTGTTGCTCCGCCAGGCCCGCCGGGTCGGCGGCGGCAACGCCAGCGGCTGCAGGTACGGCACCGCGGTCACCACCGCGTGCTGGCCCACCGCCTCGATGGCCACGTCGACCGCCTCGCGAACGCCCACCATCAGGGCGGTCGACACCAGCAGCTGGGCCCGGTCGAGCGCCAGGTCCCGGTCCGACGCCGCCACCGCCGCGCCGTCGAACCCCCGGAGCAGCGCCCGGCCGTCCGGGGTCACCAGCACGTGGGCCAGGCCCAGGTTGCGGTGGGCGATCCGCGCGCCGTGCAGGGCCTCGACCTGGCGCCACACGTCGGCCAGCAGCGCCCGGTCGAGCCGCTCGGGGGGCAGGCCCGCGGCCGGCACCCCCGCCACCCGCGCCTCCAGCAGACCGACCGACCCGGACGGCGACGCCACGATGCCGCGCACGGTCGCCACCCGCGCCCCCGCGTCGGCGGCCGACCGCTGGGCCAGCGCCTCGTGCTCGATCCGGCGTTGCACCGTCTCGTAGGGCCGGTCGGTCACCCAGCGGCGCAGGCGGGCAGACCGCCAGAGCTGCTCCAGCAGGTTCTCCGACCGGTCGTGCGAGGTCCGCACCCGCATCTCCAGCGGCTCGCCGCCCACCATCTCGACGTCGTAGACCAGCGGGCCGTTGCCCGGGCCCTGCTCGATGCGGGACGGGTGGCCGATCGTTCGCAGCATCGCCACCAGCTCGGGCGCCTCGGGGTCGGCGCTGTCGGTGCCGAACACCAGCAGGGCCAGCGACCCCATCGCCATCCCGACCGCGATCGCCACCACGATGTCGAGCGGCGGCTCGCTCGACGACACGATGCGGAACAGCACCAGCAGGCCCACGCCCGACCACAGCACCCGGCGCCATTGGTGCGACAGCCACGGGCCGGCGATGATCACCAGCGCCACGGCCGCGGCGATGAGCGGCGACGTCGCGAACGCCGGGTCGGTCAGCTCGACGACGCGGTCGGTGGTCGGGTCGACCGCCGCGATCACGCCCTGGTCGGCCAGCAGCTCGGTGAGGCCGGCCATTGCCAGCCCCGCCGCCGCCGCCCCGGCCAGCAGCGCCGCCGCCCGCCGGAACTGCCGCCGGGCGGCCAGCGCCACCAGCGCCACCACCGGCACCACGCCGGCGCCGATCACCGCCAGGCCGGTGAGCACCTCGGCGAACCGGTCCGGCACCCGCTCGTAGACGTCGACGAGGTCCTCCTCGGCGCCGCCGATCGTGTTCCGCAGCCAGGTCGCCACCAGCACCCCGACGCCGATCAGCGCGAGCGCGACGATCAGCCGGACGACGTCGGCCTGCGACCGGACGCGCCGCCGGGGCGTGACCGACACGACCACGCCGGCGAGCACCCCGACCTGTCGGTCGGTGACACCGTGGGGGGCGATGGCACCTGCGCTCTGCACCGGCGTCATCCTCGCACGGTGCCGGGCGACAACCGATGACGGTCCCCCGGCGGGTCGGCCCCGACCGGGAGGACCCGCCGGTCAGAGCTTGGCGAACACCGAGTCGGCCGAGCTCACGTCGAGCCCCGGCGCCGGCTCCACCAGCAGCTCGGTCACGACGCCGTCATCGAGGATCGCGGCGTAGCGCTGCGACCGGGTGCCGAGGCCGAAGCCGCTGCCGTCCATCTCCAGCCCCGCCTCGGCCGTGAACTCGCCGTTGCCGTCGGCCAGCATCAGGATGCTGTCGCCGGTGTTCTGGGACTGGCCCCAGGCCCCCATCACGAACGCGTCGTTGACGGCCAGGCAGGCGATCGTGTCGACGCCCTTGGCCCGCAGGTCGTCGGCGCGCAGCACGAAGCCGGGCAGGTGGTGGTCGGAGCAGGTGGGGGTGAACGCTCCGGGCACCGCGAACAGGACGACCCTGCCCTTCCCCAGCGCCTCGCCGCTCTGGACCGGCCTGGGCCCGTCGTCGGTCATCGTCATCAGCTTCACGTCGGGGATGCGGTCGCCGACCGAGATCGCCATCGATCTTCCTCCTGGTTCTGGTCTACGACGGGACCCCGATCATGCCTCACAACCGCCACCGCCCCCGAACGCGACGCGGCCCCCGTCCCACGGCGCGGTGGGACGGGGGCCGCTCCCCCGGTGAGGTCAGACGCGACGGCCGAGGCCGCGGCGGTGGCTGGCCGCGTTGTAGATCAGCAGCGCGATCACGGCGCCGATGATCGAGCCGATGATGCCCGACGCCTGGAGGGCACCCTCGTTGATGTCCTTGTCGAACAGGACGTAGCCGAGGAATCCGCCGATGAACGAGCCGACCACGCCGAGCAGGACCGTCTGGACGAACGACATCGGGTCACGCCCGGGCACCAGCAGCCGAGCCAGATAACCGGCCACGATGCCGATGACGATCATGGTGATGATGAAGCCGAGCACTGTCACTCTCCCATCCCGGCAGCGGGTGACCGCTGCGGCGAATATTTCCAGGGGAAGAGTGCCCAGGAGGCGGGAAGTCAAACCGCACGGGCCTCCGACGGGGCCACGTTCCGGCCCCGGACAGGCGCCTATCAGGCGTTTTCGATCTCTCCGTCGACGCGCTCCAGCGTCTCCTCGGGGGCCTCGTCGTCGCTCTCGTGGCCCTCCACGTCGATGCGGGGCAGCACCCGGTCGAGCCAGCGCGGGAGCCACCAGTTGCGGTCGCCGAGCAGCTCCATCGTCGCCGGCACCAGCAGCATGCGGACGACCGTCGCGTCGAGCAGCACCGCGGTGGCGAGGCCAGTGCCGAACAGCTTGACCGTCCGGTTGGTCTCGAGCAGGAAGCTGCCGAAGACGAACACCATGATCGCCGCCGCCGCCGTGATGACCTTGGCGGTCGCGGCCAGGCCGTCGGCCACCGACGTGTGGCTGTCGCCCGTCCGGTCCCACTCCTCCCGGACCACTCTCATGCCATCGAGACACATGTCACACGCGTGCCGGGGAACCGACGAGAGAACAAGCCGGGAGGGGAGCCAGAATCTCCCCCGATGTCCCCGACCTCGCCCTACCTGCCGTCCCGCGCTGCCATCGACGACGCGGCCGCCCGGCTGGCGCCCCTGGTGCGCCGGACGCCGGTGATGGAGGTCGACCGGGTCGACCTGGGGCTCCCCGCTGGGCGTCCCCTGGTGCTCAAGCTCGAGATGGTGCAACACGCCGGGTCGTTCAAGGCTCGCGGCGCCCACCTCCAGCTCCTGGCCGACGACCTCCCCGCGGGCGGCGTGGCCGCCGCCTCCGGCGGCAACTACGGCGTGGCGGTCGCCTACGCCGCCCACCGCCTGGGGGTGACGGCCCGGGTGTTCGTGCCCGACTCCACCGCCCCGGCCAAGCTCGACCGGCTGCGGGGCCTGGGCGCGGCCGTCGAGGTGGTCGCCGGCTTCTACGACGACGCCCTCACCGCCAGCCGGGCCTGGGCGGAGGCGTCGGGGGCCCGTTTCCTCCACGCCTTCGACCAGCCCGAGATGGTCGCCGGCGCCGGCACGCTGGCCCGGGAGCTGGGCGAGCAGGCGGACCTCGACCGGGTGGTGGTCGCCGTCGGCGGCGCCGGGCTGGCCGGTGGGGTGGCGTCGTGGCTGCGGGGCGACGTCCGCCTGACCGGGGTCGAGACGTCCGGCTGCCGGGCGCTCGACGCCGCCCTCGCCGCCGGCATGCCCGTCGACGTCGAGGTGTCGGGGCTGTGCGCCGATGCGCTCGGCGCCCGCCGGGTCGGCGCCCTCGGCTACTCCGCGGCCAGCCGGTGGATGGACCGGGTCGTGGTCGTGCGCGACGACCAGGTGGTCGACGCCCAGCGGCGGCTGTGGTCGGCGCTGCGGCTGGCCACCGAGCCCGCCGGCGCCGCCGCGCTGGCGGCCCTCACGTCCGGCGCGGTCGCCGACCCCGACGAGCGGGTGGCCGTGGTCCTCTGCGGCGCCAACGTCGACCCGTCGTCGCTGGCCTGACCCGGGCTCGGAGGTCAGCCCGCGTCCGGGTCGACGCCCAGGACGACCAGCCCCTGCGTGCTCCATCACACCATGTCCGGCCGCCCGGCCGCGGGCGCCCGACCCTCGCTCTCGGCCAGCTCGTCGACCGTGTCGACCTCGTGGCGGATGCCGTGGGCCCGGTAGGTCGCCCGCCCCAGCAGGTTGGCGCCGACCGGCAGGGTCAGGACCTGCAGCGCGGCCGCCAGGAGCAGCGACGTCACGTCGTTGGGGTGGTCGAGCGTCACCGCGCCGCCCAGCAGCACCAGCACCAGGCCGAGGGTCGACGCCTTGGTGAGCGCGTGCATCCGCGCCAGCACGTCGGAGAAGCGGACCACCCCGACCGCGGACAGCAGGGTGAGCAGCGCCCCGGCCAGCGCCAGCGCCGGTCCCATCAGCGACCCTGCCCCTCGATGAACCGGGCCACCACCGCCGTTCCGACGAAACCGACCAGGCTGGCCACCACCGCCACCGGCAGGAACGCACCCTCTCCCGTCTGCATGGCCCTCAGCGCGATCGCGCTGACCCCGACCACCAGCATCCCGTCGACCCCGATCACCCGGTCGGCCAGCGACGGCCCGGCCAGCAGCCGATAGCCGAACCCCAGGGCGGCCAGGGCGAGCACGACGAACGAGGCGGTGATCACGTCCGCCCCCCACCCGGGCTGCCGAACGCCTCCACGACCAGGTCGCGCAGGCTCCAGATCTCCCGCCGCACCGCGTCGACGCTGCCGAGGTGCAGCACGTGGACGTACATGACCACCGGGTCGCGGGTGACCTCCAGCGGCATCGTCCCCGGGGTGATCGCCAGGAGGTTGGCGATGAGCGCCAGCAGCTCGTCGGAGCAGCCCGGGAGCGGCACCGCCACGATCCCCGTCGAGATCCGGGGCGTCCGGGTCACCACCTCCCGGCTCAGCAGCACGTTGGACACGACCAGGTCGCGGGCGAGCCGCAGGCCCAGCCGGGCCAGCGGGACGGGCCGCACCCGGGGCAGGTGGGCCCGGACCCGAACGTCGGGGATGGCGACCAGCAGCAGGCCCGCCACCGCCAGGCCGCTCGCCAGGTTGGCCCACGACAGCGACCCCCAGGCCAGCAGCCAGATGGCCACGATCGCGGCCACGAACCCGGCGCTGCTCCTCACGCGCCGACCGCCTCGAGGTAGGCGACGGGGTCGAGCAGGTCGGCGGCCGCCCGCAGGCACAGGTCGTACAGCGGGCCGGAGGCTAGGCCGATCGCCAGGGTCACGGCCGCGAGGACGGCGGTCGGCACCACCATGAGGGCCGGCCCGCCGAGCGGCTCGGCCCGGGCGGCGGCCGCGGCGACGTCGGAGCGGGGCTCGCCGGCCGGGCTCCAGAACACCGCGACCCAGATCTTCATCAGCGAGTACGTCGTCAGCAGGCTGACCACCAGGGCGGCCGTCGTCACGCCCCACGCCGACCGGGCGACCGCTGCGTCCACCAGCGCGAACTTGGCCACGAAGCCCGACAGGGGCGGGACCCCGGTCAGGCTCAGCGCAGGCACCAGGAACAGCGCGGCGATCACCGGCGCAGACCGGGCCATGCCGCCCAGCCGGGCCAGCCGGCTCGACCCCCCGTGGTGCTCGATCAGGCCCCCCGCCAGGAACAGCGCTGTCTTGGCCACGATGTGGTGGACCGTGTAGAGCACCGCGGCGGCCAGGCCGGCCAGGGTGAACAGCCCGAGCCCCATCACCATGTAGCCGATGTGGCTGACGATCTGGAACGACAGGATCCGCTTCACGTCACCCTGGGCGATCGCCCCCAGCACCCCGACCACCATCGTCAGGCCTGCCACCACCAGGAGCAGGGTGCCGGGGCGGGTGCTCTCCGGGAACAGCAGGGTCTGGGTCCGGATCATGGCGTAGACGCCGACCTTGGTGAGCAGCCCGGCGAAGATGGCCGTGACCGGCGACGGCGCGGTCGGGTAGCTGTCGGGCAGCCAGAAGAAGAACGGCACGATCGCCGCCTTGATCCCGAACACGGCGAGCATGAGCACGGCCAGGGCGCTGCGGAGCCCTTCGGGCAGGTCGGCGATCCTCCCGGCCAGGTCGGCCAGGTTGACGGTGCCGGTGGCGGCGTAGGTGACGGCGAGCAGGGTCACGAACAGCATCGAGGCGAGCAGGCTGACGACGACATAGGTCATGCCGGCGCGTACCTGATCGAGCCGGCCGCCGAGCGTGATGAGGACGTAGCTGGCGGTCAGCATCATCTCGATCGCGACGAACAGGCTGAACAGGTCGGCGACCAGGAACGCGGCCGCGACGCCCGCGGCCATGACCAGGTACACCGATTGGAACCCGACGTGGTTCCGCTCGGCGCCGGGCTGGCCGATGGCGTAGACGAGCACGGCCAGCAGCATCGCCGCGGCCACCACCAGCATGATCGCCGACAGGCGGTCGGCGACCAGCGTGACCCCGAGCGGCGCCGGCCAGCCGCCGCCCTGGGTCGCCACCGGCCCGTCGCGGTCGACGGTCACCAGCAGGGCGACCGCCAGGCCGGCGACCGCGGTGAGGCTGGTCAGGGCGACGGCCCGCTGCACCCGCCGCGACCCGCCGAGCAGGATCGACAGCCCGGCCCCGAGCAGCGGCACCATGATCGGCAGGGTGAGCAGGGCGGTCATGACGCCTCCCGCTCGACGTCGCCGGCCTCGCCGGCGTCGTCGACGATGGCGTCGTCGGCGGGTTCGCCGGCGTCGGCCAGCTCGGCGTCCGGGGCGCCCTGCCGGGCGACCAGGCGGTCCTCGACGTCGTCCTGCACCTCGTCGTCGCGGGTCAGCAGCCAGCTCCGGTAGGCCAGGGCCAGGAGCAGGGCCGTCACCCCGAAGCCGATGACGATGGCCGTGAGGGCCAGCGCCTGGGGCAGGGGGTCGGCCAGCTCGGCGTCCGGGCCGTTGCCGACGATCGGGGCGCGGCCCCGCCGGCCGGACGACACCATCACCACGTTGGCCCCGTGCCCGATCAGGCCGAGCCCGATGATGATCCGGCTGAGCTTGCGCTGCAGCACCAGGTAGGTGCCGATGCCGAACAGGACGGCAGCCGTGGCCGCCAGCAGGACCGTCATGGCGCGGGCTCCTCCGGGGTCGCGGCCGGCTGCGGGTCGTCGCCGAACGACTCGAACACCATCAGCACCAGGCCCAGCACGACCAGGTAGACCCCCACGTCGAACACCAGCGCCGATGACGTCTTCAGGTGGCCCAAGAGGGGCAGGTCGGCCTCGACCGTCGCGCTCTCCAGCAGCGAACCACCGGCCAGCACCGGCACCACTGCGGTGGCGGCGGACAGCAGCAGGCCGGCGCCGAGCACCGTCCACGGATGGGCGCGCGACAGGCTGCGGACGTCGTCGATCCCCCCGGCGGCGTAGCGGAGGGCGATCGCGGCGCCGGCCACGATCCCGCCCGCGAACCCGCCGCCGGGCTGGTTGTGGCCCGCGAACAGCAGGTACAGCGACCCGGCCATGACCGCCGGGAACACCAGGCGGACCGCCACGTCGACCACGACGAACCGCCGCAGGCGGCGGGGCGGGTCTGGGTGCGGCGAGGGGTGCGGGGACGGCGCCGGGGCGTCGCCGGCGCCGGCACTCCGGGGCAGGCGGCCGGCGCGGGCCAGCGCCACCGAGCCGATCGCGGCGGCGGCCAGCACGGTGATCTCGCCCATCGTGTCGAACCCCCGGATGTCGACCAGGATGACGTTCACCACGTTGCGCCCCCCGCCCTCCGGCACCGACCGCTCGATCATCTCGTCCGACGCCGGCTCGGCCGTCCGGTTGCCGGCCGCGGTGACGGCCAGCAGGAACACGTTCACCGCCACCGCCGACGCGGCGCCCAGCCGGACGGCCCGGCGGGCCAGCGGCGCCCGGCTCTCGAACCGGTCGGGAAGCTGCCGCAGCACCAGCACGAACAGCACGGTCGTCAGCGTCTCGATCGCCACCTGGGTGAGGGCCAGGTCGGCGCCGCCCTGGACGACGAACAGGCCCGCCATCGCGTAGCCGGTCGCCCCCAGCAGCAGCGCCGCCGAGAACCTCCGGTGGACGGCGGCCGCCCCCAGCGCCGTCGCCACGAGGGCCAGGCACACAGCGACGTGGCCGGCGGACCCGAACACCGCCGGCCAGCCCGGCCACCCCTCCCCCGCCACCAGCGCGGTGGTCGTCGCCAGCGCCGCGGCGGTGAGGATCACGCCGGCGTAGACCGGCAGGGAGCCGCTCTGCACCACCGCCGTCAGCCGGTCGGCGACGAGGTTGAGCCCCCGGAGCAGGGCCAGGTACACCTGCCCACCCGTCGGCAGCCGCGACCCCAGGGCGAGCACCGGCGCCACCCGGCGGCGGGCCGCGAACAGGGCGGCGCCGCCGGCCAGCGCGAGGGCCGACAGCCCGAGCGGCAAGTTCACCCCATGCCACAGGGCGAGGTGCACCGGGGGCACGGCGGGGTCGAGCGCCCGCGCCGCGCCCCCGACCCACCGGTCGACCAGCCACGGCTCGACCCCCAGCGCCACGGTCAGGCCGGCGAGCACCGCGGCCGGGGCGACGAGCGCGGCCGCCGGGCCGGGCGGGCTCACCCAGCCCGGGCCGGCACGCCCGCCCCGGCCGGCCGCACCCCACGCGAAGCGGAGGCTGTACGCCGCGGTCACCATCGACGCCACCACGACGACGGCCGCCACCAGACCCGCCAGCGTGAACCTGCCCTCGGCCAACGCCGCCAGGTCCTCCTCCTTGGCGACGAAGCCGAACGTCAGCGGTATGCCCGCCATCGACGCCGCCGACACCAGCATCACCACCCCGGCGGGCCACCAGTCCCGGCCCCACCGGCCGAGCCGCCGGAGGTCGCGGGTGCCGGCCTCGTGCTCGACGATGCCGACCACCATGAACAGCGCGGCCTTGAACAGGCCGTGGGCGAGCACCAGCGCGCAGCCGGCGACCAGGGCATCGGGCGTGCCCAGGCCGAGCATCACCACCATCAGGCCGAGCTGGCTCACCGTGCCGTGGGCCAGCAGCAGCTTGAGGTCGTGACGGCGCAGCGCCCGCAGCCCTCCGGCCACCATCGTGACCAGCCCGACCGTCACCACCATCGGGCGCCACAGGCCGACGCCCGCGAACGCCGGGGCGAGCCGGCCGATCAGGTAGACGCCGGCCTTCACCATCGTGGCCGAGTGGAGGTAGGCGCTCACCGGGGTCGGCGCCACCATCGCCGCGGGCAGCCACGAGTGGAACGGATACTGGGCCGACTTCGCGAAAGCACCGACCAGCACCAGCACCAGGCCCGCGGTGACCTCCGGGCCGGAGGGCGGGTCGGCCAGCACGGCGCTCAGCCGGTAGGTGCCCGCCGCCTGCCCGATCAGCACGACCCCCGCGAGCAGCGCAAGCCCGCCCGCACCGGTCACGAGCAGCGCCTGCAGCGCCGCCGCCCGGGCCCGGGCGGACTCGTGGTCGTGCCCGATCAGCAGGAACGATGTGATCGACGTCAGCTCCCAGAACCCGAAGAGCAGGATCATGTCGTCGGCCAGGACCAGGCCGAGCATCGACCCGGCGAACAGGACCAGCAGGCCGACCAGCCGTGCGGTGCCCTCGTCCCGGCGGGGCAGGTAGCGGGCCGAGTAGGCGAAGATCGCCACGCCGATGCCGGCGACCAGCAGCACGAACAGGGCCGCATAGCCGTCGAGCCGCAGGACGAGGTTGAGGCCCAGCGCCGGCACCCAGGGCACCCGCTCGGTCCGGGCACCGCCCCCGAGCACCCCGCCCGCGACCACCGCCAGCCACGCCAGCACCGCCACGGGCGCCGCCGCGGCCACCGCCGTCGACCGGCGGCCCAGGCGGCCGCCGAACGCGACGAGCCCCAGACCGACGGCGGCGTGCAGGGCGAGAAG
>JBKPHT010000172.1:0-4610 GCA_046730015.1 Actinomycetota bacterium
CAGCAGTACTTCCGCGACCACCAACCGCCGGTGCTGATCGTGTGGGGCAACAACGACGAGATCTTCGGTCCCGCCGGCGCCGAGGCGTTCCTCACCGACCTGCCCGACGCCGAGCTCCACCTCCTCGACACCGGCCACTTCGCCCTCGAAGAAGACGGGGACCTCATCGCCGAGAAGATCCGCGACTTCCTCGGCCGCCACGTCCGCTGAGCGGGCGTGCCCGGACCCCGAGGATCGCCTTGAACCCCGCTACCTTCGGGTTATGAGCCCGGGCCGGGTCCACGTCCGACCTCCAGCGCCGGCGGCTAGGGCATCGGCCCGGGGAACAGCGGCGCCAACTCGCGGCGACCCGACACGCCCAGCTTGGCGTAGACGCGGTACAGGTGGGTCTCCACGGTGCGGCGGGAGAGCGACAGTCGGGCGGCGATCTCGACGTCGGTGAGACCACGCGCCGCGAAGCCGGCGACCTCCCGTTCACGGGTCGTCAACCCGTCGCAGACCGGGCTCCGCAGGAGCTCGGTCGTGGCCCCGTCGCACCGCTCCACGAGCAGCTGCGCGCGGGTGCGCAGCCGGGCGGCCGCCGTCGCCAGCCCCTGGGCGGCCGCCACCGTGGCCGCCGCCGCGGTCAGCTCGGCGGCGTGCAGGAAGCAGCCCAGCTCCTCCAGGCGGCCGCCGACCGCCTCCAGCCGGTCGCCGTCACGCTCGGCCAGCGCCTCGATGGCGGCGACGAGGGCCGGCAGCAACCGTCCCTCGGCGGGCGGCACCTGGTCGAGCAGCTGGGCGGCAGCTGGCGCCGCGCCGTGACGGGCCGCCTCGTAGAGGGCGAAGATCGCGTAGGAGAGGTGGCCCGTGCTGACCGCATGCCGGGCCGCACCGAGGGCGAGTGCCCGGGCGTAGGAGATGTCGCCCGCCGCCGCCTCGACGCCGGACGAGAGGAACCCGTGCTCCACCGCGTAGAGGGCATTGGGGGGCAGCGCGCTGGGCATGTCCGACCGCACCGTCAGCGCCCGGGTGTAGCGGAGGTGGTCGACGGCGCTGGCGCGGGTCATGGCATCGCCGTCCAGCGCCAGGACCGCCTCCAGGAAGTACTGCTCGGCGCGCACGAGCGCGCCGCGCCATAGGGCGATCTGGCCGAGCCGGAGCGCGTAGACGCCGCGCAGGAGCCCGGCGCCTTGCTGAGTGACCCGGTCGTAGACCCGCAGCGCCACCTCCTCGGCACGGTCGAGGTCGCCGGCGTAGCGGTGGCCGGTCGGCACCGCGGTCTCCAACTGACCGACCAGGTACTCGTTGAACGCCGGGTGGCCCGTCAGCCGAGGGAGCACGGCCGTCGCCCGGTCCAGCGCACTGACCGGCTTGCCGAGGAGGTTCAGTGCCGGGATCAGCACCAGCTCGGCGCTGAACCGGTCCGTCTCCGACGACCGCTCGTCGGCGAGGACGTCCTCGGCGGCCCGGCGAGCCCGGTGGATCTCGCCCGCGAGCAGCCACATGAGCGGGATCTGGCCGGCCACGTAGCCCCATTCGCGGTCGTCGATCTTGTCGAGGAGCCGTTCCAGGCGCTCGGCGGCGTCCCTCGATCGGTTGAGTCCGAAGGCGAGCACGAGGGCCAGGTCGACCTCCCGGCGGCAGTGCTCGCGGGACGAGCCGGACGGCAGGCTGCCCAGGAGGGACGCAGCCTCATCGGGGCGGCCGGAGACCGCCATGATCTCGGCCAGCGTGATGATCGCGGCGGTCTCGTTCCCACCTTCGGTCGCCAGGGCGCGGCGGGTGAGCGACTCCGCCAGCGGCGCGTCCACGAGGACGTAGCGCCGCGCCGTGGTCAGCAGCTCGTCGGCGGACACGTCCAGTCCCGCGTCGATGCGCCAGCGGACGACGCGGTCGCCGACGTCGACCGGGAGCGGCTGAGCGGACACCGCGGTGACGAGAACGCGCAGCAGCCGGCGTCTCCTGATCGGTCCCAGCGCATCGAGCAGGACGTCGGCGAGCAGCGGGTGGCTTAGCCGGGCGTCCGCCCGCGCCGACCCGTCGAGGACCAGGAGCCCGCGTTCCTCGAGACGCTCGAGCGTCTGTTCGCCGACGATCTCCAGCAGGAGGTCGACGGGCAGAGGTTCCCCGAGCGCGAGGAGTTCGACGGCGGTTCGCTCGTCGGGCCGCACGCCAAGGAGCCGGCCGGCGATCAGCTCGCGCAGCCGCGGCGGAGCGGTGAACGGGCCCGTCACCGTCCAGATGCCGCTGCGCGCCGCGAGGGTTCCGCTCTCGAGTGCGGCGGCCAGCAGCTCGCGCGCGAACAGGACGTTGCCCAGTGTGCGGCTCCACATGAGGTGCTGGAACTGACCGTCGACCGGCCCTCCCAGCGCCTCGATGACCAGCTGATCGAGCGCGGCGCGCGTGAGCGGCTCGACGTCGAGCCGCTCGCAGAGCCCGTCCTTCCACAGGCCGACGATGGCATCGGGGACGTCCTCGCCCCGTCGCACGGTCGCCAGCACCCGCACACCGTCCTGGCTCACGAGTTGGTGGGCCAGAGCCGCCGAGGCTTCGTCGAGTGCGTGGGCGTCGTCGATGGCGAGGATGGCAGGAGCGCGCGCCAGGATGGCCTCCCGTGCCCCGGCCAGGGACGCGGCGGCGTGGTCGACGGGCAGCAGCGGGGCGAAGGCGCCGAGGGGCACGACACCCGACGACCGGGTCGCTCGCACCTTCAGGACGCGGGTGTCGGCGGCGACGGTCCGCTCGACCGCCTCGGCCAGCAGCCGGGACTTCCCCACGCCTGCCTCTCCCACGAGCACGACGCCCTGGCGGGTCGCCAGCGCCCCCGCGACGTGGTCTAGCTCGGACTCGCGCCCGACGAATGGCCACCGAAGGTGCACCCAGCGACCTCCTCCCTCATGGACCTCCGGCCATGCTACGTAGTCGACGACGCCCACGTACGTAGCTGCGGTACGGATGACCGCGACACGAGCGCGTGGGAGATTGGCGTCTCAGCCAGAAGCCTCTTCCCCTTCGGGCGCTCGGGTGGCGGCCGGGCGGTCGGGTCGGGCGGACGCGGGGAACTGCTGTGAAGGCTCCCCGCGTCCGCCCGTCGGCGGGCTGAGCGATCGACCGGTGCAAGAAGGACAACGCCGTCGACCGCCAGCTCGTGACGGAATCGTCGACGCAGCCGGGACGACAGGTCTCACGGGCCTGGGCCGAGCGTCGGGCGTCCGTGCGGTTCGAGCCACCAAAAGAAGAAACGGGAGGTCGCCTCGGCCAGCAGGACCGCCACGCCCTGGACGCCTGCCCACAGGACGAAGACCGGGAAGCCCCGGTTGGCGAGCGAGGCGTGCTCGTCGGGGAACCAGTAGAGGACCAGGAGGAGCAGCAGGGACGCGCTCAGGGCTAGGACGACGAGCGCGTTGAGCGAGGCGATCCAGAGATGCAGCCGACGGGCGGCGGTCCGTTCCTCGTCGCGCAGCCGCCTCCACGCCAAGACCGAGTAGACGGCGCCCATGGCGGCGCTGGCCGCCAAGACGTCGTCGTCCATGCTGCCGACGCCGGCGTTCAACACCTCGGAGCGCACTGCGACGGCCGGGATCAGGACGACGACGAAGCCGGCTAGGGCGAAGCCCGCGGCCACGGCGGCGTCGGTGGCCCGGCGGCTCAGGTCCCCTCCCGGGCTCGCAGCACGAACCGGTCGGCCACCGACCCGTCTGAGCGAACGCACAACGCGGCCAGACGGTCGTCCACGACCTGGACGTGGAGGAACTGCAGCGTGCGCTCCGCCACAGCCGTGAAAGCGCTGCGACCCACGCGGGTGGTCTTGCAGCCGCCGCCGCTCACCACGTAGGTGACACCGTGCTGCGGCTCGATCCGTTCGTAGTCGTGGTCGTGTCCGCTGAGGACCAGGTCGACATGGTGGCGGGTCAGGAGGGGGACCAGCCGCTCCTGGGCGCCTGGCGTGCTGCCGTGCTGGCCGGACGAGTAGGGAGGGTGATGCAAGGCCACCACCTTCCACTGGTTGGCCGAGCTGGCCAGGGCATCGTCGAGCCATTCCAGCTGCTCGGGCGCCGCGGGCCCGTACAGGCCGGGGATGCTGGAGTCCAGGAAGAAGAAGTCCACCGGGCCGTGGCTGGTCGTGTAATAGCGACCCGGCGTGCCCAGCAGCTCGAGCTCGGCCTCGATGGCGCTCAGCCCGTGGTCGCTGAAGTCGAGCCCGGCGTCGTGGTTGCCGATGGCCAGCTCGAAGCCCACCCCCGCGTCAACGAGAGGTCCGAGCGGACGGCGGAAGACGGTGTCGAACCGGCGCCGAAAGTTGCCGTAGTAGCAGATGTCCCCCAGCAGGGCGACCAGACCGTAAGGCGCCGTCTGGTAGGTGATGGCCATGCGCTCGGCGACTGCCAGCGCTTGGCGGCCGCCGCTGCCGTTGTCACCCAGCGCCACGAATGACAAGCGGTCGTCTGCCGTCTGCCAGGCATGCGGCCTGAGCTGCACGTCTGGCGCCTGGCCGGGCACGAGGTCCTCGCGTGACAGCAATGGCCACACCGCACCGGCCAACGTGCCGGCGGTGGCCGTGGCGCCGACCAGCCCCACGCCCGCGGCCAGGAACTCACGCCGGTTCATCACCACCACCATCATTTCGA
>JBKPHT010000173.1:0-16230 GCA_046730015.1 Actinomycetota bacterium
CGCTGGACCTTGACCACGACCTCCTCGCCCGACGGCAGCCGGGCCGTGTGGGTCTGGCCGATCGACGCCGCGGCCAGCGGCTCCCAGTCGAACCTCGCGAACACCTCGTCCACCGGCCCCAGCTCCGCCTCGATCACCGCCCGCACGGCGTCCGGCGGCTCGCTCGGCGCACGGTTCTGCAGCGTGGCCAGCTCCTCGCAGACGCCAGGCGGGAGCAGGTCGACGCGGGTCGCCGCGATCTGGCCGAGCTTCACGTACACCCCCCCGGCCTGCTCGAGCACCCGGCGGAGCCGGACGCCGACGGGCTCGGCCTGCCGCTCGGCCTTGCCGCCCGCCCCGAGCAGCGGACCGAACCCCTGGGCGCGGATCAGCCCCAGCAGCTCGCGGTAGCGGCGGACGACATCGACCCGGCGCCTGACGGCCCGCAGCGGCCGGGGCGGCGTCACCAGCCCCGCGTGCGCCGGCCGCGCCAGCGTGCCCGGCGGGGCCAGCAGGTCTAGGCCGACCGCCACGGCCATCGTCGCGGGCACGGAGATCACCAGCATCTGCAGCACCAGCCCGTCGGCGCCCCAGTCGTGGTCGTTCAGCGCGAGGGCCAGCAGCCCGCCGACGAGCCAGCCCGCCACGCCGGCCGTGAGCGCCGCCGTCCAGCCCCGGCGGACGCCGAGCAGCCGCAGCGACACCGCGGTCGTGACCACCGCGAGCAGCGCCGCGACGACGACCCGGACGGCGATCTCGCCTGCTGAGGTCGCTGCGACCATACGGTCCATCCTCCGTCGGGCACGGATGCACGCTTCCGGCTGCGACCGCCACGGTACGTCCGATCTGCGGTGCGGGCGGAGTACGGTCGGTCCCGGAGCGGGCGGAGCGGAGCCCGACGATCATGGTGCAACCCGACGCGAGCGTCCTCGAACCTGAGCCGCCCGCCGCGGTCGAGGGCGGCGACACCGGCGGCGCGGCCGCCCGCTACACCCGCTCGCCCAGCGACCTGTTCAGGCTGGTGCTCGCCCTGGCCCTGCTGACCCTGGGGGTGGTGTTCGCCACCGCCACCCGCGACACGCTGCAGGGGCTGGAGGGCGACGTCCACGACCTCTTCGACGGCCTGCCGCGCACGGTCCGGCGGTTCACGACCGGCCTGATCCAGCTCGTCGCGCTGGCCGCGCCGATCGCCACCTACCTGACCCTCGCCGCGCTGCGCCGGTGGCGCACCCTGCTGCTGGCCGCGCTCGCCCAGGTCGGAGCGATGCTGGTCGTGGTCGGCGTCGAGGAGGCGGTCGACCGGGTGAGCCCGCCCGGCATCGCCACCGCCCGCGAGGGCCCCGGCTGGATCACCGAGGCCCACTATCCCGGGTCCGCCTACCTGGCCGGCGTCGCCGCCGCGGTCACGGTGGTGGCCCCCGCGCTGCCCCGGCGCTGGCGGCGCTGGGCCTGGGGCACGGTCGCCGCCCTGCTGGCCGGCCGCGTGGTGGCGGGCACCGCAGGGCCGGTCGACATGGTCGCCACTCTGGCTACCGGCTGGGCCGTCGGGCTGGTCGTGCTGCTGGCGTTCGGGGTGCGGGACCGCCGCCCAGGCGCCGGCGCGATCGTCGCCGCGCTGGACCGGGGCGGGATGCCGGTCACCGCGTTCCGGCCCGCCGCCGTCGACGCCCGCGGCTCGACCCCGTGGTTCGCCACGTTCGCCGACGGCACCGCGGGCTTCGTCAAGGTGCTGAGCTCCGAGGAGCGCAGCGCCGACCTGCTGTTCCGGCTGTACCGGGCGATCCGGCTGGAGAACGTCGGCGACGAGCGGCCGTTCGCGTCGCTGCGCCGGACCGTCGAGCACGAGGCGCTGCTGGCCCTGCAGGCCGCGGCGGTGGGCGTCCGGACGCCCCGGTTCGTCGGGCTGGCCGCGGTGGGCGACGGCTCGCTGGCCCTGGCCTACGAGGCCGTCGCCGGCCGGTCGCTCGACCGGGTCGACCCGGCGGACGTGACCGACGACGTGCTCGCCGCCACCTGGGAGCAGGTGGCCGTCCTGCGCCGGCACCGGATCGCCCACCGCGACCTGCGGCTGGCCAACGTGTTCCTGGCCGAGGACGGGCGGCCGTGGATCATCGACTTCGGGTTCAGCGAGATGGCGGTGGCCGACGAGGTGCTGGACACCGACGTGGCCGAGCTGGTGGCCTCCACCGCGCTGGTGGTCGGCACCGACCGGGCGGTGGCCGCCGCCCGCGCCGTCCTCGGCTCAGAGGCGCTGGCCGCCGCCGCCCCCCGCCTGCAGCCGCTCGCCCTGTCGGGCGCCACCCGCGCCGGCCTGGCCGCCCGCAAGGGGATGGCGGCGGAGGTCCAGCGGGCCCTCGCCGCGGCCGGCGGCCTCGACGACGTGCCGGTGGCCCACATCGAGCGGATCCGCGGCCGGGACGTCGTCATGCTCCTGGCCACCGGCGTCGCCGCGTATGTCGTCATCCACCAGCTCAGCGACGTCAGGGGCCTGGCCGACTCGATCGGCGACATCCGCTGGGCCTGGGTGCCCGGCGTGCTGGTCATGTCGGCCGCCACCTACCTGGCCTCGGCCACGTCGTTCGCCGGGTCGGTGCCCGACCGGCTGCCCGCCTGGCCGACCGTGCTGTCCCAGCTGGCCGGGTCGTTCGCCAACCGGGTGACGCCGGTGAAGGTGGGCGGCATGGCGGTCGGCGTCCGCTACCTCGAGAAGGCGGGCGTCGACCCCGCGCGGGCCGTCACCGGGGCGGGGCTGGTCGCCCTCGGGGGGTTCGTCACCCACGCGGTGCTCACCGGGGTGTTCCTGCTGTTCGCCGGGTCGGGAGGCTTCGGCGACGTCGACCTGCCCTCCGGCCAGGCGGTGCTCGTCGGACTGGCCGCCGTGCTGGCCCTGTCGGGCGTCGTGCTGCTGTTGCCGTTCGGCCGGCGGCTGGCCCTCGACCGCCTGGTCCCGGCCCTGCGGCGGGGCGTCGCGGGCATCGGCCAGATCGCCCGCACCCCGGCCAAGCTGGCCATGCTGCTGGGCGGGGCGACGGCGGTGTCGCTGACCTACATGCTGGCGCTGTGGTTCTCGCTGCTGGCGTTCGGCGCCGACGAGCGGCTGGCCGTCGTCGGGGTCGTCTACCTCACCGGCTCGGCGGTGGCCCAGGCCGCGCCCACCCCCGGCGGCGTGGGGGCCGTGGAGGCCGCCCTCATCGCCGGGCTGACCGCCGTCGGGGTCGACAAGGAGGTGGCGGTCCCCGCGGTGTTCCTGTTCCGGATCGGCACCTTCTGGCTGCCGGTGCTGCCGGGGTGGCTGGCGCTCCGTCATCTCACCCGGCACGACATGCTGTGACGGGTGTCGACTTGTCGTTTCGACGGCGCCGGCTTGCCGTTTCGGCGCTCCGGCCCGTAGGCTTGTCCGTCGCTCTGGGCGCAGTGCGCCCGGTCACCGCACGAGAACTCCAAGAAGGTTGGCCCGCGTGCCCACGTACACCCCGAAAGCCTCAGAGATCCAGCGCGACTGGTACGTCGTCGACGCCGACGGACTCGTGCTCGGGCGGCTCGCGACCGAGGTCGCCCGCATCCTCCGGGGCAAGCACAAGCCGACGTTCGCCCCCCACCTCGACACCGGCGACCACGTGGTGATCGTCAACGCCGACAAGGTCGTCCTCACCTCCGACAAGGCCGAGCGCAAGGTCCTGTACCGCCACTCCGGCTACCCGGGCGGCATCAAGTCCGAGACCTACGGCCACCTGCTCGGCCGCCGGCCGACCGAGGCCGTCCGCCGCACCATCCGGGGCATGCTTCCCAAGACCCGGCTCGGCCGCCAGCAGCTCACCAAGCTCAAGGTGTACGCCGGCCCCACCCACCCCCACGCCGCCCAGAAGCCGATCCCGCTCGACGTGGACCACGCCCGTCGCCCCACCGACCAGGACGCCTGACATGCCCACCCCGCTCGTGCAGACCACCGGCCGCCGCAAGGGGGCCGTCGCCCGCGTCCGGCTCCGCCCCGGCACCGGCACCATCACGATCAACACCCGCGACGTCGCCAGCTACTTCCCGTCGAAGGCCCACCAGATGGTCCTCAGCGAGCCGCTGCGGATCACCAGCACCGACGAGGCCTACGACGTCGAGGCCACCCTCCACGGCGGCGGGGTCTCGGGCCAGGCCGGCGCGCTGCGCCTCGGCATCGCCCGGGCGCTGGTCGAGATCGACCCCGAGATGCGGACCACGCTCAAGCGGGCCGGGTTCCTGTCGCGCGACCAGCGCGAGAAGGAGTCCAAGAAGTACGGCCTCAAGAAGGCCCGCAAGGCGCCCCAGTACAGCAAGCGGTGATCCGGCCGAGGGGTCCCCGGTGCTGAGGTTCGGCACCGACGGGGTGCGGGGCGTCGCCAACGCGGAGCTGACGCCCGAGCTGGCCCTGGCGGTCGGCCGGGCCGCGGCCCGGGTGCTGGGCGGCGACCGCTGCGCCATCGGGCGCGACACCCGCCGGTCGAGCCCTCTGCTGGAGGCTGCGCTGGCCGCGGGGCTGGCGTCCGAGGGCGTGGAGGTGACCCTGCTGGGCGTCGTGCCCACGCCCGAAGTGGCCTGGTGGTCGGCGACCGAGGGCGCGCCGGCGGCGATGGTGTCGGCCTCCCACAACCCGTTCCCCGACAACGGGATCAAGCTGTTCTCGGCGGGGGGCCGCAAGCTGGCCGACGACGTCGAGGACCGCATCGAGCACGAGCTCCGCGCGCTCCTGGCCGGCCGGGCCGCTCCGCCGGACCCGTCCGTGCCCGTGCCGACGGGGGCGGCGCTGGGCGGCATCGCCCCGGTGGCCGGACCGCCCCACGCGGGGTACGCCGCATCGGTGGCCGCGTCACTCGGCGGCCGCCGGCTCGACGGCCTGACGGCGGTGGTCGACTGCGCCCACGGCTCGGCCTCGGTCGTCGCCCCCCGGGTGCTGACCGGGCTCGGGGTCGACGTGTCGGTGCTGCACTGCGAGCCCGACGGCACCAACATCAACGACGGCTGCGGCTCCACCCACCCCGACGCCCTAATCCGGGAGGTCGTGGCCCGGGGCGCCGACGTCGGCATCGCGTTCGACGGCGACGCCGACCGGGTGTTGCTCGTCGACGGCGCAGGCAACCTGGTCGACGGCGACCACATCATCGCCATCTGCGCGATCGACCGCCACGACCGGGGCGTCCTGGCCGGCGACAGCGTCGTGGTCACCGTGATGACCAACCTCGGCTTCCGGCTGGCGATGGAGAAGCGGGGCATCGACGTCGTCGAGACCGCGGTCGGAGACCGCTACGTCCTGGAGGCGCTGGAGGCCCGCGGCCTCGCCCTGGGCGGCGAGCAGTCCGGCCACGTCATCTTCCGCGACCTGGCCACCACCGGCGACGGCCTGCTCACCGCCGTGCAGGCCCTCGACGCCCTGGTCCGCTCGGGGCGCCCGCTGGACGACCTGGCCGCCGGGGCGATGACCCGGCTGCCCCAGGTGCTCCGCAACGTCCGGGTGACCTCGGGCGCGGCCGAGGCCGTCGCCGACCTGGCCCCGGCGATCGCCGCCGTCGAGGCCCGGCTCGGCCCCCAGGGGCGGGTGCTGGTCCGCCCGAGCGGCACCGAGCCGCTGGTCCGGGTCATGGCCGAGGCCCCCACCGCCGCCGAGGCCGAGGCGGCCGTGTCCGAGCTGGTCGAGGCCGTCACCCGGCTCGACTGAACGCCCGGGTCCAGGCAACCCGGCCCCGCCCGTAGACTGCTCGGCCATGTGCGGGATCATCGCTGTCGTCCGTCGTCCCGGCGCGCGCACGGCCCCGGCCGGCGACGAGGTCGCCGGGCCGCTCCACGAGGCCGTGGCCACCCTCGCCGGCGGCGGCCCCCTGGCCGTGGCCTGCACCGCGGCGGCGGCGCTGGTCGAGGTCGCCGACCACCGCCTGCGGGGCGCGGAGGGCGTCCACGCCCTGGTCCACGACCGGCGGCTGGTGGCCGAGGTCGAGGGCGTCTGCGCGTCGCTCGGCGGCACCGTCGCGGCCGTCGAGGCCCGGCTCGACGCGGGCGACGACGGCGACAGCGCCGCACTGGCCCGCATCGAGGCCGTGAACGCCGCCGTCACCCGGCTGAAGGACGCCGTCTGGTCGGTCGAGCAGGACCGGGTCCGCACCGCCCGAGCCGTCGCCGACCTCGCCGGCAGCGAGCCGTCCTGGGCCGCCACCGAGGGCTACACGTCCATCCAGCAGGCGCTGTCCGCCATCGACCGCCTCGAGGTCCGGGGCCGCGACAGCGCCGGCCTCCACGTCCTCGTCCGCGACCACGGGCTCGACCTCGGCGGCTCGGCCGTCCGGAAGCTGATGGACGGGCGGGCCGCCGACCCGCTGTTCCGGTCGGGCACCGTCCGGGCGGTCGACGGCTGCCTGTCGTTCGTCTACAAGGCGGCGGCCGAGATCGGCGAGCTGGGGGACAACAGCGCCGCCCTGCGCGCCGCCCTCCGGGCCGACGACCTGCTGCGGCTGGCGCTGGCCGGCGACGACGCCGTGGCCGTCGTGCTGGGCCACACCCGCTGGGCCTCGGTCGGCATCATCAGCCAGCCCAACGCCCACCCGGTCGACAGCGCCGAGCTGTCCGAGGGTGGCGACCATGCCCCCTTCGTCGTGGCCGCGCTCAACGGCGACGTCGACAACTTCGCCGACCTCAAGGCCCTCGACGGCCTCCGGATCGCTCCCGAGATCACCACCGACGCCAAGGTCATCCCCACCCTGGTGGCCCGGCGGGTGGGCGAGGGCGCCGACCTGACCACCGCGTTCCGCAACACGGTGGCCAGCTTCGAGGGCTCGGTCGCCATCGGCGCGTCGGCCAGCGCCGAGCCCGACACCGTGCTGCTGGCGCTCCGGGGCAGCGGCCAGGCCCTCTACGTCGGCCTGGCCGACGACGCCTACGTGGTGGCCAGCGAGCCCTACGGCGTCATCGAGATCACCCACCGGTACCTGCGGATGGACGGCGAGACGCCCGCCAACCCCGACAACCCCAACGCCAGCCGGGGTCAGATCGTCGTGCTCGACGGCCGCCGGGCCGGGACGCTCGAGGGCGTCACCCGCCTGTCCTACGACGGCACCCCGCTGCCGGTCTCCGACGACGACTTCGCCACCGCCCAGATCACCACCCGCGACATCGACCGCGGCGACTACCCCCATTACCTGCTCAAGGAGATCACCGAGGCGCCCGACAGCTTCCGCAAGACGCTGCGGGGCAAGCTGGTCGATACCGGCGGCGGGCTGGCCGTGACCCTCGGGCCCGACACCCTGCCCGACGACGTCCGCAAGGGCCTGGCCACCGGGGGCATCACCCGGGTGCAGGTCATCGGCCAGGGCACGGCGGCGGTGGCCGGGCTGTCGCTGGCCGCCGCGCTGGCCCAGCTGTGCCCCGACGGGCCGCTGCAGGTGAGCGCCCTGCCGGCCACCGAGCTGTCGGGCTTCGGTCTGCGGCCGTCGATGGCCGACACGCTGGTCGTCGCGATCAGCCAGTCGGGCACCACCACCGACACCAACCGCACCGTCGACCTCGTCCGGGCCCGGGGCGCCAAGGTGATCGCCATCGTCAACCGACGGGGCAGCGACCTCACCGACCGGGCCGACGGGGTGCTCTACACCTCCGACGGGCGCGACGTCGAGATGTCCGTGGCATCCACCAAGGCGTTCTACAGTCAGATCGCCGCCGGGCTGCTGCTGGCCGCCGCCATCGCCACCGAGACCGGCGGCACCGTCGACCCGACGCTGCTGGCCGCCCTGCGGGAGCTGCCCGCGGCGATGGCCGAGGTGATCGATCGGCGCCCCGCCATCGCCGAGGCCGCCCGGACCCTGGCGCCGTCCAAGCGCTACTGGGCGGTGGTCGGCAACGGGCTCAACCGGATCGCCGCCGCCGAGGTGCGCATCAAGCTGTCGGAGCTCTGCTACAAGTCGATCGCCAGCGACTCGACCGAGGACAAGAAGCACATCGACCTGTCGTCCGAGCCGCTGATCGTCGTGTGCGCGGCCGGGCTGGTCGGCTCCACCGCCGACGACGTGGCCAAGGAGGTGGCGATCTACCGGGCGCACAAGGCGTCGCCGGTCGTGATCGCCACCGACGGCCAGTCGCGGTTCGCCTCGGCCCTCCACGTCCTTCCCGTGCCGGCCACCCACCCGACGCTGGCGTTCGTGCTGTCGTCGATGGCCGGGCACCTGTTCGGCTACGAGGCGGCGCTGGCCATCGACGCCCTCGCCCGCCCGCTGCGGGAGGCTCGGGCCGCCATCGAGGCGGTCACCGGCGCCGCGGTCGGGACGGCGCCCGCGGCCGCGTCGTCGGGCCGCGACGGCGAGGCGATGCTCCGGCGGCTGCGGCCCCACCTCGAGCCCGTGGCCCGCCGCTACTTCGAGGGGCTACGGGTGGGCACCTACGACGGGCAGCTGGAGGCGTCGACCGCGGTCCGGCTGGCCGCCCTGTTCCGCTACGTGCTGGGCGTGGTGCCGCTCGACGCCTACCAGATCGAGGAGGGCAAGGTCGGCACCCCGGCGGTCGTCATCGACGACCTCACCACCGCTCTCACGCTGGCCATCGAGGAGCTGACCCGGCCGGTCGACGCCATCAAGCACCAGGCCAAGACCGTCACCGTGGGCATCTCCCGGAGCGACGAGACGCTGCTGGAGGTGCCGCTGGTCCACGAGGTGATCGCCGCCGGCGCCCACCGCGACCAGCTGACCTACCGGACGCTCCGGACGCTAGCCGACATCAGCCCGATCGCCGCCGAGATCGTGGGCTTCACCCGCTACGGCATCGAGGGCCGGGTCGGGCCCGAGGGCACGGCCACGGCGCGGATGGTCGACCGGGGCGGCATCGCCCGCGACCTGCCCAGCCGCACCGAGCGGTCGCCCGAGCTGCGGGGCACCAAGCACCGGGTGGCCAGCGAGCGCGAGGTGCTGGTGGCCCGGGGCCGGCGGGACGGGCGCCCGATCGTGATCGTGCCGGAGGTCAAGGACGGCGAGGCGACCGGCATCATCCTGCTGCACGTCCGGTTCACCGACCGGCTGCCGGTGGCGACGGCCCGGGGGGTGCTGCAGGGCTACCGCAACCGCTACGCGGTGCTGCGGGACGCGGTCCTGGAGACCGAGCCCACGTTCCGGGAGGACCTGCTGGCCGACCTGCCGGTCGACGTGCTGCTGACCGAGCCGATCAACCAGCTCGCCGACCGCTGGCGGGCCGGCTGACGCCGTGACGGGCGGCGTCGGCGGCGTCCTCGGGGTCGGCGTCGACCTGTGCGAGGTCGACCGGATGCGCCGCACCCTGGCCCGGACGCCGGGCTTCGCCGACCGGGTCTACACCGAGGCCGAGCAGGACTACTGCCGCCGCCGGCGCGACCCGGCGGAGCGGTTCGCCGCCCGGTTCGCGGCCAAGGAGGCGGTGCTCAAGGCGCTGGGGGCGGGCATCGGCTCGTGCTCGCTGCGGGACATCGAGGTCGTCCGGGCGGAGTCGGGCGCCCCGTCGCTGGTCCTCCACGGCCGGGCCGCCGCCCTGGCCGCCGACCGCGGCGTCACCGCCTGGCACCTCAGCCTCACCCACACGGCCACGCTGGCCGAGGCGATAGCGATCGCCACCACCGCGACCGGTCCACCCTGAGGCGATAGGGCTCGTTCTCCGGTTCTCGAGGCGATAGCGGTCGGCCCCCGACCCCTATGACCTCGAGTTCGGGGAACCGACCACCATCGCCTCGGGCGACCGGGGTGCGTGAGGCGATCGGGATCGCCGGGGGAACGGGGCGGGACCTAGCCTCGGGGGGCCATGCTGCCCGTGCTCACCCCCGACGAGATGGCCGCGGTGGACGCCGCGGCGCCGGAGCCGACCGAGGTGCTGGTCGGCCGGGCCGGCGCCGCCGTCGCCCGGGAGGCGCTGGCCATGCTGGGCGGCACCTACGGCCGCCGGGTGGTGGTCGTGGCCGGCAAGGGCAACAACGGCGCCGACGGGCGGGACGCGGCCGAGCGGCTCCGTCGCCGGGGCGTCCGGATCACCGTGATCGCCGCCACCGACGCCCCCGACCGCCTCCCGGCCGCCGACCTGGTGGTCGACGCCGCCTACGGCACCGGCTTCCGGGGCGAGTACCAGGCCCCCGACCCGGGCGGGGCGCCGGTGCTGGCGGTCGACATCCCCAGCGGGGTCGACGGCACCACGGGGCAGGCCCGCGGCCGGCCGGTCCGGGCCGACCGGACCGTGACCTTCGCGGCCCTCAAGCCCGGCCTGCTCTTCTACCCCGGCCGCGCCCTGGCGGGCGAGGTCACGGTGGCCGACATCGGGCTCGATGTCGGCCGGGCGACCGCCGGCGTGGTCGAGCAGGGCGACGTCGCCGCCTGGCTGCCGCCCCGCCCGGTCGACAGCCACAAGTGGCGGGCGGCGGTGATGGTCGCCGCCGGCTCGGCGGGCATGACCGGCGCCGCCCACCTGGCCACCCGGGCCGCCCTGCGGGCGGGCGCGGGCATGGTCCGGGTCGCCTCGCCCGGCATCGACCACGACCCCGGCCTGCCCACCGAGGCCGTCGGCGTGCCGGTCCCGTCGGCGGGCTGGGACGAGCCGGTGCTGGCCCAGCTCGACCGGGTCCGCGCCCTCGTCGCCGGCCCCGGGCTCGGTCGGGCGGCGCCGACGGTGACAGCCATCCATCACCTTGCCGCCTCCGCCCCGGTGCCGACCGTGGTCGACGGCGACGGCCTCACGGCCCTCGGAGAGGAGGCGGCGAGCATCCTGGCCCGGCGGGAGGCGCCCGCCGTCCTCACGCCCCACGACGGCGAGTTCGCCCGCCTCGCAGGCCACGACCCGGGACCGGACCGGATGGCCGCGGCCCGGGACCTGAGCCGCGCCACGGGGGCGGTCGTCCTGCTGAAGGGCCCGACCACGGTCGTCGCCGAGCCGGACGGGTGGGCCCACCTCTCGACCGCCGGCGACGCCCGCCTGGCCACGGCGGGGACGGGCGACGTCCTGTCGGGCATCATCGGCGCCCTCCTCGCTCAGGGCGTCCCCGCCGGGAGCTCGGCGGCGGGCGGCGCCTGGCTCCACGGCACCGCGGCGATGGAGGGACCGCCGCGGGGGCTGGTGGCATCCGACGTCGTGGCCGGCCTCCCGCCGGTGCTCGGCCGTCTCGGGGCGGCGGGCTGATGGCGCGGGCCTGGGCCGAGGTCGACCTCGCGGCGATCCGCCACAACGTCGCCGTGCTCCGGGACACGGCGGCGCCGGCGCTGATGTGCACGGTGGTCAAGGCCAACGGCTACGGCCACGGCGCCGCCGCGGTCGGCCGCGCGGCGCTGGAGGCCGGGGCCGACTGGCTGGGCGTCGCCCAGGTCGACGAGGCGGTGGTGCTGCGGGACGCGGGCATCGAGGCGCCGCTGCTGCTGCTGTCCGAGCCCCGCCACGACGAGATCGACGACGCGGTCGCCACCGGCGCCCGGCTCACCGTCTACACGGCGGCGACGGCGTCGGCCGTGGCGAGGGCCGTGCACGAGGCCCGCCGGCCGCCGCTGCCCGTCCACCTCAAGGTCGACACCGGGATGCACAGGGTCGGCGCCGCCCCGGAGGACGCCGTACCGCTGGCCCGGTCGATCGCCGACCTGCCCGAGCTGCGCCTGGAGGGAGTCTGCACCCACTGCCCCGTGGCCGACGAGCCCGGCAACCCCTTCACGGCCGATCAGATGGCCCGGTTCGACCGCGTGCTGGCCGACCTGCGGGCCGCTGGCATCGATCCCGGGATCGTCCACGCCGCCAACTCGGCGGCTGCCATCGCCCACCCGCCGGCGCGCTACGACATGGTCCGCTGCGGCATCGCCACCTACGGCATCCCGCCGGCCCCGGCCCTCGACGGCCTGGCCGACCTCCGGGCCGCGCTGACCCTGGCCTCGGAGGTCAGCTTCGTGAAGCCCGTGGCGGCGGGCGAGGCCATCTCCTACGGGCACCACCACCGCCTCGCCGCCGACACGCTGGTGGCCACCGTGCCCATCGGCTACGCCGACGGCGTGTTCCGGAGCCTGGGCCTGCTCGGCCAGGAGGTGCTGGTCAAGTGCGAGCGACGCCCGATCGTCGGGGTGGTGACGATGGACCAGCTCATGGTCGACGTCGGCCGCGACGCCGACGTCCGCGCAGGCGACGAGGTGGTGCTGCTGGGCGGGCGGGGCGGCGAGCGGATCACGCCCGATGAGTGGGCCGCCCGGCTCGGCACGATCTCGTACGAGGTCGTCTGCGCCATCGGCGCCCGGGTGGCCAGGCGCTACCGATGACGGGCGCCGCGGCCCCCGCGCCCGGGGTCACCGACGTTTCCGGCATCCGGGTCGGCCACGTCACCGACCCGGTGGCGAGGACCGGCTGCACCGTCGTGCTGTTCCCGGAGGGGACGGTGGCATCGGGCGAGGTTCGGGGCGGGGCGCCGGCCAGCCGAGAGCTCGAGCTGCTCGAGCCCGCCCGGACGGTGGCCCGCATCGACGCCCTGGTGCTGACCGGCGGCTCGGCGTTCGGCCTGGCCACGGCCGACGGGGTGATGAGGTTCTGCGAGGAGCGGGGCATGGGCTTCGTGACCCCCGCCGGGCCGGTGCCGATCGTCGTGGCGCTGGGCCTGTTCGACCTGCGGACCGGCGACCCGGCGGTCCGGCCGGGGGCCGACGATGGCTACGCCGCTTGCGTCGCGGCCACGGCGGGCCCGGTCGCGACCGGCCCGGTCGGGGCGGGAACCGGGGCCACCGTCGCCGGGCCGGGCCCGGACCCTGGCGATCGCCGGCCGGGCGGGATCGTGACCGCCGGCGCCCGGGTAGGCGACCTCGTCGTCGCCGCGCTGGTGGCGGTGAACGCGTCGGGCCGGCCGGGAGGCGACGACAGCCGGGCGCTGGACCTGGCGGCGGCGGCGGTGGCGGCCGGGCGCACCGCTCCGGCGCCGTTCGCGTCGGGCCTGGGCAACACGACGATCGGGCTGGTGGCCACCAACGCCCTACTCGACAAGCTGGGCTGCCACGTGGTGGCCCAGGGCGCCCACGACGGGCTGGCCCGGGCGGTGTTCCCGCCCCACACCCGGGCCGACGGCGACGCCTTCGTGGCCGCCGCCACCGGCGTGGTGCCGGCCGACCCCGACGTCGTCCGGGCCCTCGGCGCCCACGTGGTGGCCCGGGCCATCGGCTCCCTTGTTGACGATCGGTAGTCTTCGCGTCGTGTCGTACCAGCCCAGCGCGCTGCACCGGTGATGGTGCGGGCAGGCGCGCTCTCGGCGCGTACCACCTCGGCCGAGGAGACCCAGCGGCTGGCGGCGTCGCTGGCCCAGCTCGCCCTGCCCGGCGACCTGCTGGTGCTGGCCGGCGACCTCGGTGCCGGGAAGACCGCGTTCACCCAGGGGTTCGGCCGCGGTCTCGACGTCACCGAGCCGATCACCAGCCCCACCTTCACGCTCGCCCAGCAGTACGAGGGCCGGCTGCCGGTCCACCACCTGGACGTGTACCGGCTCGAGCTGCTCGGCGAGGTCGCCGACCTCGGCCTGTCGGAGCTGCTCGACGACGGCGGCGTCGTGCTCATCGAGTGGGGCGACGCAATCCTGCCGGTGCTGCCGAGCGACTACCTGGAGGTGCGGCTCACGTTCGGGGCCGGCGACGACGAGCGCCGCGTCGTGCTGCGGAGCGTCGGCCCGTCGTGGGCCCGGCGCCAGGTGTCGCTGCTGGCCGCGGTGGCCCCGTGGGCCGAGGCGCCCGACGACCGGCCGACGGGCGGCACGACGGGCGACGCCGCGGGCGGTCCGGCGGGGGGCCCGGCGTGCTGATCCTCGGCATCACCACGTCGACCATGCAGGTCGGCTGCGCGATCGGCGGGCACGAGGGGGTGCTGGCCGAGACCCACTCGAGCCGCGGCAAGCGCCACGCCGAGTCGCTGACGCCGGCCATCGACTTCCTGACCCGCCAGGCCCGGGTCGGCCTGGACGAGATCGGCTGCGTCGCGGTCGACGTCGGCCCCGGGCTGTTCACCGGCCTGCGGGTGGGCATCGCCGCGGCCAAGGCGATGGCCCACGCGCTGCGGGTGCCGATGATCGGCGTGGCCAGCCTCGACCTGGTGGCGTTCCCGGTGCGATGGACGCCCCGCCTGATCGTGGCGGCCATCGACGCCCGCCGGGGCGAGATCTTCGCCGCCTCCTATCGGCAGGTGCCGGGGGGCATCCAGCGGCTGGACGACTACCGGGTGACGTCGCCCGACGACCTGGCCGGCGACCTCGAGGCCACCGGCGAGGACGTCCTGTTGGTCGGCGACGGCGCGCTCCGCTACCAGGAGGCGTTCGCCGACGTCGGCGGCCTCGAGCTGGGCGACCAGGGCCTGGCCCACCCGTCGGCGGCCTCGCTGGTGCAGCTGGCCCACGCCAGGGCGCTGCGGGAGGACTTCGTCCCCCCGTGGGAGCTGTCGCCGCTGTACCTGCGACGCCCGGACGCGGAGATCAACTGGGTGACCCGCGACGGGGTCCACCGGGAGGGCGAGCCCACCGCCGGGGGCGGCCCGGGGCCCGGCGGCGGCGCCGCCGAGTGATGGCCCGGCCCCTGCCCAGCCCGGCGGACGACCCCGGCGCCCTGGAGGTCCGCATCACCCCGATGCGGCGCCGGCACCTGCGGAGCGTCATCCGGATCGAGCAGCAGGTGTACCCCCGGCCGTGGACGTTCGGGCTGTTCCTGTCGGAGATCGGCCAGCGGGCGTCGCGGCTCTACGTCGTGGCCCGGGTGGGCGCCGAGGTCGTCGGGTACGCCGGCCTGTTCCGGGCGGTGGAGGACGGCCACATCACGACGATCGCGGTCGACCCGGCCTGGCACCGGCACGGCATCGCCACCCGGATGCTGCTGGCCCTCGCCCGAGGCGCGATCGACCGCGGGTGCGTGAACCTGACGCTGGAGGTGCGGATGAGCAACTCGGGGGCCCAGGCGCTGTACCAGCGGTTCGGCTTCGTGCCGGCCGGGGTGCGGAAGGGCTACTACCCGGAGACCGGGGAGGACGCTCTGGTCATGTGGGCCAACGACGTCGACCGCCCGGAGTACGCGGCCCGGCTGGCCGGCATCGAGGCGGACGTCCCGGGCAGGACGGTGGTCGATGGCGACTGGATCTGACCGGGCCGGCGGCCCCGGCTCGCACGGCACCCCCCGTTCGCGGGAGGCTGGAGCGATGGCCGACTGCATCCTCGGCATCGAGACCTCCTGCGACGAGACGGCGGCGGCCGTCGTGACGCGGGCGACCCAGGTCCGGTCGTCGGTGGTGGCGAGCCAGATCGACCAGCACGCCCGCTACGGCGGCGTCGTGCCCGAGATCGCGAGCCGGGCCCACGTCGAGATGCTCACGCCGGTGGTCGCCCAGGCGCTGGTCGAGGCCGGCGTCGCCGACGACGAGATCGACGCGGTCGCCGCCACCTCGGGCCCGGGCCTGGTGGGCTCGCTGCTGGTGGGCGTGAGCGCGGCGAAGGCGCTGGCGCTCGTGTGGGACGTGCCGTTCGTGGCGGTCAACCACCTGGAGGGCCACCTCTACGCGTCGTTCCTGGAGGAGCCCGACCTCGACCTGCCGCTGGTGGTGCTGCTGGTGTCGGGCGGCCACACGATGCTCGTCCACATGGAGGACCACGGCCGCTACCACCTGCTCGGCTCGACGATCGACGATGCGGCCGGCGAGGCGTTCGACAAGGTGGCCCGGTTCCTCGGGCTCGGCTACCCGGGCGGCCCGGTGATCGACCGGCTCGCCCGGGAGGGCGACCCCCGGGCGATCGCGTTCCCGCGGGCGCTGCTCGACCGCACCGACGAGGGTCGCTACGACTTCAGCTTCAGCGGACTGAAGACCGCGGTCGTGAACCACGTCCGCAAGCACCCCGACGTGGCCGGGGCCGACGTCGCCGCCAGCTTCCAGGACGCGGTGGTCGACGTGCTGGTGACCAAGGCTCGGCGGGCGGCCCGGGAGGTCGGGGCCAAGGGCCTGTGCCTCGGCGGGGGCGTTGCGGCCAACAGCGCGCTGCGCGAGCGGTTCGTGGCGGCCTGCGCCGAGGACGGGATCCGGTCGTTCGTCCCCAGCCGGGCGATGTGCACCGACAACGCGGCGATGATCGCGGCGGCGGGCTGGTGGCGGCTGCGCTCCGACGGGCCGTCGCCGCTCGACACGGGCGCCACCCCCGGCCGGCGCCTGCCGCTGGCCGGGTAGCGGCCCCCGGGCTACTCGCCGCGCTGGTCGGGCAGGATCACCTGCTCGTAGATGAAGTCGGCGAGCTTGGTCATGATGTCGGCCTGGTACCGCGGATCG
>JBKPHT010000174.1:0-16043 GCA_046730015.1 Actinomycetota bacterium
GTGGATGAAGGACCAGATGCCCGTGCCGCCGCCGACGATGGGGAACTGGCGCTTGCGGATCAGCTCGATCTGGCTGCCCGGTGGGTCGAGGGCGATCGAGGTGCCGGGGCCGTAGAACCAGCCGTAGCGCAGCACGAGGCCTTCCGTCCACTGGGCGCCCGTGACCGCCGCCTCGAGGTGACGGATCGCCGCGAGCCCCTGACGCGCCACCGGCGGGGGATCGGGATCGAGCGGATCTTCCTCCCGCTTGACCGGGCCACCGGTGCGGGCGTACGGCATGCCGGCGTTGCTCTGGGCGACGAATCGCTTGACGCCCAACGCGTGGCCCGCCGACAGCAGGTGGTCGGTGCCCTCGGTGCGCAGCCGGTCGGTGAGCGCGAACTCGCGATCGAAGCGTCGCATGTTGATCGCCGGCGGTATGGCGGTGAGCTGGTGCACGATCACGTCGGGCTCTGCCTCGCCCACGGCCCGCCCCACGGCGTCCGCATCCAGCGCGTCGGCCACCACGGGCCGAGCGCCGAGGCTGCGGACCTGGTCCCGCTTGGCTTCCGTGCGGGTCATCCCGACGACATCGTGCCCGTTGGCGACCAACATGGGAACAAGCTGCTTGCCGAGCGCACCCGTGGCGCCGGCGACGAACACCTTCATGGCTTTCCCTTCTCGTTCGGACACCCACTAAGACGAACCAGCGAGTGCGCCTGTGACAGCAGTGCTCGTTCGGTGTCGCGGGCCGGGGGAGTCTCAGAGTGCGCGCGCAGCTCGTGGCGCAACGCCAATGCCCGTGACCATCGACATGGCTGATCGGCGAGCGATCACCGACGCCGGGATCGGGCTCCCCTCGGGCAGTACGCCGCCAGTGCGGTTCGGTCCCGGTGAGACCCTTCCGTACCCCGTCAACGCGCCCGGCTGGTCGCCGTCAACGGGCCGAACCGAGGAGCACGCCGCCAGCGGGCGCGGCGCCCACGATCATGAGCAGCTCTCTGGCCTCCTCCAGGTCCGGTAGCGACGTGCGGTCCGCGGCGACCGGCGCGAGGAGCAGCGCGGCGCCGGCGGCGATCGCCAGCACGACGGCGGACGACAGCCCCTCGTCGCCGCGGTGCTCCCGCCCTTCCCCGGGCCATTCGGTGACGGGATCCACACGGTGGCCGCGTCCGGCAGCGCCACGGTCGTGGACGGCATGCGGTGGCGGGTGGTCCCGTCGACCGTCCCGGCCCGGCTGCGGGCGCACCTGGCGGGAAGCCCGGCACGCTGATCGGCAGCGAGGCCGCCGCTGGCCCGGTGTCAGGCCGGTGGGGTCGCAGGGTCGGTGGCGTAGTGGCGGAGGAGTGGGCGCCAGCGCGCCGGGATCTGCATCGGGTGCCAGTCTCCTGGCGGTTGGGCCAGCCGGTCGGCCACCACGAACAGCACCGCGGGGTGGTGGCCCAGTCCGACGTGGCTGCCCACCACTTCGATGGTCTCGTGCGAGCCGCTCCCGCAGTTCACACATGCCCGCCAGGGGACGACGCCGTCGGTGCGACTGAACACCGATGTCGACGGCACCGGCAACGGCCGGTCGTCGCCGGGTGACCGCGTTCGGGCCGCGTCCATGCCCCTCTGCCCGGCCAGCGCCCGCGCCAGCGGCGCAGCGTTGCTCTCGTAGCCCGGCAAGCGGCGGAACGGGCTCCCCAAGGTCACCACCGCGCGTACCGCTTGTGGGGAGGTCCGGGCGATCTCGCGTGCGTAGATCCCGCCCAGGCTCCAACCGACGATGCTCATCGGCCGCGGATCCTGTGCGCGCAGACGTGCCAGGCGTTCACGGAGCCGCCCGATCATGTCCGGCGACGGGACGTTGGCGCCCAGCCGCCAGCCGTGGACGCGGTAGCCCAGACCGCGCAGGAACCGACGCAGCGGCACGGTCGACCGATCATCCGCCCCCAACCCGGGCAGCACCAGCACAGGATGACCGTCCCCCCGAGGAGCGCCGGCCAACAGGGGTCGCGCCGCCTGCAACGACACCAGTTCGCCGAGGGCCCGCGGTGCCTCTGCCGCCAGCAGCAACCGACTGGGCCGGCGCAACCGCTGTGACCCTCCGACGCTCATTGTGGAGCTCCTCGTTGACCTGGTCGAACCAGGCCCCAAGCTATCGCCGACGCGGCCCACCGAGCAGCGCCACCGAAGTGGTGGCAGAGTGCAGGGGCCGCGGATCGCAGCGGTGGGAGGGGACCATGAAGCAGCTGTCCGGCCTCGACGCCTCGTTCCTGTACATGGAGACGGGCTCGCAATTCGGCCACGTCTCCAGCCTCTCGATCTACGCCAAACCCGAGGACGACCCCGACTACGACCCGTACGCCGCCTGGCGGGCGCAGATCGAGCGCCGGCTCCATCTCCTGGAGCCGCTGCGGCGCCGCCTCCGCGAGGTGCCGCTCGGTCTCGACCACCCCTACTGGATCGAGGATCCCGACTTCGACCTCGACTTCCACGTTCGCCACAGTGGCGTGCCGCCGCCCGGGCGCGACGACCAGATCGCCGAGATCGTCGCCAGGATCGTCGGGCGTCCCCTCGATCGGAGCCGGCCGCTCTGGGAGACCTATGTCATCGAGGGCCTGCCCGACCGCCGGTTCGGCATCCTCACGAAGGTCCACCACGCCACGATCGACGGCGCCGCCGGGGCCGAGCTGCTCGTGCTCATGCTCGACGGCGACCCGGAGGGTGACGTGCTGCCGGAAGCGCCCGGGTTGGAGGAGCCGACCGAGCGGGTCCCGAGCGACGGCGAGATGCTCGCCCGGGCGGCGACGAACCTCCTCCACAAGCCGGGCCGAGCCCTGCTGCTGGGAGCCCGCACTGTCCGCGACCTCGGCGTGGCGATCCGCAACCCGATGCTGGTCGCGGCCGCCAACCAGGTCCGGGCGGGGCTCCGCGGTCCGCTCGGCGCCGTGCTCAACATCGGTCGCCCGCGTGTGCCGGAGGGCGAGGTCAGGGGGCCGGTCCCGACGAACGCGCCCAGGCTGCGGTTCAACGCCGCCATCACGCCCCACCGGCGGTTCGCCTTCCGTTCGACGTCGCTCGGAGCCGTGAAGGAGGTCAAGAACACGCTCGGTGCGACCGTCAACGACATCGTCATGGCCATGTGCGCCGGCGGGCTGCGGCGGTGGCTGGAGGACCACGACGAGCTGCCCGAGCTCCCGCTGGTGGCGATGGTCCCGGTCTCGACCCGCAGCGGCGAGGAGACCGAGAGGTGGACCAACCGGGTGTCGGCCATCTTCGCGACGCTGCCGACGGACGAGCCCGACCCGTTGCTCCGCGTCGGTCGGGTCCACGAGGCAATGGTCGATGCGAAGGGGCTGTTCGACGCCGTGCCGGCCGAGGCGCTCACGGACTTCGCCCAGTTCCCCCCGCCTGCCGTGTTCGCCCGCGCGATGCGCACGGCAACGCGGCTCACCGCCAACCGCTTCATGCCACCGGTGAACGTGACGATCTCGAACGTCCCCGGGCCTCGGCAACCGCTCTACACCGCCGGCGCCCGGTTGTTGCACTACTACCCGGTGTCGACGATCCTCGACGGGCAGGGCCTCAACATCACCGTGCAGAGCTACCTCGACACGCTCGACTTCGGTCTGGTCTCCTGCCGCGAGCTCGTGCCCGACCTGTGGGACCTCGTCGACGCGATCGTCGACGACCTCGGCGAGATCGCGAAGGCGGCCGGCGTCGACCTCGCAGGCTGACGCTCGCACTGATCGCGGCCTCGGCAAGGTCACACGTGGTCGCAGAGCCAGGCTGTCACCGCGTCGAGATCGACAGGCGCGGACGTGTCGAGGCGCAGCAACGAGCCCCCCAGCGGCAGTGGCGCTGCCCGTTCTTCTTCGATGTCTCGCACCAGCGCGGCGAGCACATGGGAAGACATCCGGTCGCGGTGCACGGGGTGCCGGTCACCGGTACGGATGCGGCTCAGCGCGCGTTCCTTCAGAACCTCGACCGGCGCGGTGCAGAAGATCTGCACAGCCGGCCGCGAGAGCGCCATTAGCTCGTCCACGTCACCAGGCCTCCAGTTCGCCTCGACGACGAGCGGCGAGGCGCTGGTTGCGGCGATCGAGTACATCAGGCGCATCGCGGCGTTGCTGGCCACGAGCGACGTCGTCTGGGAGGTGATCGCGAGCGGCTGGTGCAGTGTCTCCTTGAGGAGATCCTTGCTGAGCAGCGTCGCATTGAGCCGAGCTGCGAGCCTCACCCCCAGCGTCGTCTTGCCGGCAGCGACCGCACCGCTGATGACGACCAGAGCCGACGGCTGCACGGCGGCACGGTAGCCCCGGCACGAGCGGGCGACTCCTCATCAATCCGACTGCGTGGCGGGTCGCCGTCGAGCATCGGCTGCCCGAAGAGCGCGATCCCGATCTCGAAGTCGCCGGAATCACCCACGGGCCACCACGTCACCGTCACGGAGTCTCCTCCGCCAGCATCGCCTGGATGCTCGGGTCGCACCGCGCCCGCGGCCCGAGCCATCGGCCGAAATCGAACGGCCGCACGCGCCGGCCTGCGTACAGGGTGCCGTCGGCGAGGTCGTGCAGGAAGCCGGCCTGGATCAGCGCCACCGCGGGGGCGTCGGCGTCCTCGAGGATCCACTCCACGACGCTGAACACCCGGGAGAAGCTGCGGGTGTCCTGCTCGTCGAGGAGGCGCACCAGGTGGGCGACGAACCCGGCGATGCGGATGTACTCGCCGTCGGCGTCGTCGACCACGCCCTGCTCGGGAGAGCCCTCGTAGGTTGGGCATGCGGCGATCAGGAAGTCGACGACGTCGTCGTAGCCGAGCATGTCCCGCCTCACCGGCGACGCGACCGCCGACGGCGTGGCTCACTCATCACGCCAGGACGCCTCGTGTTCGATGCCCAGCCGGGCCAGCTCGACCTGCTCGAACCCGGTGAAATAGGTCGGGCCGGTCACGCCGGTCACGTCGCCGCTCCGTCCACCGTCGTGCCGGACACCGCACGTCGCGCTACCTGGTCGCCGTGGATGCCCCCATCCTGACCCGCGCGCCATGCGGTGTCACGCGGGAGCGGACCGGCGAGAGCACGACGGTCGGGTGCACTCGCGGGAGGCGCCGTCTCGCCCGGGCGGCACGCCGGACGGCGCGCGTGACCTGCTCGGCGCACACCCAGACCGCGACGCCCGCGAGCAGGGTGAGGACGTAGGCGGGCCAGCGGGGGACGAGGTTGTCGAGGGGGCGCCACAGCCGGAAGTGGCTGATGTAGATCCACATGCTGGCCGTGGCCAGCGTGGCGACGACCGGGACGAGCGACCGCGGGCACGGGACCTGGCGGAACCAGGTCAGCGCCAGCAGGCCGGCGAGGATGAACCACTCGCGCTGGGGCCGGTCGAAGAAGCCGGTGACGGCCGCGAGGCACACCACCGTGGTGAGGGCCCGCTGCCCGCGGGTGCCCGACCGGTGGACCAGCCAGCCGAGGGCGAAGAACCAGGCGACGCCGTGGGTCCGGAACCGCAGGTTGGCCGGGTCGTCGAGCCCGGCCCATGTGATGGTGCGGAGCAGGACGCTCGCCACGACCGCGGCGAGCGGGAAGGCGTAGGGCCAGCGGCGCTCGACCCCGCGGACGGCCGGGATGGCGAGCAGCAACGTGCCCACGAGGCAGACCTGGACGAACGCCTCCACGAACCAGAACTGCCAGGTCCCATCAGCGTGGCTGATGGGCCCCAGGTAGTTGTTGACCAGAGCGAGGGTGGCCAGCCCGTGGGCGTCGCTGACCGCCATCGTGGCCCCGACCCACAGCACGGTCGGCACGGCGACCCGGGCGACCGTCCGCACGCCGGCGCGCAGCCGGTCGGCGGAGCCGGCGATGGCGAGCTGGAAGCGGCTGAAGTTGAAGCCGACCACGGCGAGCAGGAGGTGGGCGCCGCCCGGGAAGTACATGAGGCGCATGTGGGTCGCCACGACCGCGCAGATGCCCACGGCGCGCAGGACCATCGTGGTGTCGATCCGGGGCAGCTGGGAGGACGGGTGGATGGCGTCGAGCTGGGCGACGGTCCGCAGGTGCCAGTCGTCGGGGAGCCGGCCGAGGACCCGCTCCAGCCGGACGGCGCATTCGACGTAGTTGAGCGAGTCGCCGCCGGCGGACACGAACGTGCTGTCGGGGGCGACCGCGTGGCCCAGCACGGCCGCGTACACAGACCCCACCGGTGACGGGTCGACGCCGGCCCCGCCGGCCGCGGCGCCGGCCGAGTCGACCGTGGCGGCCGCCGCCGACCGCAGGGTGGCGTAGTCGACCTTCCCGGACGCCGTGCGGGGCAGGGCGCCGGGCACGACGGCCACCTTGGCCGGCGGCAGGCCGGTCGCCTCCGTCACGTGGGCGGCGACGGTGGCGGGGTCGCCCTCGGGAGCGCCGACGACCAGGAGCTCGTCGTCGCCGGTGACGGCCACGGCGGAGCCGTGGGCGGCCAGCCGGGCCTCGACGGCGTCGAGGTCCACCCGCAGGCCGAACGGCTTGACGATGCGGCTGCGCCGGCCGACGACCTCGAAGACGCCGTGCTCGGGGTCGTAGCGCCCCAGGTCGCCGGTGCGCAGCTCGGTGAGGGTGGCGCCGGCGGCCAGGTCGGCGTCACCGGTGGCGTAGCCCATCATCACGTTGGGCCCGGTGTAGACGAGCTCGCCGACGCCGTCGTCGTGCCCGGCGACCGGACGGACCTCGAGCGCGCCGCCGGGGATGGGTACGCCGATGGCGCCGGGACGGACCCGGGCCAGGTGCGGTGGGAGGTAGGCCATGCGGGCCGTGGCCTCGGTCTGGCCGTACATGACGTACAGCTCGGCCCCCCAGCCGTCGGCCCGGTCGCGCCAGCGGGCGACGGCGTCCGGGGGCATGCGCCCACCGGCCTGGGTGAGCATCCGCAGCGACGGGGCGCGGATGCGCTCGGGACCGGCGCGCTCGAGCATCTCGTACGTGTGGGGGACGCCGGCTAGGCCGGTGACGCCGTGGGTGTGGACGGCGTTGGCGAAGCAGGGGTCGACGACCGAGGCCGCGGTCAGCACGATCGACCCGCCGGCCACGAGGTGGGAGTGGAGCACCGAAAGGCCGAAGCAGTAGTGCAGCGGCAGCGACGTGATGCCCCGGTCGGCCGCGGTGAGGCCGAGGTACGAGGCGATGGCCCGGGCGTTGCTCGCCAGGTTGCCGTGGGAGAGGCGGACGAGCTTGGGCGCGCCCGTCGAGCCCGACGTGCTGAGGAGCAGGGCAAGGTCCGGGTGGAGGTCGCGGTGCTCGGGGCGGCGCCGGTCGACCTCCACGTCGACGTCGCCGGCCGTGACCACCGCGGCCGGCGACCAGGCGGCCGCCAGCCGGTCGGCGTGGTCGCCGGCGAGGAGGGGGACGTGGCCCTCGTCGAGCAGGGCGAGGTAGGTCGTGACCAGCTCGACGCCGGGGGTGCCGGTCAGTACGACGAGCGAGCGGCGGCCAAGGTCGAGCTCCGCCGACCGGATGGCGACCCGGACGGCGAGCTCGCCGTAGGTGACGGCCCCGCCGCCGCCGACGAGCGCGGTGGACGCCGGTGCGCCGCCGCCCAGCACCTGCGCAGCGAAGGTCGTCGTGTCCACCCGTCTCATGGCGGGCTGCAAGTTAGGCTGCCTTGTCCCCGACTGGCAACCCCACCGTATCCGTCCGTGTCGGCGTCGCGACCCCCAGCGGCGTGGTCACAGCCGGCCGTAGGCCGACAGCACCCGCAGCGCCTCCACGGTGCGGATCGTCCGCCACTCGCAGCGGCTCGCCCTGCTGGGGGGCTCCCACGCGATCGGCCAGCCGCCGTCGGCCTCCTGCTGCCGCTCGAGGGCATCGAGGTGGGCCTCGACGACCCCGTCGTCGAACCACGTCCGGGCCAGGCTGGCCGGCGTCGGGGCGAAGGCGAGGGGCGTGACCCCGTACTCGTCGGGGTCGGGCGTCAGCTGGAACATGCGGGCGTCCGGCAGCGCCTCGGCCACGGCCGCGGCGAGGGATGCGGCGCCGTCCCGGTCGGCGACCTGCTCCAGCAGCCGGGTCACGCAGAGCAGCGCGTGGGCGTCGTCCGGCAGGCCGTCGTGCTCGATGGCGGACAGGCACCAGGTGGTGGCGCGGTCCCGCCAGGGGTGGTCGACGCCCAGGGCGTGGAGGTGGCCGGCGATGCTGGCGGTCGGGAGGAGGTCGGGCTCGTAGTGGTCGGTCTGGGACCAGTGCACGGCCCGGGGGTAGCCGGCGATCGACGGGAGCAGGACCGGCACGGCGCCCCCCGGGTCGGCGACCGAGGCGAGGAAGTCGCAGGTCCGGGCGACGAGGTCCGCCGGCGGCTTGGCGTCGACCGTGACCAGCCGTTCGAGGGCGATCTCGACGTCGAGGGGCTGGCTCGCCGGGGCCCGCTTGTCGGGCTCGAGCCCGTGGCCGAAGCCGCCGTCCTCGTTCTGGTAGGCGGCCACCGCCCGCACGACGGCCTCGGGGTCGCCGTCGTCGAACAGCGCGGCGTGGACGAGTTGCTCCAGAAGCCGCCCCTCGGCGTAGACGAAGTATCGGGCGGCGGCAATGTCGACGGTCATGGCAGTCCTTTCGTCGTCGGACGGACCGAGCGTCGCGACCGAACCCTGCCATCTGCTGTCATGGTTTCGCCCGTAGGCTCGGCCCGTGCGCGCCAGCCGGCTCGTCGAGCTGATGCTGATCCTCCAGCTGCGGGGGCGGGCCACCGCGGGGGAGCTGGCGGAGGCGCTGGAGGTGTCGGTCCGCACCGTCTACCGCGACATCGACGCCCTGGCCGCCGCGGGCGTGCCCCTCTACACCGAGACCGGCCGCAGCGGCGGGGTCCGCCTGCAGGCCGGCTACCGCGTCGGCGGCATGCCGCACCTCGCCGACACCGACGCCCGCGGGGTGCTGCTCGCCGCGATGCCCGGCGTCGCCCGCGACCTGGGCATCGACCCCGGCGTCGCGGAGCGGGCGCTGCTCACCGCCATGGACAGCCGGGCCGAGGCGGCCGCCCGCTCGGTCCGCGACCGGCTGCTGATCGAGCCGGAGGACTGGTTCCGGTCGCGGGAGCCGGTGCCGTTCCTGCTCGACGTCGCCCGCGGCGTCTGGGAGGCCCGGGAGCTCCGCATCACGTACCGGGCGGCCGAGCACACCGTCCGTCCGCTGGGGCTGGTGCTGAAGGGTGCGACCTGGTACCTGCTGGCTCGCGGCCGGCGGGGCGCCGACCGGATCTACCGGGTCGGCCGCATCACCGCCGCCGCCGTGCTCGACCACCGATTCGAGCATCCCACCGACTTCGACCTCGCGACCGCCTGGTCGGAGCGGAAACGCGAGTTCATCGCCTCGATCCCCCGGTACTTCGCAGACGTGCGGGTGGCCCCGGCGGGCGAGTCGCTGCTGCACCTGCTGCAGGAGGGGACACCCGCCCTCCCGTTGCCAGCCGACACGCCCCGCGACCAGGAGGGGTGGGCGCTGCTCCGACTGCGGTTCGAGCGCGCGGACTCGGCCGCCCGGCTGCTGCTGCAGCTGGGCGGGCTGGTCGAGGTGTCGGGCCCGCCCGAGCTCCGGGACCTGGTGGCCGGGGCCGCGGCGGCGGCCCACGACCTCTACCGGCGGTGAGGCGACCCCGTCACCCCCAGCGCGGCTGCTCGTCGGGGTTGATGCCGAGGCTCATCTTGCCGACCACCTCGTGGGTGAGCAGCGTGTTGCCGGGGTGGATGCGACCGAGCCGAGCGTCGCGGAACAGCTGCTCGAACCGGCTGCGCCGGAAGATGCCGGAGCCGCCGAGCAGGTCGAGGCAGGTGTCGACCACGGCCCAGGCCCGGGTGACCACGTCGTGCTTGCAGGCGAGGATCCGGACCGGCCAGTCGGGGTGCTCGACGCCGGCGACCCAGTCGTCGCAGACGCGGTCGAGGTGGGCGGTCAGGGCCTCGAGATGGATCCGCATCTCGGCGACGTGGTGCTGTACCTCGGGGTGGTACGCCATCGACCGGGTGAGGGCGACCGAGGACCGCTGGTGCATCCGGGCCACCGTGTCGTCGAACGCCCGCCGGGCGACCGCCGAGTAGACGGCGCCGAAGCCCAGCAGCGCCCAGGCGAACAGGGCGACGTGGAACATGCCGGCCCCGGCGAACCCGGCGGGGCTGACCATCATCGTCGCCTCGTCGGGGATGAAGGCCCGGTCGAGGATCGTGTCGTTCGAGGCGGTAGCGCGCATTCCCAGGGTGTCCCAGGTGTCCTCGATGCGGTAGCGGGCGGCATCGCGGTGGAGGAACCCGTGGACGACCTGCGGGTTGGCGGGGTCGCTGGTGTCCATGGCATGGACGCCGAGGTAGGTCCACACCGGCGACAGGCTGCCGAAGATCTTGTGGCCGGTGATCTCCCAGCCGCCGCCGACCCGGTCGGCCCGGGCCGACGACATCAGCACCGGCATGTCGTTGCCGGCCTCGCCGTGGCCCGCGGCGAAGATGTCGCCGTCGGCAGCCCGGTCGAGCAGCCAGTCGCCCGCGGGGTCGCCGGCCCGGTGCAGGTCGGCACACATCCCGACGAAGTACTGGTGCATGTTGACGGCCACGGCGGTGGCCGGGGCGACGTAGGCGATCTGCCGCTGCAGCCGGTTGATCGCCCCGAGATCGAGCCCGGCCCCGCCGCGATCGGCGGGCAGCGCGGCGGACAGGTAGCCGCTGGCCCGGAGGTCCTCGAAGTCCTCGGTGAAGAAAGCGTTGTCTCGGTCGTAGCCGGGCGCCCGCTCGTCGAAGCGGCGCAGCATCTCGTCGGTCAGGAGATCGGCGCGGGTCTCGGTCGCCACCATGTCGGTCCCTCGATTCCTTCGTCGTGATTCGGTCGATCGACCGACCGGAACGCTCGCGCAGCTGTGGAGGCTGGTCAAGAGCTTGACGAACAGTGTGACAAGTGCGACCGTCAGCATCGGTCGACCGACCGAAAGTTTCCCCACCGCCGCCGACCCCGGAGATCGCCGTGCCGAACACCGACGGGACCACCCCCGAGGCGATCCTCGCCGCCGCCCGCGTCCGCCTCCTCGCCGACGGGTACGCCGGCCTGTCCACCCGCAAGGTGGCCCAGGAGGCCGGCGTCCCCCTGTCCCAGGTGCACTACCACTTCGGGTCGAAGAGCGGCATGGTCCTCGCCCTCCTGGAGGCCGAGAACCGGCGGCTCCTCGCCCGCCAGACCCGGATGTACGCGGTGGACGCCCCGCTGTGGCGGCGCTACGAGCAGGCCTGCGACTTCCTGGAGGACGACCTCGAGTCCGGCTACGTCCGGATCCTGCAGGAGATGATCGCCGCCGCCTGGTCGCAACCCGACCTGGCGGCCGAGATCCGGAGGCTGATAGGCGGCTGGTACGACCTGCTCACCTCGGTGGCGACCGAAGCCGCCGAGCGGCTGGGCGGCCTCGGCCCGTTCTCCCCGGCGGAGGTCGCGACCCTGGTGACAGCCGCCTTCCTGGGGGCCGAGATGATGCTCCTGCTCGGGTTCGACCGCCACCAGATCCCCGTCCGGTCCGGCCTCCGGCGGATCGGCGAGCTGATCCGCGCCGCCGAGGCCGCCGCACCGGTGGTGGACCGGTGAGGGCCCGGGCGCCCGACGACGCCGGCGTGGTCGTGCGCGACGGGATCGCCATCGCCTGGGAGGTCCACGGCACCGGCGGCCCGACGATCGCCCTGGTGCCGGCCTGGTCGATCGTCAACTCCCGGCACTGGAAGATGCAGCTCCCGTACCTGGCCCGCCACCACCGGGTGGTGACCTTCGACGGTCGGGGCAGCGGACGCTCCGGCCGTCCCCAGGGTGCGGCCGCCTACGCCCCGGCCGAGTTCACGGCGGACACCCTCGCCGTCCTAGACGCCACCGGCACCGACGAGGCCGTGCTCGTCGGCCTCTCCGCCGGCGCGCTGTGGTCCGTCGAGGTCGCCGCCGACCACCCGAACCGGGCGGTCGGCATCGTCGCCATCTGCCCGTCGGTGCCGCTCGCTCCCGGCCACCCGGAGCGCACGCGCATCCCGTTCGACGAGCCGATCGAGGACACGGAGGGGTGGGCCAAGGCCAACAGCCACTACTGGCGGCACGACTACTGGGGCTTCCTCGACTTCTTCTTCGGCCAGATGTTCAACGAGGCCCACTCGACCAGGGCCCGCGAGGAGGCCGTCTCGTGGGGCGCAGACGTCGGCCCGGCCACGCTGGCCGACACCGTCCGGGGCCTCGCGATGGTCGACGCGGAGGGCTTCCGCGCCGCCTGCGGCCGGGTCCGCTGCCCGGTGCTCGTGATCCACGGCGACGAGGACGCCATCCGTCCCCACGAGACCGGCGCGGCCTTGGCCGCCGCCACCCGTGGCCGCCTGGTCACCGTGGCTGGGGCCTCCCATGGGCCCAGCCTCCGTGACCCCGTCGTCGTGAACCGCCTCGTCGAGGAGTTCGTCACCGGCCTCCGCCCCCAGCGCCGCGACACCACCTGGGTGCGGGCCTCCCGGCGCCCCCGGCGGGCGCTGTACCTGTCGTCCCCCATCGGGCTGGGCCACGCCCGACGTGACGTCGCCGTCGCCGACGAACTGCGCCGGCACCACCCGGACCTGGAGATCGACTGGCTGGCCCAGCACCCGGTGACCGACGTGCTCGCCGCCGCGGGCGAGCGGGTCCACCCCGCCTCCGCCTGGCTCGCCAACGAGTCCGCCCACATCGAGGACGAGGCGGCCGAGCACGACCTCCACGCCTTCCAGGCGATCCGCCGGATGGACGAGATCCTGGTCAACAACTTCATGGTGTTCCACGACGTGGTCGAGGACGGGCACTACGACCTCGTGGTGGGCGACGAGGCCTGGGACGTCGACCACTTCCTCCACGAGAACCCCGAGCTCAAGCGGTTCGCCTTCGTGTGGATGACCGACTTCGTCGGCTGGCTGCCGATGCCCGACGGCGGCGAGGCGGAGGCGGCCATCACCGCCGACTACAACGCCGAGATGATCGAGCAGCGTGCCCGGTACCGGCGGGTGCGCGACCGATCGATCTTCGTCGGCGACCCCGACGACGTGGTCCCCGACCAGTTCGGGCCCGACCTACCCGGCATCCGGGCCTGGACCGAGGAGAACTTCGAGTTCTCCGGCTACGTCACCGGGTTCACCCCCGTCGACGCGGCCGGGCGCGAGGCGCTGCGGGACGAGCTGGGGTACGGCCCCGACGAGCGGGTGTGCCTGGTGACCGTGGGCGGCTCCGGGGTCGGGGCGCCGCTGCTGCGCCGGGTCGTCGACGCGGCCGGCGCGCTGCAGCGGTCGGTCGACGGGCTCCGGCTGGAGGTCGTCTGCGGGCCGCGGATCGACCCGGCTGCGCTGCCCGAACGTGCCGGTGTCACCTACCGGCGGTTCGTGCCCGGGCTGCACCGCCTCCTGGCGGCCTGCGACGTGGCGGTCGTGCAGGGCGGCCTGACGACCTGCATGGAGCTCACCGCCAACCGGCGCCCGTTCGTGTACGTGCCGCTGGCCCACCACTTCGAGCAGAGCTTCCACGTCCGCCATCGCCTCGGGCGGTACCGGGCGGGACGGTGCCTGCCCTACCGCGAGGCGGCCGATCCCGACGCCCTGGCGGCGGCCGTCGTCGCAGAGCTGGGCCGGGAGGTCGACTACCTGCCGGTGGACGGGCACGGCGCCGCCCGCGCCGCCCGGGCCATCGCCGACCTGCTGTAGCGAGAGCATATGATTCGCTAACACTGATCTTGCTACCAATCGTTCACGTGTTACGGTCGGGCCATGACGGCCGACCCGGTGCCCGGCGACGACGACGGCGAGGACCTCTGGCCCGGCAGCGGCCGTGAGACCTTCCGGCTGACCACCGGGAGGAAGCAGTTCATCGGCTTCCTGCTCGTCCTGGCCGTCGCCAACGTCGCCTACCGGCTCGTGTACGCCACCGGGGCCCAGCAGACCGCGGCGCTCTACGTCGGGGTGCCGACCGTCCTCGCCGTCGGGCTGGCGCTGCTCCCCCGCAGCCGGTCGGCCACCGGCGCCCTGCTCCGGGGCTCGACGCTCGCCCTGCTCACCGCCGCCGTCGTGCTGCCCGAGGGCCTCCTCTGCCTGCTGTTCGTGCTGCCGCTCGTCGCGCTGGTGTCGGTCGTGGTCGGTGGCGCCGTCGACCTGGCCCGCCACTACCGGCGCCGGCAGGGACCGACGCTGATGGCCGTGATCTTCCCGCTGCTGCTCCTGAGCCTGGAAGGGCTGGCCGGCTCGCCGTTCGACCCCGGCGACAGCGCCACCGCCGGCGTCACCGTCGACGCCACGCCGGCGGAGGTGGCCGCGGCGCTGGCCGCGCCGCCCTCCTTCGACGCCGACCTACCGCCGTTCCTGTCCCTCGGGTTCAACCGCCCGGTCACCGCCCGCGGCAGCGGCATCGCCGTCGGCGACCGCCGGACGATCGAGTTCGCCGGCGGCAGGCACGACGACCACCCGCTGAGCCTGCTCGGCCTGACCGGCGACGGCGAGCACCGCGACCACCGCGCCGACCGGGCGGAAAGGCACCTGACCGTGGTCGAGTCGCGGCCCGGCCGGGTGGTCTTCGCGGTCGACCGCGACACGACCATGCTCGCCCGCTGGGCGGACCTGGAGCGGGCGGTCGTCACCTGGGAGACCGACGACTCGGCGTCGACCCAGGTGTCGTGGCGGCTGGAGTACCGGCGCCTGCTGTTCCCCACCGCCTACTTCGCGCCGGTGCAGCGCTTCGGCATGGACCAGGCCGCCGGCTACCTCCTCGACGCCGTCGTCGCGGACCAGGTGCCGTGACCCCGGCCCACCCCGGCGAGCTCGCGATCCGGGCGGCGGCGCTCTACCTGCCGATCGCGCTCACGATCGCCCTCGCGGCCCGGGTCGGGCCCGACCGGCGGCACGTGGCCGGCGCGCTCCTGGCCACCGCCTGGAACGGGGCCGGACTGCTGGCCGTGAACCTCGTCGCCATCGAAGCCGGCTGGTGGCGCTTCGGGGTCGAGGCCGGCGCGGTCGCCGGCGTGCCCGCCGACCTCTGGCTCGGCTGGGCGCTGCTGTGGGGCGCCGTCCCGGTGCTCGTCACCACCCGGTGGCCGGCCGTCGTCGCCGCGCTGCTGGTCGCCGCCGACCTGGTGCTGATGCCGCTCGCCGAGCCCGTCGTCGACCTCGACCCGACCTGGCCGATCGGCGAGGCGGTCGCCGTCGCCGCCTGCCTGGTCCCCGGGATGTTGCTCGGCTGGTGGACCGCCACCGGGACCCGGCTCGCCGGCCGGGTCGCGCTCCAGGTCGTCGGGTTCGCCGGGCTCGTCTACTTCCTGCTGCCCACCCTCGGGTTCGCGGCCGCGGGCGGCGGCTGGGGACCGCTGCTGGCCCGGCCGGCGTGGCAGCTCGCCGTGGCCGGGCTCGTCCTCGCCCCGGTCGGGGCGGTGGCCCTGTGGGCGGTGCGGGAGTTCGCCGCCCACGGCGGCACGCCCCTGCCCCTCGACCCGCCCGAGCGGCTGGTCACCACCGGGCCCTACGCCCACGTCGCCAACCCGATGCAGCTCACCGGCACGGTGCTGCTGGCCGGCTGGGGCGTCCTGCTGGCCAGCCCGGCCGTGGTCGCCGCCGCCGGCATGGCCGCCGCGTTCTCCGCCGGCGTCGCCGCCTGGCAGGAGGAGGCCGAGCTCGACCGGCGGTTCGGCGCCGAGTGGCGGCGCTACCGCCGGAGCGTCCGGCTGTGGCTGCCGGCGCGGCGCCGCCGCCCTCGGCATCGGCCGGTGGCGCCGCCAGAACGAGCGTGCGACACCGGGCTAATTCGCCTGACGGGCGGGCATCCCGGCTGGTTCGCTGGCTACGTGGAGCACACGGCTGAGCACGCCGAGGCCGAAGCCGAGGCCGAGCAGTACCTGCGCCGGTTCGCAGCCACGTCGCCGCGCCGGCGGTCGCGGGTCGCGGCGGATGCGCCGATCGAGAGCATCCAGCGGGCCGCCCTGCACCACGCGGACCCGTTCGTCCGCCGCGGCTGCCTCGGCTTCCTCGACCACTACGCCAACGAGGCGTCAGCCCTGGTGTTCGCGCGCGCCCTGCACGACCCGGTCGAGCCCGTCCGCCACACGGCGCTGCACTCGATC
>JBKPHT010000175.1:0-9310 GCA_046730015.1 Actinomycetota bacterium
CCATGCCTGCGGCCAGGTCCTCCATCGTGGCGTTCTCACCCAGCTCGCCCAGCGTCGTCAGCGCGCTTCTCACGAGTGCGTCACGTCGGTCGGCCCGGGATCGCTCCCGCTTCCCCGGACGGTGGTCACCGCCCGGCGTGGGGCCCGAACTCATGCCGTGATCCTGCCAGACGACTGTTCGCGCGTGCGACCGCGCCTATCGCGGTCGGGTGCCGGGTCGCGAAGCGTCCGACCAACCGGAACAGCCCGATGATCTCCGGTCCCGATCACGACGAAGCGCAGCTTGCGGCAGTGCTCCAGGCTCGCCTGCGCCAGGTGCGCCGGCAGAAGCGCCTGACGCTCAACGAGGTGGCGGTCGCCTCGGACTTCGAGTTCAAGGCCTCCGTGCTCGGCGCCTACGAGCGCGGTGAGCGGGCGATCTCGGTGTCCAGGCTGCATCGGCTGGCTCGCCTCTACCAGGTGCCCGTCACCGAGTTCGTCCACGACCAAGAGCGCTGGCAAGGCGAGGGCCACGCCCCGGTCTGCATCGACCTCGCCGCGCTCAGGCAGCTCCGCGGGCCTCAGGGCCTGATGCTGGCCCGGTACGTGCGAGCCATCGAGGTGGACCGCGGTGACTACAACGGACGGATCCTCACGATCCGCCGAAGCGATCTGCGGATCGTGGCAACCATCCTCGGCTGTGAGCCCGAAGGCGCCCATGCACGCCTGTCCGACCTGGGGCTCTGCCACGACGGCTGAGCGTCTCCCGTGGGTCGGGGCCGGCAGGGCGGTCCACGCGGTGGCTTCCGTGTTCGCGAGGCGATAGAGGTCGGCCGGCCTCCCTCGCGAGGCGATAGGGGCCGTTCTGTGGTTCCGGAGGCGATTGCTGTCGGCCCCCGACCCCTATGACCTCGGCACACCCGGAACGACTGCTATCGCCTCGGGAACGACCGGCCGACCCCCATCGCCTTTCGGTCGAACCGATCCGTCGGACCGATCATTCGTGCCCTCGCGGGCGGTCTGAGTAGCTGACCCAGCAGCGAGCGAGGAACCCACCATGCTCGACACAACCCGAGCGCTCGTGGCCGACCGCGCCGGTGAGCCGGCCGACGTGCTCCGCCTCGAGACGAGGCCACGTCCCGAGCCCGGCGAGGGCCAGGTCCTGGTCCGGGTGCTCGCTGCCCCCGTGCACGCCAGCGACCTGCACATCATGCGGGGCCGCTACGGCTACGCGGCCGAGTTCCCCACGGTCCTGGGCTCCGAGAGCGTCGGGGTGGTGGAGGAGGTCGGGCCGGGCGTCGACGACGTCGACGTCGGCCAGCGCGTCGTCACGGTGTTCGTCACCGGCACCTGGCAGGAGCACATCGTCGTCGCCCCCTCCCAGATCGTCCCGATCCCCGACAACCTGAGCGACTCCACCGCCTGCCAGGCCACCACGAACCCGCTGACCGCGCTCCTGCTCGTGCGCGAGATCGGCGTCCGACCCTGGGACTGGCTCCTGCAGACCGCGGCGGGCTCGACCGTGGGCAAGCTCGTCGTGCAGCTCGCCTGGCATCGGGGCATCCGCACGATCAACGTCGTCCGGCGCAGGAACGCGGTCGCCGAGATCCGGGACCTCGGTGGCACCGACGTCATCTGCACCGAGGACGAGGACCTCGCCGCTCGCGTCCATGAGATCTCCGGCGACCAGGGCGTCCGGAAGGCGCTGGACTGCGTGGGCGGGCAGCTCGGCGCCGACGTGTTCCGGGCGTTGGCGCCGGAGGGCGAGCTCCTCGTGTACGGCGCGCTGTCCACGCACCGCCAGACCGACCCCGCCGCCCTCACCATCCCTCTGTTCGCCCGTTCCGTCATCTACGAGGCGAAGAGGCTGCGCGGCTTCTGGCTGTTCCGCTGGGTCGTCTCGACGCCGCCCGACGAGACCATGGCGACGGTCACCGAGGCGCACGAGCTCGTGATGAGCAAGGTCCTGGACATCCCCGACGGTCAGCCGATCTCGGTCGAGCGCCACGTCGACGCCGTCAGGCTCGCCGAAGCACCGGCCCACGGCACCAAGCCACTGCTCGCCTTCGACTAGCCGTCCGGCTGCGACCGGTGCCGGCGCAGAGCCCGACCGTCAGGCGCAGGTGGACGCCAGCGTCAGAGCCAGCCCGCGTTGCGGGCGATGCGGATGGCGTCGATGCGGTTGCGGGCCCCCACCTTGCTGATCGAGTTGGACAGGTAGTTGCGGACCGTGGCGGGCGACAGCGACAGGCGAGCGGCGATCTGGTCGGTCGGGATGTCCTCCGCGGCGCGCAGCACGTCGGTCTCGCGGCCGGTGAGGGGGCTGGCGCCGGTCTCGAGGGCGGCGGCCACCAGATCCGGGTCGATGACCCGCTCGCCGGCGGCGACACGGCGGATCCCGCCGAGGAGGGTGTCCGCCGGCGCGTCCTTCACGATGAACCCGCGGACGAGGACCTTGAGCGCCCGCAGCAGGTTGCCGGGCTGGCTGAGCCCGGTCAGCACCAGCGTGCGGCATTCGGGCAGACGCCGGTGGAGCTCCTCCGCCGCGGTGAGACCGTCGGTGCCGGGAAGGTCGATGTCGAGGACGGCGACATCAGGTCGGGTGTCGAGTGCCGTCTGGACGATCGCGTCGCCACGATCGAGCTCGGCCACGACCTCCATGTCCGACTCCAGCGAGAGCAGCGCGACGAGCGCAGAGCGGATCATGTGCATGTCCTCGGCGACGAGAACGCGGATCACAGCGACTCCTCCGGTACGTCCACGACGAGCCGGAACCGGCCGCCCCCGACCTGCCCGGCGAGCACCGACCCCGACAACGCCCCCGCCCGCTCGGCCAGTCCGGCGAGACCGCTGCCCCGACCGGCCGGCGCCCGGGCGCCGTCGTTGACCATCTCCAGGCGGACGGCTCCGTTCGAGCGTCCTGCCGCGATCCAGCAGTTCTGGGCCTCGCTGTGCCGCAGCATGTTGGTCGTCCCCTCCCGCACGACCCAGGCGAGCAGGTGCTCCACGGGGCCGGTCGACCCCGGCAGATCGAGATCGAGGTGCACGTCGATGCCGGCCGCGCCGAGCAACGCCGCCGCACCGTCGATCTCGGCCTGCAAGGACACCTGGTGCTCGGCGATCGCCACGGCCCGCACGTCCCGCAACGCGTCCCGGGCCACCCCGGTGAGGCTCTCGATCTCCGCCAACGCCGCCCCCTGGTCGCTGGGCAACAGCCTGATCGCCAGGTCGCCCTTGAGCGAGACCGCCGAGAGGCTCTGACCGAGCACGTCGTGGAGGTCGCGGGAGATCCCGCGCCGCTCACCCTCCACCGCCACCTCCGCCAGCTCGAACCGGGCGTCGAACAGCTCGTCGATCCGGCGCACCAGGCGTGCGGACCAGTACAGGACCGCGGCCCCGACCGCCAGCCCGAACACGCTGGCGAATGAACTCGTCGCGAGCATCGCGGGGCCGAAGTGGAAGGCCCGCTCGGCCGCCGGGATCACGACGGCCGCGTAGCCGGCCACCAGGCCGACCGGGACGACGACGGCACGCCAGCCGCTCAACAACATGGCCGAGGACGCGACCGCGAACCACTGCATGTCGGTCCAGTACCAGGTGAACCACGGGAACGGCACATACACGAGGGCGAGCAGCAAGGGGAACGTCCACCGCCAGCCGTCGGGGCGTCGTCCGCCTGCCGCAGCGAGGCTGTGCCGCAGCTGAATGGCACCGATCACGGTGCTGATCACCACCACCGGCACGACGTCGGGTGGGTCCAGCGTCGGGCCGGAGCCCCAGATCACGTAGCTCCACGTCGGAATCACGAACACGAGGTGAAGCGCCACGAGCGCCCATGTGCCGTGCCGCTTGGTCCACAACGGGAAGCCCGCGGGTCGGGTGGCGGCGGCCAGGCTCACGCTGCCGTCACCTCGTGCTGCGTGACGTCCGGAGCGTCGGCCCGGACGTCGACCGCCAGGCAACCCTCGCCAAGGGAGACCGCGATGACACACCGGTGGGAGCGCTGATCGGCGAGCAGCTGCGCCGTCGCCGATCGCAGCGCCGCTCTGACGGGCTCGTCGACGGCGTCGGGGAGGTCGCCCCGGGGGAGCACCAGCCGGGCCTCGATGCCGGCCGCCGTGAGGAGGGAGACCGCGGTGTCGAGCTCGGCTCGCATGGACGTGTGCTGGTACCCGCTGATCATCTGCCTGGCTTCGGTGAGCGTGCGCCGCGCACCGTCGACCAGCGCATGGAGCTCCCGGTCCGCGAACGCGGGATCGCAGGCCAGTCGGTCCATGGCCCGACGCCCCTGGGCCAGTGTCGACTCCAGCGCCGCGCCCAGGGTGTGTGTCACCTCGCTGTCGATGCGTCCCCTCTCGGCCGCGACCGCTCGCTCGGCCAGGGCCCGCCGCGCCTCCTGCAGCCGCTGGAGGGCGCCGACCAACCAGACCAACGCGAACACGAACGCGACCCTCCAGAGCGAGGAGAACACAATCCAGGATGCCCGTCCCGCGCCCGTGTCGAGCGCGAGCGCCAGGGGTGCCAACGAGGCGACCACCGCCACCGCGGCGAGGACGGACCACGGCGGCCGGAGCACGAGGAGGGCCGAGACGGCGAGAACCCAGAAGTGCAGGAGCCAGATGGCCCCCACGAGCGGGAGGGCCCCGATGATGGTCACGGCCATCGCGGCGAGGACCCAGACTCCTCCCGACGGTGTCGAACCGCGCGTGACCTCGAAGACGTTGCGGACGTACAGCGGCAGGTAGCACGCCGTGGCCACGATCGCCCACACCACCCGTCCGCGCTCCTCCACCTGCGCGAGCAGGGCGAGCTCGGTGAGGGGAATGACGGCGCTGAGGGCCGCGACGGCAAGCGGGGCGAACCGCAGGAACCTCGTGGAGACGTCGTGATCCTTCACCTCGCTGATCACCGTTGTGCGGCGGACGGTCCGCGGCAAGGCAATTGACATCCCGTGCGGGACGTCGGGGGCATTACGGACGGCGGCGATCGCTCCCGACGTCTCGAGAAGTGCGGCACCACTCGACATCGCCCGAACGGCCCTCCTCCGTTCCAGGGGTACCCCCCGCATCGACATCCGCTCGGCCGCTCCCGGCCGGCGCGACCAGTGTCTCAACCGGTCGTCGCCGGTCCCAGATGCCGATGTCACACCTTGGCCGTGATGTTCATCACTGACAGCGGCACCACGCGGTCGATGATCAATGTCATGCAGAACTGGCGACATCGACATCTACCGCCGCGACGCTCGCGTCCGAAGACTCGCCCCATATGGCGATTCAGCTTGCGAGGCGGCCGAGCGAGGGCGATCACGCCACCCTGAGCCCCGAACTGGCGCAGCATCGAGCCGGGCTCACCGGTCACTGCTGTCGCATCCTGGGCTCGGCGTCCGACGCGGAGGACGCGGCGCAGGAGACGTTGGTGAGAGCGTGGCGGGCCTTCGATCGATTCGAGCATCGAGCGAGCCCGCGGACCTGGCTGTACCGCATCGCCACCAACGTCTGCCTCGACATGCTGGCCTCGCAGGGGCGCCGCCCCCGGCCGATCGACCTCACGCCCGGTTCGCCGGCGGAGTCGTCGTCCGTTGCCGCCACGTCGCTGCGCGTGGGGAGCCAGACGAGCGCCGAGTGCGGCGGCACCGGGGAGACGGTCGACCCGGCCGAGCTGGCGATCCGGCGGGAGTCGATCCGCCTCGCCTTCGTCACCGCACTACGACACCTCCCGCCCCGCCAGCGAGCCGTGCTGATCCTGCGCGACGTCCTGCGCTGGACCTCCGTCGACGTCGCCGAGCTGCTGGACACCTCGGTCGCAGCCGTCAACAGCGCGCTGCAGCGTGCACGGTCGACGCTTGCCGCCCGGGAGCTGACCGCCGTCCCGGGGACCGGGTCGGCCAGGGGTGAGCACGAGCTGCTCGCCCGTTACGTCGACGCGTTCGATCGACTCGACGTCGAGACGCTCGTCTCGCTGCTCCACGAGGACGCCACCCGTCAGGCGAGCTCGTGAGGGAGGCCGAAGCGACCGAAGACGTCGGTACGTGCATGGCCTCTGATGCGAGCCCGGAAGGGGACGCCGACGGAACCGCGGTGGCGGCCCCGGCCAAGGCCGGGCGCAGGGAATGGATCGGGCTGCTGGTGATCGCGCTTCCCTGCTTGGTCTACGCGATGGACCTGACCGTGCTGAACCTGGCGCTCCCGGCCTTGAGCGCGGACCTCCAGCCGAGCAGCTCGGAACTGCTGTGGATCGTGGACATCTACGGCTTCGTGGTGGCCGGCCTACTGATCACCATGGGGACGCTGGGGGACCGGATCGGCCGCCGCCGGTTGCTCCTGATCGGCGGCGCCGCGTTCGGGGCCGCGTCGGTGCTCGCGGCGCTCGCGGCCACCGCCGAGATGCTGATCGCGGCCCGCGCGCTGCTCGGGGTCGCCGGGGCGACCTTGGCGCCGTCGACCCTGTCGCTGATCCGCAACATGTTCCACGACCCGCAGGAGCGCACGGTCGCCGTCGGCGTGTGGATCACGAGCTTCTCGGCCGGCGCGGCGGTCGGGCCGCTGGTCGGGGGGCTGCTGCTGGAGCAGTTCTGGTGGGGCTCGGTCTTCCTGGTGGCGGTGCCGGTGATGGCGCTGCTGCTCGTCGTCGGGCCGAGGATGCTGCCCGAGTTCCGCCCTCCCGAAACGGGCCGGCTGGACCTGGTCGGCGCGACGGTGTCGCTCGTCGCCGTGCTGGCGGTGATCTACGGCCTCAAGCAGATCGCCCAGGACGGCGTCGGATGGGTGCCGACGGGGAGCATCGTGGCCGGCCTCGCCTTCGGTGCCGCGTTCGTACGCAGGCAACGACGCGTGGCCGATCCCCTCATCGACCTGCGGCTGTTCCGCGTCCCCGCCTTCAGCTCGGCGCTCGCCGCCAACACGCTCGGCTTCTTCGTGGCCTTCGGGGCCGCGTTCTTCATCGCCCAGTACCTCCAGCTCGTGGTGGGGCTGTCGCCCCTGGAAGTGGGCCTGTGGAGCCTGCCCGACGCGGGCGGGTTCATCGCCGGCTCGCTGCTGACGCCGGTCCTCGTGCGCCACGTCCGATCGGTCTTCGCGATGGCCGGCGGCCTCGCGCTCGCGGCCGCAGGCTTCGGGCTGCTCACCCGGGTCGACGCGGACTCGGCGCTCGCGGTGCTGGTCACGGCGTCATTTGTCTTCTCCCTCGGCCTCGCCCCGGTGTTCACCCTGGCCGCCGACATGATGGTGGGGACCGCTCCTCCCGAGCGGGCCGGGGCGGCGGCAGGCATCTCGGAGACGAGCTCCGAGCTCGGCGGCGCCCTCGGCATCGCCGTCCTCGGTGCCATCGGCACCGCCGTCTACCGCGGGGAGGTCGCCGACGCAGTCCCCCCAGGGCTTCCGCGAAAGGCGACGACGGCCGCACGCGACACGCTCGGCGACGACCGACATCGAATTCCCTCGTGGCAATGGAGGTGATGATGAACGAGAACGCGTCCGGGCACACCATCGAGCTGAACGGCGCAAGCCTCTACTACCGAGACCAGGGGCATGGCACTCCCCTGGTCCTGCTCCACGGTGGCCTCCTGACGAGCACCGCGTGGGAACCCGTTGCCCGTGAGCTCACCGAGGGCTTCCGGGTGATCACGCCGGACAGCCGAGGTCACGGCCGGTCGACGAACCCGAACGGGGAGCTGTCCTACGCCGCGATCGCGGACGACGTGGCGGCGCTTCTCGCTGCGTTGGGACTGCGCCGGCCGGTGGTGGGCGGCTGGAGCGACGGTGGCCAGGTCGCCCTGGAGCTCGCTGTCCGTCATCCCGGCCTGGCGGGCGCATTGATCGTGGGTGCCGCCCATCCCGACTTCTCCGCCAGCGGGCTGCGGGCGGTCCACCGGGCGCTGCTCGGCGCCGACGCCGCGGGAGTCCCGGACCCGCAGCGGCTCGACGCCCACCTCGGCGAGTTCGCGGGGCCGATCAAGGCTGAGCACCCCGGCGGGCCCGAGCAGTGGGACGCACTCGCGCGCCACACCGCTCCGATGTGGCTGGACTACCCCGGCCTGGCTCCGGGCCAGCTCCACGCCATCCAGGCACCCGCCCTCGTGCTCGCCGGGGATCGGGACGAGTTCGTACCCCTCGACCTCACGGTGTCGCTGTACCGGGAGCTGCCCCACGCCGAGTTGGCCATCTGCCCCGACACGGATCACACCGGACCGACGCCGCCACGTGCCCGGGTGTTCGCGAGCCTCATCCGAGACTTCGCAGCGCGGCACGCGCCGGAGTCGCCGACCTAGGGATCCGGTTCGACAGGAAGGCCGAACAGCTCGAACAGCGCCGGGTCCAGGAAGACGTGGATGGCGCTGATGCGCCCGGCAACGATGTCGAGCACCTGGATGGAGAACGCGGTGGGCTGGAGCCCGGGTGCCTGAGGTCGGTAGACGGCAACGGCCGGCGACCCGTTCGCGTCGACCGGCGTGAGGTGTTCCTGGCCGAAGGCATCGACGGAGAGAAGCCAGCGCCGGATGTCGTCGGGCCCTCGCATCCACAGTTCGAACGGCGGCATCTCGAGGATGGCGTCGTCGCGCAGCAAGCCGGCGAGCGCGTCGACGTCGCTGCGCTCGAAGGCGTCGATGTAGGCGGCCAGGAGCTCACGATCAGCGGCGGAGGGCTCGCTCGGTGCCGAGTCGCGGTCGACGGCTGCGAGCGCGGCGCGGGCCCGGCGGAGCGTGCTGTTGACCGCGTCGACGCTCGTCTCCAGGAGCACCGCGACCTCAGCGGCCCGCCAGCGCAGCACGTCGCGCAGGACGAGCACCGCTCGCTGACGCGGGGCGAGGTGTTGCAGCGCGGCGATGAACGCGAGCCGCACCGACTCGCGTGACACGACGCTCTCGGCAGGATCGCCGTCCGGCGGCAGGATCATGCTGTCAGGGGCCGGCTGGATCCAGGTCGCCTCCGGTCGGCGATCACCGCGACGGAGCTCGCCGGTCGCGACGGGGGCGACGTCCATCGGCAGCGCCCGCCGCGAGCGCCCCTTCAACATGTCGATGCAGACGTTGGTGGCGATCCGGTAGAGCCAGGGGCGCAGACCGGCTCGATCCTCGAACGTCGCCAGCGCCCGCCAGGCGCGCAGCATCGTGTCCTGGACGGCGTCCTCGGCGTCGTGGATCGATCCGAGCATCCGGTAGCAGTAGCCGGTCAGCTCGCGGCGGTACCGCTCCAGCTGCTCGGCTCGGATGGCACCGGTCGCGGTGTCCGGGCTCACCACCCCAGCGTAAGCCCGCCGGCGCTCATACCACGGGGGCCAGCGGCGGCAGCCCGCCCGGTGTGAGCAGAAACGCCCCCACCGCGAACACCGACGA
>JBKPHT010000176.1:0-3823 GCA_046730015.1 Actinomycetota bacterium
GCGCCCGGGCGGCGCGCCGGGTGTTCGCCCGCCCGTGCCTCGACTGGACCGAGCGCCGCCCCCACCTGGCCGGCGCCCTCGGGGCGGCCATCGCCACCGCCGCGCTCGACGCCGGCTGGATCCGCCGGGTCGACGGGCGCGCCGTGGCGGTGACCGACGCCGGCCGGGACGTGCTCGTCAGTGTGTTCGGGGTGCCGGCCGACGTGGTGGCCAGCGCGGTGGTCACACACCGGCCTCACGCAGCTCGCGCTTGAGCTCGTTGACCTCGTCGCGGAGGCGGGCGGCGTACTCGAACCGCAGGTCGGCGGCTGCCTCGTGCATCTCCTCCTCCAGCGTCTGGATGAGCCGGCCCAGCTCGGTGGGCGGCAGGTCGGCCAGCTCCTCCTTGAGCGCCTTGCCGGGACGGCCGCGGCGGCGGCCGTCGCCCGGCACCGGAGCGCCCTCGGCCGGCCGCAGGTGGGCCAGGATGTCGTTGACCGCCTTGCGGATGGTCTGCGGCTCGATGCCGTGCTCGGCGTTGTAGGCGAGCTGGAGCTGGCGCCGCCGCTGGGTCTCGCCGATCGCCCGCCGCATCGAGTCGGTGACCGTGTCGGCGTACATGACCACCTGGCCGTCGACGTTCCGGGCCGCCCGGCCGGTCGTCTGGATCAGCGACGTCTCTGACCGGAGGAAGCCCTCCTTGTCGGCGTCGAGGATGGCGACCAGCGACACCTCCGGCAGGTCGAGCCCCTCCCGCAGCAGGTTGATGCCGACCAGCACGTCGAACTCGCCCAGCCGGAGGGCGCGGAGGATCTCGATCCGCTCGATCGTGTCGATGTTGGAGTGCAGGTAGCGGACCCGGAGCCCCTGCTCGAGCAGGTAATCGGTGAGGTCCTCGGCCATCTTCTTGGTGAGCGTGGTGACCAGCACGCGCTGGTCGCGCTCGATGCGGGCGGCGATCTCGCCCAGCAGGTCGTCGATCTGCCCCTTGGTCGGCCGCACCAGGACCTCGGGGTCGACCAGGCCAGTCGGCCGGACGATCTGCTCGACCACTTGGGACGAGACCTGCAGCTCGTAGTCGGCCGGGGTCGCGGACAGGAAGACCACCTGGTTGACCCGCTCCACGAACTCCTCGAACCGCAGCGGCCGGTTGTCGGCCGCCGAGGGCAGCCGGAAGCCGTGCTCGATCAGCTGCTCCTTGCGGCTCCGGTCGCCCTCGTACTGGCCGTGCAGCTGGGGCACCGCGACGTGGCTCTCGTCGATGACCAGCAGGTAGTCGTCGGGGAAGAAGTCGAGCAGCGTGTTGGGGGGTTCGCCCGGGCCGCGCCCGTCGATCGGCGCCGAGTAGTTCTCGATGCCGCTGCAGAAGCCGACCTCCTGCATCATCTCGAGGTCGTACTGGGTCCGCATGCGGAGCCGCTGGGCCTCGAGCAGCTTGCCCTCCTTCTCGAAGTACCGCAGGCGGTCGGCCAGCTCGACCTCGATGCGCTCGATCGCCTTCTGCATCCGCTCGGTGCCGGCCGCGTAATGGGTGGCCGGGTAGATCTCCAGCTCGTCGAGCGCCCGCAGCTGCTCGCCGGTGAGGGGGTCGACCACGGTCATCCGCTCGATCTCGTCGCCGAACAGCTCGATGCGGACCGCGGTTTCGTCGTAGGCGGGATGGAGCTCGATGGTGTCGCCCCGGACCCGGAACTTGCCCCGGGTCAGGTTCATGTCGTTGCGCTCGTACCGCATGTCGACCAGCTTGCGGAGCACGGCCCGCTGGTCGACCTCCTCGCCCTGCCGGAGGTAGAGCAGGTTCTCGCGGTACTCCTCGGGGGCGCCCAGGCCGTAGATGCATGACACCGAGGCCACCACGATGACGTCGCGCCGGGTCAGCAGCCCCGAGGTGGCCGAGTGGCGGAGGCGATCGATCTCGTCGTTCACCGACGAGTCCTTCTCGATGTAGGTGTCGGACGAGGCGATGTAGGCCTCGGGCTGGTAGTAGTCGTAGTAGCTGACGAAGTACTCGACCCGGTTCTCCGGGAAGAACTCGCGGAACTCGTTGGCCAGCTGCGCCGCCAGCGACTTGTTGGGCGCGATGACCAGGGTGGGCTTCTGCACCTGTTCGATCGTCCAGGCGATCGTGGCGCTCTTGCCCGAGCCCGTGATGCCCAGCAACGTCTGGTACCGCTCCCCGTTGGCGATGCCCTCGCTGAGGGCGCCGACGGCCCCGGGCTGGTCCCCGGCCGGGGCGAAGTCCGACACCATCTTGAAGGGCACGTTGATCGGGGCCATCGTCGATCGACTGTACCGGCGAGGTGTGACATCCGAGCCTGGCCCCGGCGGGTGACCGGCCGGTAACCTCGGGCCGAGGCGCAACTCCCAGGTGCGGCGGTCACAGCCCGCCGGTCCCGCCCTCGGCGGGACGACCCGGTGGAATCCCGGGGCCACGCGGCATACCCCGCTCCCCGAGGACGGCGACCGGCCCTCCTCGCCTTCGTCGTGCTGCCGCGCGCAGCGTCCGAGGAGGTCACCAACGTGTTCACGGGATGCATCAGGGAGATCGGGGCCGTCGTCGAGGCGGATGGCGGCGACATCGTGGTGGTGGCGCCCAAGACCGCCGCCGGCCTGGAGGTCGGCGGCTCGGTCGCGGTGTCGGGCGTGTGCCTGACCGTCACCGACCGGACGGCCGACGGGTTCCGGGCCGCCGTGTCGGAGGAGACCCGGCGCCGGTCGGTCGCCGGCGACTGGCGCCCGGCCGACCCGGTCAACGTCGAGGCCGCGCTGCGGGTCGGCGACCCGCTCGACGGGCACCTGGTCCAGGGCCACGTCGACGCGATCGGCAAGGTCATGGCCGTCGCCGCGGAGCCGGTGGGCTACCGGGTCTGGATCCGGCCGCCCCGCCGGTTCCTCGACGAGCTCACCCCCAAGGGGTCGGTCGCCGTCGACGGCGTGAGCCTGACCGTGGCGGAGATCGTCCGGGACCGGTTCGCGGTCGCCCTCGTGCCCGCCACCCTCGCCGCCACGACCCTGGCCGGCGTGGAGGAGGGCCGCCGGGTCAACCTGGAGGCCGACGCCGTGTCGCTGGTCGCCCGGCGATGGGCGGCGGGGCCGGCGGCCGCCCTCGCCGCGGTGGTCGGCTCGCTGCCCTGGGCCGGCCGCCTGACCGGCGCGGTCGGGGTCGACAAGGCCGTGGCCCAGCTCGCCTCCGGCGGCGGCGTGCTCGTCTGGGACCCCGACCTGGAGGGCGAGGGCGACGTCGTGTTCGCCGGGGCCATGCTGCGGCCGCAGGCGTGCACCTTCCTGCTCACCCAGGCCTGTGGGCACACCACCGTGCCGTGCGCGGCCGAGGTGCTCGACCGGCTGGAGATCCCGGCCCTGCCGGGGGGCGGCGACCGCCAGGGCACGGCGTGCCACCTGTCGGTCGACGTGGCCGAGGGCACAACGACGGGCGTCTCAGCTGCCGACCGGGCCGCCACCGTCCGGCGGCTCGCCGACCCGACGGCCCGGCCCGGCGACTTCCTCCGGCCCGGCCACGTCTTCCCGCTCCGGGCCCGGCCCGGCGGGCTCGCCGAGCGGGGCGGCCACACGGAGGCCGCCGTCGACCTGTGCCGGGCGGCCGGGTTGCCCCCGGTGGCCGCCGTCTGCGAGGTCATGAACCCCGACGGCCGGATGGCCGGCGAGGCCGACCTCGAGCGGTTCGCGCTGCGGTGGGGGCTGCCGATGGTGGCGGTCGACGACCTGCGGTTGGCGCTGTAGCCCGTTCCGGGCGTGCCGCCGCAGCCGGGTCCTGCGATGCGATAGCGGTCGCCGGACGGTTCTGGACCTATCCCTATCGCCTCGCGACCCCGTCGCGACCGGA
>JBKPHT010000177.1:0-15504 GCA_046730015.1 Actinomycetota bacterium
GGTCTGGGCAACCGAAGCCGGCGCTCCTATTACTAAGAGAATGGCAACAACGGGAGCGACTACTACGAATCTGTGGAGTGCAACACATCGCTCCCGACCGCTATGTGCCCGGGCCATGGTGCCTCCCGCTGAGCACTTAGCGTCATGCTACGTTGGGGAACTCCTCCGGGGTAGAGGTAGCTCTGGCAGCGGCCTCGACCAAAGGGGGTCGGCTGGCCGATGGCCACGGGCGCCTAGTCGATGGTGATGGCCGAATGGCCGATCTCGGCCATGGATTCTTGGCTGAAGTAGCGGCGTTCGGCTTGCCTGTAGCCGCGTCTAGCGCTCGCCCGCATCGGTGAGCGGTGCACCGCCTGGCACGCTGACCGACGTCGACGATCACGACGACACCGATCTGCACCACCCCGCGAGGCACTATCCACGGTCGCTGGAAGACGGCGGGATGAGACGCTTGCGCTGTGCCCAGCGGCCGGCTCTGACCTGGTCTGCAGCAACGACCGGAAGGCGCTCTCCGGTACCGAGTGACGAACGTTCGCGGTCGATCCCTCGATCAGTCCCGGGGGCAAGTCGGGAGAAATGCGACCGACACGCCGGACGGTTGCGGGGGCCAGCTCAGATGCGGGCCGCCCGCATATCCGGGCCGCACGGCTCCTGATGTCGCTAGGCGACGTCTCGGTTCGCTGTACCGTCTCGACCCGATGGAGTCTGATCTAGATGGCGAAGACGCGGCGCGGGTGCCTGGTCAACCGGGGGGTGTGGTGCTCGCCTGAGCCCGGAGCAACTCCCCCTGACGTGTGAGTCAGCCGGTAGCTCCCATCGTTGCTCCCGGGATCGCCGGTGACCAGCGTCGATCCGCAATCCCACTCCCTCCGCCCACGGGACGGTCCCGACCGTCCCGACAGCCGGTTCTATCTGGGTGGGCTCGAAGCTCGCGATGCATCGGCCCTCGGCAGGTGACGTGGCACTCGCACCGCTCGAGGGGACCGCCGTCGTCGCCGGACCGTGACGACCGGAGCCGTCGAGGCCGCCATAGCAACGCAACGGCTTGCGCAGCCCGTCGAGCGGGTCGCTGTCGTGATCGAACGCGTCGGTCGCGACGAGCACGGAGAGAAGGCGCCACATCGCCTCGGGGGCGTCAGCGGGGAGGAGCACGCGGCGGATGGAGCACCAGTTGAACTCGTCGGCCATGAGGAACTGGATCAGGTCCACGACTACCACCGGCGTCGCGACGCCGTCCACCAGTCGACTGGCACGAAGATCGAGCGGACACGGTCGCCGGGCACGTACATCAGGGGCTCGAGGGTGCGGTCGACCCGCATCACCTCGTCGAGGTACTCGAGCGTGACCACGATGCGGTCGGCCGCGGTCTCAGCCCCCGATCGAGATGCCAGGGATGATGGCCGCTTGGGCGTGGATGGCCGCCTCGCAGGTGGCGCACGCGCAGATCATGGCGTGCTCGTCGAGCGGCCGACGGGGTGGTCCTGCAACCACCATGGCGGTGTGAGCGGTTCGGGCAGCGGGGTGACGTCTCGCACGGCGGCAGCCTGCGGTGACAGGGATGTCGGGGAGACGCCGTTGCGCAGGGCAGGGACGGTCGGCATCGAACCGTGATCTCACGACACCCAGGCGGGTGTGACGGTCAGCGATCCGCGTGCAGTCCCGCCCCCTCAGTCCCGCGAGGGTCACCCACGAGCCTGCCGGCAGCGAGCGCAGCTCATCCGTGAGCGACGACGCCTGTGCCGGACCGGCGGGTCGTGCATGACAGACCAGGGTGCCGGCGGATGGCCGGCCGGGCCCGGCGGTTTCCCTAGCCTGGGGCGATGGCCGACCGCTGGGTGCTCCACCGAGCCGGCATCACGAACGTCTACCAGTACGGCGACGAGGTGCTCGGCTTCGCTGGCGGCCGCTTGCTGCTGCGAGGGGTCAACGGCTCTGGCAAGTCCACCGCGATGAACATGCTCCTGCCGTTCCTGCTCGAGGCCGATACGCGGCGGATCGACGCGGCGGGCGAGCAGTCCGGCGTGCTCCGCTCGTGGATGCTTGCGGGCCGCGACGAGCAGCAGCCGGTCGGCTACCTGTGGATCGAGCTGCGCCGCGGCGCTCAGCGTCTCACGTGCGGCTGCGGAATCCGTGCCAACCGGTCGACCGACCGGGTGACCACCTGGTGGTTTCTCACCGACCGTCGCCCCGGCGTCGATCTTGCGCTCGTCGAGGGCAGCACGCCGCTCAGCGTCGATGCCTTGCGGGTGGCGCTCGGTTCCGACTCGGTCTATGCGCACGATCAGCGGGCCGCGTACCGGGCCGAGGTGCGCAGACGGCTGTTCGGGGGGGCCGACCTCGACCAGCACCTGCGGCTGTTGCATGTCGTGCGCAGCCCTCGGGTCGGCGACCGCATCGACCTCGACCTTCCCGACTACCTCACCGACGCGCTCCCTCAGCTCTCCGAGCTGGCGCTCGACGACGCCGCGCAGCCGCTCGAGGACCTCGAGGAGCACCGCCGGAACGTCGAAGACCTGACGCGCACCACCCGCACCCTTGATGCCCTCGACGCGGTGTACCGCTCCTACGCCCGGGCCGAGATACGACAACGGGCCGGCGAGGTCATCGCCCGCGCCGACGAGCATCGACTTCGCGAACGAAACGAGAGCCGTGCCCGGCGCGGCCAGGCAGACGCCGTGGCCGCCCGCGACAGCATCCAAGGCGAAATCGAAAGGCACGCGGGCGACGAGCGCAGGCTGCTGACCGAGATCGAGACGCTCACGGCGCGCGACGCCTACCAACAGGGAGCCGAGCTCACCGACCTGCGGGCCCACCTGGCCGACCTCGACCGCCAGGTGGCCGCCGCGCTCGACGAGGTGGCCGACCGCTCGAAGCGCCGGGCGGCCGCGGCCGAGCACCTCTCGACCGCCTGCGAGGTGGCTACGTCCGACCACGCAGGGTTGCGCGACCGGCTGTCCGACCTCGGTCGCCTCGCCGTTGCGGTGGGCCTGGCGGTCCGGGTTCCCGACGTTCCGGCGCTTGTCACCCGGCCCGCCGTCGCGGCCACCGAGAGTCGGCCGCTCGCGGCATCGGCCGACGGCGGGGGGCCGGGCCCGGGTGATGAGGGCGAGGGCGCCCAGCCGGAGGTCCCGACCGGGACCGTCGACGCCGACGCCCTGCGGGCCCGGCTCGCCGACGTGCGGGCCGCCGCCCGAATGCGCCGGCAGGACGTCGCCGCGGTGCGGGCCGCCCTCGACGCCGTCGACAGGGCGCTGGCGGCGCTGCAGGTGGCGGAGCAGCGTGCGGCCGACGCCGAAGACGCCGAGGGTACGGCGCAGCGCCGCTTCGACGAGGCGCGCGCCGCACTCGGGGCCCGCGTCGAGGAGTGGCGAGGTGCGCTTCGGACGTGGATCACTCGCCTCTCGGCCCATCGGGACGCCGAGGGGCTGGCCGTTGACGGTCATGATGCCGTGGCCGAGCCCGACCTCGCCGGCCACCGCGATCGCGTGTCCGCCGCGCTCCTCGACCTGGCGCAGGCGACGGTCGAGCATCACCAGCGAGTCGCCGCCCGGGTCGCGACGCAGCGCGACGGGCTGCGCGGGACGGTCGACGAGCTCGCGGCCCGGCTGGCCGAGCTGCAGGCGAGGACGGTGCCCGATCCGCCTGCCGCGCCGTGGCAGCGGCCCGACCGGGGGCCGTGCCTGGCGGACCTCATCGACTTCCGCCCCGACCTCGACGACGAGCGCCGGGCCGGCCTCGACGCCGCGATGGAGGCCGCCGGCCTGGTGGGAGCCGAGCTGGCGGCTGATGGAGCGTTGGCCCTTGCCGGCGGTCAGCTCGTCGCCGCACCCGGAGCCCCCGTGGCGGCCCCACTGAGCGCGCTCCTGATGGTCACCGTGCCCGACGAGCTGGCCGGCACGGTCGACGCCGACCTCGTGGGCCGGGTGCTCGCCGCGATCTCGACCGCTCCCGCCGACCTGGCGGGCGCGGGCGATCGCACCGTGGTGACGTCCGACGGGCGCTTTCGCACGGGCGTGCTGCGGGGCCGGCACGCCAAGGACCGGGCCGAGCAGATCGGCGTCACCGCCCGGCGGGCGGCGCTGGCCCGCCAGCGGGCCGAGGCGGAGGCCGCGGTGGCCGACGCCCGTGGCGACCTGGCCGCCATCGAGGCGGAGCTCGAGCGGCGCGGCGTCCTCACAGACGAGGCGATCGGCCTGCGCCGGGCACTGCCGCCGGCGGCGGCCGTCTCCGATGCCCTGGTGCGGGCCGAGCAGGCCGAGCACGCGCTCGACGACGCCCGGGCCGCCCTCGAGCAGCGTCGTCGCCTCTGGGCCGATGCCGATGCCGCCCACGCCGAGGCCGTGGAGTCCGGCCAGCGCACGGCCGCCACTCTGGGCCTGCGCCCCGACCGGGCCGAGCTCGACAGGTTCGATGCGTCCGTCGGCGAGGTCGCCGGCGGCTGCGACGGCGCAGAGGCGGTGCTGCGCGCGCTCCTGCGGTCGGTCGCCGCCTGGTCGCGCGCAGGAGAGGCGTGGCGGGTCGCGGTCGAGGATTCGGCCCGCAGCAAACGCGCCCGGTCCGCGATCGAGCGCCGGCGAGAGCCGGTGGCCATGAAGCTGGCGACGCTCGAGGACACCGTCGGCGTCGAGTACGACGAGATCGTGGCCGCCATCGCCGTCAGCGAGGCGGATCTCGCCGCCACCTCGAGCGCGCTGGAAGCCGCTCGCGGCGCCCTCGTCGACGCCGCAGCCGACGTCGCCACGTGCACCGCCCAGCTGGAGCAGGCGGCGACGGCGGCCGCCGACGCCGCTCGTCAGTGCGTCGACGGACTCGCCCACCTGCGGCTGGTGCTGGCGGTCCCCGGGCTGGTGGACTCGGCGGTCGGCGACGGCGGACGCGACGGCGGACCCGACGGCGACGATGGCACGACCGACCACGGCCAGCGGGCGCCCGTTCCCCCTCTGTTCCCCTCGGTCGACGAGACACCCGCCGGCGCCCGGGCCTTGGCCGACGCCGTGCTCGCCCGGGTTCCCGAGCCCGAGCCCGGGCCCACCGCGGCCGACGGCGTACGCCAGTCGCTCCGGCAGCGTCGCGACGCTCTGGGCGCCGGCTGGGACGCAGAGGACCGGCAGCCCGACGAGCGGCTGCCGCTGACCGTCGAGGTCACCGGCCCGCTCGGACGAATGACGCTGCGCGAGGCGGGCGCGCGGGCCCACAGCCAGCTGCGCAGCATGGCCGGCCTCCTCTCGGCCAAGCAGGACCAGGCCCTGCGCAACCTGCTCCAGGGCCTGATCGCCCGCGAGCTGGCCGGCAAGCTGCACGCTGCCCGCGAGCTGGTGGGCCTGATGAACCGCCGCCTCGACGCCGTCACCACCTCGCACGGCATCGGCGTGACGCTGCGATGGACGCGGCGCGACGACCTCGACGCCGGGCTCGCCGGCACCATCGACCTCCTCGCGAAGCCTCCCGACCTCCGCACCGCCGACGAGGACGCCGAGCTCACGTCCGCCCTCTCCGCCCGCATCGCCGGGGCGCGGGCCGAGGATCCCGAGGCGCCCTACCGCGAGCTCATCGGCCGGGTGCTCGACTACCGGGCATGGCACCGCATGGCGGTCATCCTCCGGCGACCGGGCCGGGCCGACGAGCGGCTGACCCGCCGCACGGCCCTGTCCGAGGGGGAGAAGAAGGTGGTGTCGTACCTGCCCCTGTTCGCCGCGGTGGCAGCGTCGTGCGACGCCCTGGCCGAGGCCGAGCCGGCGGTGCCGCGGTTCGTCCTCCTCGATGACGCGTTCGCCAAGGTGTCCGAGGACAACCACGCCAAGCTGTTCGGGCTGCTCGTCGAGCTCGATCTCGACTTCATCGCCACCAGCGAGCGGCTGTGGGGCACCCACGACACCGTGCCCGAGCTGGCGATCATCGAGGTGCTGCGCGACGCCGATCTGGGGGTCATCGTGCTCGAGCACTCCCACTGGGACGGCACGTCGCGGACGGAGGTGGCGTGATCGTTCCGCGCGAGGCCCGAGCCGGGGCAGGTCCCGAGCCCGCACCGTCGACGCCGGCAACCTCTGCCGACGACGACGCCCGCCGCCTGTTCCGATACGTCACCGGCGACGAGTGGCGCGACTACCGGGCGATCATGGGCGTGTTCGCGGGCACGTTCTTCTCGGAGTTCACCCCTGACGAGGTCGCCGCCCGGTTGCGGGACGGAGCCGGCGGCGTCGACCTCGACCCCGCGGTGGTCGCCGAGCGGCTCGAGAGCCTGAAGCGATGGGGCAACCTGACCGTCTCGTCGGCGGTCGGCAACCCGACGAGCATCGCCGACTACTACCGGCGGCGGAACCGCTACCTCATCACCCGCGCCGGTCAGGAGGTCCACCAGGTCGTCGAGGGCGTGCTGCGCCGCGTCGACGAGGTACGGGACGTCTCGACGGGTCGCCTCCGGGCGCTGCACGACGCCCTGCAGGCCCTCGACAGCGCCGACGTCGCGGGCCTCGACACCGTCGAGCTGGCCGACCTGGTCCGAGCCGTGTTCGACCCGCACGAGGCGTTCACTAGCGAGATCAGCCAGTTCTTCGCCGCGATCAACCAGTGGCAGAGCCGGTACGACCTGTCGCCCGACGAGTTCCGGTTCTTCGCCGAGGTGCTGGTCGGCTACGTGGCGGAGCGGCTCGACGAGATCGAGCGGACGTCCCGACCGATCGGGCGGTTGCTCTTGGCGCTGGAGCCGAGGGTGACGACGATCGTCGAGCGGGCGAACCGCGGGCTGGCGAGCCGGGTCGAGGATGCCGGCCTCGCTGGCGCGGTCGCCGTCACCAGGATGCCGGGGTCGACGGTGGGCGACTGGGCCCTGTTGATCGGCTGGTTCGTCGCCCGCGGCGGCGACTCGTCGCGCATCGAGCGGCTCGGGCGCGAGGCGGTGTCGGCGATCCGCACCCTCACGCTGAACCTGGCCCGGCTGTCGCGGGTCGGTATCGGCTCGGCCTCGCGGCGCGCCGACTTCCTGCGCCTGGCGGGGTTCTTCGCCGCAGCGCCTCCAGAGCAGATCCCGCGGCTCGCGGCCGCCGCCTTCGGGCTGCACGGCGCCAACCACTGGGGCGTGCTCGCAGCCGATGCCGACGATCCGGTCAGCACGACGACACCATGGTGCGATGCCCCGACCGCCGCCGTCCCCGTGGCGCTGCGCGAGCGAGGCGACACCACCAACCGGGGGCGCACGTCCCCGGTGCGCGACCGGGCGCGCGAGCAGCAGGCGCTCCGGTTGCGCCGCGCCCGCGAGCGCGAGGCGGCCCGGCGCGTCGACTCCGAGCTGCTGCTCGTCCCCGACGTGGACGGGTGCACCGTCTCGCCGGCGGGTCTGGTCCGCCTTCAGCGGCTGGTCGGCGGGGCCGTCCACCGCCTGGGCGTGCGCGGCCGCCGGGGCTCGTGGACGGACGGCGCCGTCCGGTGCACGGTCGCGCGCACGCCCGGCCGGGACACCCGGGTGACGTCGCCCGAGGGCACGCTGACGTTCCGGGACCTCCGGGTCGAGCTGGCCGGTGCCGCGTCGCCCGACGGCGTCCGCGCGTCCGGCGACGGTTCAGTGGCCGCCGCGGTGGTGGCCGATGTCGGGTGACCCGCAGGTCGCAGGGGAACGGCGGATCGCCGCCCGGTACCTCGTCCAACGCCCGCTCGCCTGCCTCGAGGACGACCCCGACGCGTTCCGGCTCGTCCGCCGCCACGCGGCCGATCTCGACCGCTGGTTCACGCAGCGCCTCGGCTACCGGCTGCATGTCGACGCCGACACTGCCCGCCTGTTCAAGACGACGGCGGTCGTCGGCCACCGGCCGCTGCGCACGGCGAGCGAACGGCCGCTGCACCGGCTCGAGCACGTGCTGCTGGCGCTGGTGCTGGCGAGCACGGCGGCCGGGCCGGCGGTCATCAGCCTGCGCGACCTCGTCGACAACGTGCGGTCGGCGGCCGCCGAGGCCGACATCCCGCTGACCGGTGACGCCACCGAGCGGCGGTCCGTCGTCGCCGTGCTGCGGTGGATGATCGACCACGGCCTCGCGACCGAGCTGCACGCTCAGGTCGACGCGTACGCGACCGACGACACCGCCGACGCGGTGCTCAAGGTGCGCCCCGACCGCATCGCGCTGCTGCTCCTGCCGGCGCTGGTCGGCGCCTCCGACGCGGAGACGCTCCTGGCCCGTTCCGACCGGAGGTCGGCGACCCGGCAGTGGTTGCGGGCGCGCCTCGTCGAGGACCCGGTGCTCTATCGCGAGGACGTGGACGAGGCCGAGTGGGGTGAGCTTCGGCGCAGGCTGGGCGAGGAGGAACGGATCGTCGACGAGATGTTCGGGTTGGTGCTCGAGGTGCGGGCCGAGGGCGTGGCCGCGATCGACCCGGCAGGCACGCTGTCCGACCGGCGCTTCCCAGTGGGTGGCACGGTCGGCCACGCCGCGCTGCTGCTGCTCGACGAACTGGCTCGGCCGCCCGGCGCGCCCAATGCGTCCGCTCCTGACGGTCAGCCGGGGCCCGGCGACCGGTTTCCACCGATCTCGGTGATCGATGTCACCGAGCGCATCGCCGACCTTGCGGGGCGCAACGCTCGCCGGTGGGCCAACGACCTCGTGGCCTCGCCCGCCAAGCTGACCCGCCAGGTGGTCGACCTGCTCGTGACGTTGCGCCTGGCCGAGCGCATCGTGGCCCCGGGCAGCGAGGCGATGGTGCGCCTGCTGCCGGCTGCCGCCCGGTTCCGTCCCGACGACGGGAGCGATCCCGAACGAGGGCGTGCCGGGCGGCCGGTCGAGTCGCAGGAGGCACTGTGGTGACCCTCCGGGCACACGGGGCTGGCGCGTCGCTGCCGGGTGATGGATTGACCGCCGACCGCCGCAACCTGGTGCCGCCGTCGCTCTCCTCCCCCGGAATGGCGCCGGTGTGGGAGGCGGTCCGCGACCGGCTCGAGCGGCGCGGCGTCGACAACCGGGGGCGCGTGCGCCTCCCTGACCTGACGTCTGCCGCTCGCCTCAGCCTGGAGGCGCTGATCGGGCGCCGTCCGGGCGCGACGGTCGATCTCGCCGCCCTCGAGCGGGCGCTGCGAGGGCTCGGGGTGGGAGACGACTTGGTGGGAGCGCTGCGCGCCTTGGGGTACGAGGCGTCGGATGCCGTCGTTCGTCGCCGCGCCGAGCGACGGCTGGCGACGGCGGCGCGGGCGGCCGCCCGGGAGGAGGCGTCGAGCTGGCCCGAAGCGTGGGCCGGCGACTGGATCGACGAGGTCATCCGCGCCGGCGGGCTGCGCGGCCTCGATCCCGAGAGCGCCGTCGACCTCGTGCGCCAGACTCGAACCGTGCTCGACGCCCTCGACGCGCCGGGAGTCGATCCGCCCGGCGACACGCATGCACATCCTGGGGATGGCGGCGCACAGCCGGGGTCGACCGCGCCGATGAGCAGGGTCGACCTCGCCGCCCGGCTCTTCGGCTCGGCCCACGCGCTCGACACCGGCACCCGCCTCGAGGCCGCCGCCACGCGGGCACTGGCCCACCGGGCGGGCGCCGCCAAGCCTCGCGACCTCTGGGAGCGGGCCGGAGCCCACCTCGACCTGACGTCGGCACCGGTGCTCACCTGGCGCCTGCCTCTGGTTCCCGGCTCGCCCAGCTCGCTCGTGGCGACGTTGGCGGCGGACGCCACGGAGGCCGGCCTTCCGCTCCACCTCACCCAGTTCGCACTCCGGCGCCATCCCGCGGCCGTCGCCCCGGGCACCGACGTGCTCGTCGTCGAGAACCCGCGCATCGTCGAGGCGGCGGCCCAGCTCGGGGTGCGCATTCCGGTGGTGGCAACCAACGGCCAGCCGTCGGGCGCCGTCCGGCTACTCCTCGACCAACTCCTCGGCGCCGGTGCGGCGCTGCGCTACCACGGTGACTTCGACGCCGCCGGACTCGGCATGTGCGGCAGGATGGCCCTCGCTGGCCTCACGCCGTGGCGGATGGACGCCACCAGCTACCGGGCGGCCGTCGCGCAAGCCGAGGCCGACGACGTCGCCCTCCCGATCGATCCGCTGCCCTGCCCGCCGACGCCCTGGGACCCAGCATTGGCGAGGGCGATCGGCGAGTGCGGGTTGGTCGTCCACGAAGAGCGCCTGCTGCCAGACCTGCTGTTGGGGTGACGTAATGGACGTGGCGGCGACGTGCACTCACGATACTCGACCTCCATATACCTGCCGTGGTGGTCGCCGGCGCTCCGTCAAGGAGCTGGGATGGCGGCGGGTAGACCGAGCACGTCGCGGACCGCAGCGGTGAGCTCGGCCCGCAGGTCGGCCATGGGGGCCTCGATGAGCAGCCCGGGCGCCCAGTCGTCGAACCCGGTGACGGCACCGAGCGCGGCGATCATGCGGACCTGGTCACGGAGCGACGACGTGTTGGTCCGCACGGCCCGCTCGAGCCGCTCGTGGATCTGCAGGTGGTCGCTGTCAGCATCGTGCCAGCCCCCGAGCTGCTCGACCGCCATGCGGTTGCGCTGCAGCAGCCGGAACAGCGGAAGTTGGGCCTCCATCTGGCCGATCACCCAGCCCAGCGCATCGCCCCATTCCTCCAACCCTTGCGCCGCCTCCAACCGGTCGAGGAACTCGTCCAGCAGCTGCTGAATCGGCTCGAGCAGGGCCAGCATGATCTGGTCCTTGCTCTGGAAGTGGTAGTAGAGCGCCGCCTTGGTGAACCCGAGGCGGTCGGCGATCTCGCGGAGCGAGGTGGCGTCGTAGCCGTGCTCGGTGAACAGCTCACGGGCGACGGCGAGGATGCGTTTCCGTGTGTCCTGGGGCATGACGCAGAACCTACTTGACGACCGGTTAGGACGCACTTACCGTGCGACAAGTAAGTTACCTGCCGGCCGGCTAGTACGCCAGCCCGACAGTCAGGCCCGACGGTCAGATCCCCCCAGTCCCCGCGGAGGTACACCGGTGACCAACCGTCCGATGATCGAGGCCCTGGGCCTCCACAAGCGCTACGGCGACCACGAGGCCGTGCGCGACGTCTCGCTCGCGGTCCCCGCCGGCCACATCCTCGGCGTGCTGGGGCCCAACGGCGCCGGCAAGTCGACGACCGTCCGCATGCTCACCACGATGACGCGCCCCGACGCCGGCACCGGCCGCGTCGGTGGGCTCGACATCGTGGACGATGCCCCGGCGGTCCGCCGCATCATCGGCGTGACCGGACAGGATGCCTCGCTCGACGAGTTGCTCACCGGCACCCAGAACCTGATGCTGGTGGGCGAGCTGTCCAAGCTCCCCCGGCGGACAGCCCGGGCCCGGGCCGCCGAGCTGCTCGAGCGGTTCGACCTCATCGATGCCGGCGGACGGTTGGTGAGGACCTACTCCGGCGGCATGCGGCGCCGCCTCGACCTCGCCGCCAGCCTGGTGTCCCGCCCGCCGGTGCTGTTCCTCGACGAGCCCACAACTGGCCTCGATCCCACCAGCCGCCAGCGGATGTGGGACCTCATCCGCGACCTCGTGGCCGAGGGCACGACCCTGCTGCTCACCACGCAGTACCTCGACGAGGCCGACGCGCTGGCCGACAGCATCCTGGTGATCGACCGCGGCGAGGTCATCGCCCAGGGCACAGCGCGCGAGCTCAAAGCCCGCATCGGCGGCGAGCACGTCGAGGTCACCCTCACGGTCCCGCACCCCGAGGCGGTCGCCGCCCTGGCCCCGCTGGTCGCCGGACCGGTCCACCTGTCCGGCGACGGCCGCCGGCTCACGGCCCCGATCGTCGCGTCGGGTCACGGCATCGCCACCGCCGTCATCCGAGCGCTCGACGGCGCCGGCGTGACCGTCGACGACGTCGAGGTGCACCGCGCGTCGCTCGACGACGTCTTCTTCACCCTGACGGGCCACCCGGCCGGGTCGCCCGAGTCCACCCCGGCCGCTCCCGATCTCGTGGAGGTCTGACCGTGAGCGTCACCACCGCCGATCGTCCCGTCCTCGACCCCGGCGTTGCCGACGGCCAGCGCACCGGACCACCGGCCCCCGGCGTCGCCCACCGCCAGACAGGGTGGCTCCGCGACGTGGCGGTGCTCGCCTGGCGCAACCTGCTGCACGTCCGGCGGGAGCCGGCCCAGATGTCTGATGCGACGGTGCAGCCGATCCTGTTCACCGTCCTGTTCGTCTACATCTTCGGGGCGGCGATGGTGCTGCCCGGAGGCGGCAGCTACAAGGACTTCGCCATCGGCGGCCTGGTCACGATGAACCTCAGCACCGCCACGATGGGCACAGCCGTCGGTCTGAGCAGCGACCTCGCCACCGGGGTGATCAACCGATTCCGCACGCTGCCCATGGCCCGCAGCTCGATCCTGGTCGGGCGGTCCCTTTCCGACCTGCTGTCGAGCATGCTGTGCGGCACGATCGTGGTGCTCACCGGCTTCGCCGTCGGGTGGCGGCCCGACAACGGCGTGCTCGGCGTCGTGGCCGGGCTGGGTGTAGCCGTGCTCTTCGCCTACGCCCTGAGCTGGTTCACCGCCTGCCTCGGCCTGCTGGTCAGCGATCCCGAATCGGCCCAGGCCGTCGGGCTGGTCATCCTGTTCCCGCTGGCCTTCGTGTCGAGCTGCTTCGTGCCCACCGAGGGCCTCCCCCAGGTGCTGCAGGTGATCGCCGACTGGAACCCTGTCTCGGCCGTGGCCGGCTCGTGCCGCGAGCTGTTCGGCAACCCCAACCCCGCCGCCCTCACCGGTGGCTTCCCCGCCGAGCACCCCGTGCTCGTGGCCCTGCTGTGGTCGGCCGCCATCATGGCGGCGTGCGTCCCGCTCGCCAGCCGTCTCCTGCAGAGGCGCACCACCGACTGACGCCTCAGGTCACCCGCCGAAGCGACACGGCCACAGCCGACCTTCTAGGCTGAGCGCCCTATGTCACTGGGGGAAGGCGTCGAGGGCACGCGCACGGACGGCGGGCCCGACGAGACGGCGATGTCTGCACGGGCGGACGGCGACGGCCCGGCCGCCCCGGAGGGGGAGGCCACGGACGCGGCCGAACCGACCCGGTTGATCGGCGACAAGCCGCGCCTGGTCCTGCTCAGCTTCCTCATGCTGTTCGTCGAGCTGGCGATCATCCGGTGGTCGGGCGCGAACGTCATCTTCCTCGCCTACTTCTCCAACCTGGTGCTGCTGGGCAGCTTCCTCGGCATCGGCCTCGGGTTCATCTGGGCCGGGCGGGGCGGGCGGCCGCTGTTCCCGTGGACTCCGGTCGTGCTGGCGCTGCTGGTGGCGTTCATCCGGCTGTTCCCCGTCGACATCACGGTGTCGGGCAGCCAGCTCCTCTTCTTCAACGACCTCCGGCCCTCGGGGCCGCCCCGCGAGGTCATCCTGCCGGTGATCTTCGTGGTCACGGCCACGGTCCTCGCCTTCATCGCCGACGGCGTGGCCCGGACGTTCAAGAAGTTCGAGCCGCTGGAGGCGTACAAGCTCGACCTGGTGGGCAGCGTCGCCGGCATCGTCGGGTTCGCCGTCCTGTCGTTCCTGCGGATGCCGCCCGTCGTGTGGGGGATCGTGGCCGGCGCGGTGCTCATCGCGGTGGCGCTTCCGAAGGTGCGGATCACGACCGTTCTGGCCGTCGGCGCCCTCGTCGCCATGCTGGGGATCGAGTCGGCCGCCGCCAACACGACGTGGTCGCCGTACTACAAGATCGAGGACGAGAAGAACGAGGCCGGCGGCTACACCGTCAAGGTCAACGAGGTGCCCCACCAGGCCTCGATGCCGGTGGCGGACAACCCCCTCTACGCCGGCAACTACGCCCAGACCACGGGCCTGGACCCCGGCGACGTGCTCATCATCGGCGCCGGCGGCGGCAACGACGTGGCCGCGGCGCTGGCCAACGGGGCCGACCACGTCGACGCGGTCGAGATCGACCGCACGCTGTACGAGATCGGCCGCGACGGCCACCCCGACCGGCCCTACGACGACCCCCGGGTCGACGTCCACATCGACGACGGCCGCGCCTTCCTCGAGCGCAGCACCAAGGACTGGGACCGGATCCTCCTCGCCCTGCCCGACTCGCTGACCCTGGTGACCGGCCAAGCGTCGGTGCGGCTCGAGAGCTACCTGTTCACGCTGGAGGCGGCCGAGTCGGCCCGCGACCACCTGGCGCCCGGCGGCGTGTTCTCGATGTACAACTACTACCGGGAGCGGTGGCTGGTCGACCGCTACGCGGGGACCCTCGACGACGCGTTCGGGACCTCGCCCTGCATCAAGACCTTCGACGCCAACAAGAACTCCAACCTGGCAGTCCTCACCGTCTCGGAGGATCCCAACGCGGTCGCCTGCGAGGGCGAGGCCCAGGCCGTGTGGCAGCGGCCTGCCGACACGCTGGAGCCGGCCCGCGACGACCACCCGTTCCCCTACCTGCGGGAGCGGACGCTGCCCGGGTTCTACGTCGCCACCATCGCCCTGATCCTGCTGGTGTCGCTCGTCGCGATCCGGGGCGTGGCCGGGCCGGTGAAGCCGATGCTCCGGTTCACCGACCTGTTCTGCATGGGCGCCGCGTTTATGCTGCTGGAGACCAAGAGCGTCGTGCAGTTCGCCCTGCTCTTCGGCACCACCTGGTTCGTCAACGCCCTCGTCTTCCTGGGCGTGCTGCTCAGCGTGCTGTGCGCGGTGCTCGTGTCCCAACGGATCACGTTCAAGCACCCGGCCCGGCTCTACGTCGTGCTCCTGGTGGGCCTGGCGGCGGCCTGGGCGGTGCCGCCCTCCGCGCTGCTGGAGCTGGCGGTCGTGCCCCGGTTCATCGCCGCGGTCACCCTCGCCTTCCTGCCGATCTTCATGGCCAACCTGGTGTTCACCCAGCGGTTCAAGTCGACGAGCTCGTCGGCGACGGCGTTCGGCGCCAACCTGCTCGGCGCCATGTTCGGCGGCCTGCTGGAGTACGCCTCGCTGATCGTGGGCTACCGGTCACTGCTGATCGTCGTGGCCCTGCTCTACGGCGCTGCGTTCCTCACCGGGCACAAGGAGCTGGGCGCGACGGTGCCGGGCCGGGCGGTGGGCGAGCCCGTCCCCGCCGGCGCCGGCGGCGGCGCGGCCACGGGCGTCGACTGACCCGGCGTCACCCGCCTGCTCCCGCTATTCCCACTCGATGGTGCCGGGTGGCTTCGACGTGATGTCGTAGGCCACCCGGTTGACGCCCGCCACCTCGTTGATGATGCGGCTCGACATCGTCTCCATGACGTCGTAGGGCAGCCGGGCCCAGTCGGCGGTCATGGCGTCCTCGCTGGTGACAGCCCGGATGATCACCGGGTGGGCGTAGGTCCGCTCGTCGCCCATCACCCCGACCGACCGGATGTCGGGCAGCACGGCGAACGACTGCCAGATCTCCCGGTCGAGCCCGGCCCGGTGCAGCTCCTCGCGCACGATGGCGTCGGCGTGCTGCAGCATGCCCACCTTCTCGGGCGTGACCTCGCCGATGATCCGGACCGCCAGGCCGGGGCCGGGGAACGGCTGGCGCCACACGATCTCCGGCGGCAGGCCCAGCTCCTCGCCCACCCGCCGGACCTCGTCCTTGAACAGCGCCCGCAG
>JBKPHT010000178.1:0-24961 GCA_046730015.1 Actinomycetota bacterium
TCGACGGTCTCGTGCAGCATCTGCTCGGCCATGCCGGGGCTGCACAGGGTGACCCGCTCGTGGTTGAGCTGGTTCACGATGAGCTTCCAGCCCTCGTTCTCGCCGGCCACCAGGTTCTCGGCCGGGATGCGGACATCGTCCCAGTAGACCGAGCAGATGTCGTGGGACGACAGCAGGTGCAGCGGCGTCCGCTCGATGCCCGGGGCGTCCATGGGGGCGATGAAGATCGAGATGCCCCGGTGGCGGCTGTCCTCGGCCCCGGTGCGGGCGGCGAGCCAGCAGTAGTCGGCGTCGCTGGCCAGGCTGGTCCACATCTTCTGACCGGTGATCACGTAGTCGTCGCCGTCCCGGACGGCGCGGGTGCGGAGCGAGGCGAGGTCGGTACCGGCGCCGGGCTCGCTGTAGCCGATGCAGAAGTGGATCTCGCCCCGGAGGATCCGGGGCAGGAAGCGGCGCTTCTGCTCCTCGCTGCCGAAGTTCATGATCGTGGGGGCGACCGAGTTGATCGTGAGCATGGGGACGGGGGCGCCCGCCCGCATCGACTCGTTGAAGAAGATGAACTGGTCGACCGCGCCCCGGCCCTGGCCGCCGTACTCGGTGGGCCAGCCGATGCCGAGCCAGCCGTCGGCGCCCATCTGCTCGACGACCCGGCGCATGACGGGGCCGACGCCCTCGGCGTGCCGGAGCGCGCGGACGGTCTCGCCGTCGAGCAGCTTGTCGTAGTACTCGCGTAGCTCGGTGCGCAGCTGCTCTTCGGTGTCGGTGTACGCCAGGTGCACGGGCCCCTCCAGCTCCGGGTGGCCCCAGTATGGCCGCTCGCGAGAACGCGTTCTACTTGGGTCCGTCGGGTCCGTGAGGGTCGCCGGGGTCGCCGGTGTGCCCGGTCACCGGCGGCTGAAGGCGATCGGCACCGACTTCACGCCGTTCACGAAGTCCGACCGCAGCCGACGGACCTCACCGTCGAGCGCGAACCCGTCCAGCCGGTCCACCAGCTGGCGCATCACCGTCCGGATCTCCGTCTTCCAGCAGTTCGATCTCGGTGAGCGACATCACGGCTCCAGGGTGGCGGGAGCGGGGACGGCGACGGGTGCACCCAGCGGGGCGCCGACCAGCCTCCGCAGGGCCGCCACGACCATCGCATCGTCGACGGCGGCGGGGTCGAGCCGATAGGACATCTCCAGCCCGAGCAGCGTGCTCACCACCACCCGGGCGACCTGGTCGACGGGGCCGGGCGGGTCGATGAGGCCCTCGGCGGCCCACTCGGCCAGGGCCGCGCCGAGGGAGGCGAACTCGACCGCGTAGCGCCGCCCGAGCCGGCGCCGGGCCCGGTCGTTGCCCGCACGGGTCGCCCACACCCACACCTCGTGCTCGACCTGGACCCAGTCGCGGGCGGCCGGGGGCGGCTCGGCGAAGTTGCGCCACAGGGCCGCGAGGCGGTCGTCGACGGTGGCGGCCGCCTCGATGTCGACCAGCATCCGCTCGGCCACCAGGTCCTTCGACTCGTCGAGAAGCTCGACCAGCAGGCCGTCCTTGCTGCCGAACTGCCCGTACAGCGACCCCGAGGTCCGATCCGCCCGCTCGGCGATGGCGTCGACCGACGCGCCCTCGACGCCGTGCTCGGCGATCACCGCCCGGGCGGCGGCCAGGAGGCGGGCCCGGGTCTCGACGCTGCGTGCCTGGCGGGCCCGGGCCATGGCGGCGAGCATAGACACGAACCGTAGCGTGCGCTACAAACAAGGGCCGCCGGCGGCCCGTGGTCGGGCCGCGCGGGGAACAGCGAGGGGACACATGGAATTCAACCTGGCCGACCTGTTCGAACACGCGGTCGACACGTTCGGCGAGCGCGAGTACCTGGTCGCCGACGGGCGGCGCCGCACTTACGCGGAGATGGAGGAACGGGCCAACCGGCTCGCCCACCACCTCGCCGACCAGGGGATCGGGCCGGGCGACCACGTCGGCATCTACGGCCTCAACTCGGTCGAGTGGGTCGAGAGCCTGTGGGCGATCTTCAAGCTCCGGGCCGTGTGGATCAACATCAACTACCGCTACGTCGAGGACGAGCTCGCCTACCTGTTCGGCAACGCCGACCTCGAGGCCCTGATCCACGACGCCGAGTTCACCGATCGGGTCGCCGAGGTGGCTGGACACATGCCAGACCTCCGTCACCGGCTGGTGATCGGCGGCGACTTCGAGCAGGCCGTGGCCGAGGGCGGCCCCGAGCGCGACTTCGCCCCCCGGTCCGGCGACGACCGGTACATCCTCTACACCGGCGGCACCACCGGCATGCCCAAGGGCGTGGTGTGGCGCCACGAGGACGTCACGTTCGCCCTCGGCGGCGGCATCGACCTGCTGACCGGCGAGCGGGCCCAGGCCCCGGAGGACCTGGTCGAGCGGGGGAAGAGGATGGGCTTCGCGCTGACCTTCCTGCCCATCGCACCCCTCATGCACGGCGCCACCCAGTGGGCGGTGATGGGCCAGAGCTTCCAGGGCAACAAGGTCGTGCTGATGGCCCGGTTCGACCCCCACGAGGTGTGGCGGCTCGTCGAGGAGGAGAAGGCCAACTCGCTGATGATGACCGGCGACGCCATGGCCCGACCGTTGATCGAGGCGCTCGACGAGGAGCCGAGCAAGACCCGCGACCTGTCGTCGCTGCTGTCGCTGTCGTCCACCGCGGCCGTGTTCTCGCCGTCGCTCAAGGACCAGTTCCTCGACCGCTTCCCCACCGTCGTCCTCACCGACGCCATCGGCTCGTCCGAGGGCGGGGCCAACGGCATCATCGTGGTCGAGAAGGGCAAGACCGCCATGCGCGGCGGCCCCACGGTCACCCCGGCGTCGGGCACGGTCGTGCTGGACGACGAGCTGCGACCGGTCGAGCCAGGGTCGGGCGTCATCGGCCGGGTCGCCCGCAGCGGCGACATCCCCATCGGCTACTACGGCGACCCGGTGAAGACGGCCGAGACGTTCGTCGAGGTGGACGGCACCCGCTACGTCATCCCGGGCGACCTCGCCCTGCTCGAGGCCGACGGGTCGGTGACGCTGCTCGGCCGCGGGTCGCAGTCGATCAACTCCGGCGGGGAGAAGATCTTCCCCGAGGAGGTCGAGGCCGCCGTCAAGTCGCACCCCGCCGTCTACGACGCGGTGGTGGTCGGCGTGCCCGACGAACGGTGGGGCCAGCGGGTGGCGGCCGTGGTGCAGCCCCGGCCGGGCATGACCGCCGACCTCGAGTCGGTGCAGGCCCACTGCCGCACCCGGATCGCGGGCTACAAGGTGCCACGGGAGTTGCACGTCGTTGAGCTGATGCAGCGGTCCCCCAGCGGCAAGGCCGACTACCCGTGGGCCAAGAAGGTGGCCACGGGGGGCACCTGACCCGGCGCTCCGTCGTTCCGTGAGTGGATAGGGGTCGTTCGTTCTCGAGGCGACAGGGGTCGGGGGCCGACCGCTATGACCTCGGGCTCGGGGGACCGACCAATATCGCCTCGCCGCCCGGGACGGCCACCAACGGGCCAGCCGGCTCACCGACCCACTCCCGGCGTCCGGTCGGCCCGCAGGGCTTCGCGCAGGTCGAGCTGGGCCCGGTCCGCGGCGCGGGTGCCGGCGTGCCAGCCGGCGGCGTCGTTGGCCGACATCCGCGTCGTCGACATCCGCGGGAACGCCTCCTCGACAGCCGCGTCCGCCGCCGCCCTCCGCTCCTCGAACAGCGGGACCAGCGCCGCCGACCGCCGCGCCCCCGCCGCGGTGGCGGCCGCGTCGGCTTCCTTCAGCCGGTCCCCGATGCGGCGGGCGAACGCCACCAGGAACGACTGGCGGAACGACCGGGTTCGGCCCGCCCCGCCACCGCTGCCGGGCCCACCCGCCGCCACCATGGCGCGGGTTGCCTGTACCAGCAGCGAGGTGTACAGCAGCTCGACGGCGTCGAGGTCGCCCTCCTCGCCGAACACCGTGGCGAAGCCCCAGAACCTCGACCACACGGCCCGGCACCGGTTGGCATCGGCCACCGCCGACAGCAGCAGGTAGCGGGGCCCGGCGTAGGGGTCCTCGATCCCGAGCCGCCGACCACCCACGGCCGCGCCCCGTCCCCGCTCCGATCCGGCGTCGAGCACGGCCCGGTCGATGGCGTGGCGGGTCATGAGCTGCTGGGCCTTCGCCGTCAGGGCCTCGGCCTCGTCGGGAAACGTGGTGGACTCGGCCTTGGCCAACAGGGCCGTGACCTTGTGGAGCACCCCGGGGTCGGCCCCGACGGCACCTCGGACGGCGTGCCGGGGGGTGACCGGCTCGCCGGGGATCGGCCCCAGCCGGGGCATGACCGGCAGGCTGCGGAGCGCGGCGAGCGTCTCGACCGCCACGACCAGCCCCGCCACCCGGGCGTCGAGGTCCCACGGCGGGACCCGCCGGGCCCGCCGACCGTGACCGGCGACCACCCAGGCACCGCCGCCGTCGTCGCCGGGTGGGTCGGCCGCGCCGATCGCGTCGAGCTGGAGCCGCCAGCGCGCCGGGACCTCGGCCGGCGGGTACCGGCAGGCCTCCCGCGCCACCGCCCGGACCACCAGCCGTGCGTGGGCTCGCCCCCGCTGGCGCGCCACCGCCCGGTGCAGGTCGGCGGGCTGCCAGCCGTTCCGCCACGCGGCGGTCACCGCCTCGGTCAGCACCCGGGCCAGCGCCCGGTCGACGGCGGCGTACCCGTTTCCGCCCGCCGGCTCGCCGTCCTCGACCGCACTGGGGCCGTCCGCGACCGGGTCGGCGACCCCGTGGGCGAGCGCCTCGACGAGGTGGGGCGTCGGGCTGCCCACCCCGGCGGCGCAGGACGCCACCGCCGCCTCGACGGCCGCCTCGACCTGGTCGGCCCGCAGGCGCCGGGGGCGACCGGGAACGCCCGGGGGCCGCCACCGCCCGGCGGGCCTGCCCCGCCGGCGCTGCTCGTCGCGCTTGCCCATCGGCCGATCCTCTCTCGTGGGCCACCCCGGGGAGTGGAGGAGCCCTGCCAGCAGATCCGTCATGATGACCTCTCGTTCGAACGCCCCGTGCAAAGGCGACGCCGTCCTGTAGGCGCCGGTGACGCCGCCGTCGACCTGTCCTTGACAACCGTGTGACAACCGGTCGACACGAACACATGTACGTGTCCAGTGTGACACAGTGGGGACGTGACCCGGAACGAGCCACCGCTGCGCACCATCGGCGCCGCCGAGCGCCGGGCGCGCCTGGCCGTCCGGCACCGCCTGGCGCCCGGGTGGCACGGGGCCAATGTGATGGAGGTCGCCCGCGACCTGGTCGCTCTGCACGCCACCGACCCCGCGACCGTGCACCTGTCGGCTGCGGCCCGCATGACCGAGCCGTCGGTCGAGGCCGTCGAGCGTGCCCTCTACGACGACCGGGTCCTGGTCCGGCTGCTCGGCATGCGCCGCACCATGTTCGTGATCCCCACCTTCCTGGTGCCGGTGGTCCATGCCGCCGCCACCCGGGCCGTGGCCGCCAACGAGCGTCGCCGGCTGATCGGCCACATCGCCGAGGCGGGGCTGTCCGACAACCCGGCCACCTGGTACGACCGCGTCGCCGACGCCACCGTCGCCGCGCTCGAGCGCCGGGGCGAGGCCCTCCCCGGCGAGCTGGCCGCCGACGTGCCGGAGCTCGGGCTCGAGATGCGGTTGGGAGAGGGCACCCGCTGGCCGGCCAAGGTGAAGGTGGCGAGCCGGGTCCTCACCGTGCTGGCCGCCGAGGAACGGGTCGTCCGGGGCCGGCCCCGGGCCGCGTGGACGTCCACCGGCTACCGGTGGGCGCCGATGTCCCGCTGGCTGGACGGCGAGCCCGAGAAGCTGCCCGTCGCCGAGGCCCGGGCATCCCTCGCCCGGCGGTGGCTCGCCTCGTTCGGGCCGGCCACGGCCACCGACCTCAAGTGGTGGGCCGGGTGGACGGTCGCGGCCACCCGGGCGGCGCTGGCGGCCGTCGACGCGGTCGAGGTCGACCTCGACGGCACGCCCGGCTACGTGCTGCCCGACGACCTCGAGCCGGTGGCAGAGCCCGAGCCGTGGGTCGCGCTGCTCCCGGGCCTGGACGCCACCGCGATGGGCTGGACAGGGCGCGACTGGTACCTCGACCCCGCGCTCCGGCCCGCGCTGTTCGACCGCTCCGGCAACGTCGGCCCCACGGTCTGGAGCGACGGACGAGTCATCGGAGGCTGGGCCCAGCGGCGGGACGGCGAGGTCGTGGTCCGGCTGCTGGCCGACGTCGGCTCGGCGGTCGCGGCCGACGTCGCCGCCCGGGCCGCATGGCTGACCAAGTGGCTCGGTCCCGCCCGGGTCACCCCCCGGTTCCGCACGCCGCTGGAGCGGGAGCTGGTGGCGTGACGGCGTCGTGCGCCCGGCCGCGGCCGGTCCGGTGGCCGACTCCGCTCCGGTGGGGCAGAATCACGGCGCACAGGCTTCGGCGGGCAGTTCGGGGGCGACAGCACGTTGACGGGCTGCCGCATTGCCTCGGCCCGCAAGCCGGAGAAGGTCGGCGGCCGCATGCGGCAGCAGAGAGGTCCGATGCCCAGGAGCTTCGACATCCAGGTGGCCGCCGAGGACGGCGACATCGTGGCGCGGGTGTTCGGCGAACTCGACCTGGCGGTCCGCGACGACGTGGTGTCCACCGTCTCGGACGCCCTCCGGGGCGCCCAGCCCGACGGACGCCTGGTCGCCGACCTCGGTGGCGTCACCTTCTGCGACTCGAGCGGCCTGGGCGCCCTGCTGGACCTCCGCCGCGCCGCGGCGGATGCCGGGATCCGGATGGTCCTGCGGGACGTCCCGCCCCAGGTGGCGAGGCTGCTCGACCTGACCGACGTCGACGGGTGGCTCCCCCGCGAGTGACCGGCGCCGTCGGGGGCGGCGGGGCGGCCGGCACGGCGCCCGGGTCCGCTCCCTCGTCGACGCCCCCGCGGGTGGAGCGCACCGGGCTGTGGGTCGCGGCCGTGGTGGCCGTCCTGGTCCTGGGCGTCACCGCCGCGGCGGCGACCCGGCGCGACGCGCAGGAGGACGCCGAGCGCCGCGAGGCCCTGCTGGCGGACCAGACGGGCAACCTGGCCGTGTCGACGATACGACAGCTCCTCGCGGCGGTCGGCGGGGTGTCCGGGCTGCCCGACGCGTCGGGGCGGATCTCGCGGGAGGCGTTCGACTCCTACGTCGAAGGGGTCGTCGCGGCGTCGCCGCTGCAGACGCTGGCCTTTGCCCCCGTGGTGCCGGCCGCCGACCGGGCCGCGGTCGAGGCCGAGATCGGTCGCCCGCTGCGCGACACCCCCACCGGCCCGCCTGCCCCGGCACGCGACGTCCACCTACCGGTCGTCTGGGTCACCCCGCCGTTCGCGGCGACCCGCGACCTCATCGGCTTCGACCTGGCCGCCGACCCCGTCCGGGGCCCGGCCGCGGCGCGCGCCCGCGACGAGGGCACGGCGATCATCACCGACACCGTGCCGTCCCAGCCGTCGGGTAGGCCGGCCGTCTTCCTCGTCCACCCGGTGTACCGCCCGGGGCTCGGGACCGACGCGACCGTGGCCGAGCGGCGGCAGGCGCTCGTCGGCTACGTCGCGACCGGCTTCCTGGGAGATCGGCTGATGGAGTCGCTGGAGGACCAGCTCAGCGGCCGCCTCGGCATCGAGGTGGCCGACGTGACCGATGGCCGGGCGGGCCCGGGAGCCGCGCTGGCGGTCACCGAGGACGTCCCGACCGGCGGGTCGAGCGTGGTGCGCCAGGTGGCCGGGCGGGCCTGGCGGATCACGGTGGAGGACCGCCGATCGGGGGCGACCGAGGCGCCGTGGTGGGTGCTGGCGGGCACGATCGCTCTGGCCGGTGCCCTGACCGTCCTCGCCCTCCGGGCCCGCCGGCACCAACGGGAGGTGTCCCGCCAGGTGCGGATGGTCGACGCGCTCGCCGGGCTCGGCCGGTCCCTGACCGCGGCCGACGGGGTGGACGAGGTGGTCGGGGTGGTGGAGGCCGAGGTGCCCAGGGCCCTCGAGGCCGAGTCCGTGCGGCTGACGCTGGTGCGGCGCCCGACCGGCGCCGGTCCGCCCCCCGGTGGGGCGGGCGGCGAGAGAGACGAGGACGCCACCGGACCACCCGGGCCGTCCGGGCCGTCCGGGCCGTCCGGGCCGCCGGCGGCCGGACCGGACACGGGCGACCGCCAGGCGCGGACGAGCGCCCGCTGGCCCGTCACCGACGAGGCCGGGGTCACCGTGGCCGTCCTGGACGTGACGTGGCGCCGGCCGGGTCAGCCCGACGACCTCGCACTGGCCAGCCTGGCGACGGTGGGCGAGCTGTGTCGCCAGACGCTCCGCCGGGCCCGCCTCTCCGACACCGCGCGGCGCGACGCGGTCACGAGCCGGCTGCTCGGCGGACTGGCCGAGGCGGCCGCGACCGCGGGGACCGCCGACCAGGTGGCCCGGACGCTGGTCGACCGGGCGGTCGAGGGCGCCGACAGCAGCACGGCCCACATCGGGCTGCTCAGCGAGGACGGCCGGTCGCTCATCGTGACCCACCACTCGGGCCTGGACGCGGCGGTGGCCGAGCGCCATTCGGTCCAGCCCGTCGACCTCCCGTGGCCGCTCGCCACCTGCGCGCGCGAGGGCCGCCCCGTGCTCCTCGGCGACCTGGACGAGGTGGCCCGCCGGTTCCCCGACGTCGCCGACGGCATCAGGTCGTCCGGCATCGTCGCCGTCGCCTGCCTACCGCTGCTCGACGAGACCGGGACGCCGTTCGGCGCGGTGAGCGTGACCTGGGACGAGCCCCGCCACTTCGGGCCGGCGCGCATGGCGACGCTCGGCGCCATCGCCGACCTGTGCGCCTCCAGCCTGGGACGGGCCCGAGCCACCGACATGCTCCACGCCCGGGCCTCCCGGCTGGCCGCGCTGGCCGCGCAGCTGTCGGCGGCCCGCAGCTTCGACGACGTCGGCGAGGTGATCGTCGACCACGCGCCGCCGGCCCTCGGTGCCGACCTGGCCATCGTCGGGGTGGTCGAGCAGGACCAGCTCCGCATGCTCGCGCCCTCGGGCCCGGCGCTCGACGTGGTGGCCCACTACGCCGACCTCGACCTCGACGGCGACTTCCCCGCGCTCATCGCCCTCCGCCGTCGGGAGATCGTCACGTTCACCTCGCTCGACGCCGTGCCGGAGCCCCACGTCGCCGCCGACCTCGAGACGATGGGGCTGCACGCAGGTGCCTGCGCGCCGCTGATCGACGCGGGGGGCGCAGCGATCGGCGTCCTGGTGGCGCTGTGGTCCCAGCCGCCCACCTTCGACGCCAACCTGCTGGCCCGGGTCGCCCTGGTGGCGGACCTGTGCCGCCAGTCGGCCGAGCGGGCCCAGCTGTCCGACGCCGAGCACCGGGTGCGACGCGACCTGCAGGCCCGGGTGCTGCCCCGGATCCCGGCGGTCCCGCCGTTCGAGGTCGCGGCGCGCTACTCCCCTGCGGCCCGTTCGGTCGGGATGGGAGGCGACTGGTACGACGGCATCGAGCTGGGCCCCGGGCGCCTGTGCGTGGTCCTGGGGGACGTGGCCGGGCACGGGGTCGAGGCGGTGGCCGAGATGGTCCACGTCCGCACCGTGGTCCACACCCTCGCGGCCGGCGGCATGCCGCTGCCCGAGGTGCTGGCGCGGGCGTCGGCCGAGATGCAGCGCGACGGGCGGGGCTACGCGACATTGCTGATGGCGGTGATCGATGCGGGGCGGGGCGCGATGGAGTACGCCACGGCGGGGCACCCGCCGCCGCTGCTCCGGGGCGCCGACGGCTCGGTGACCGTGCTCGACGGCGGCCGCAACTCGCTGCTCGGCATCGACCTGAGCCCGCGGCCGGTCGGGCGGGCGGCGTTCCCGCCGGGGGCGACGCTGGCGGCGTTCACCGACGGCCTCGTGGAGATGCGGGACGAGCCGATCGACCGGTCGATCGCCGCGCTGGCCGACCGGATGGCGTCGGCGCCGGACACCGGCGTCGACCGGTTGGCCGACCACCTGCTCGCCGCCGGCGGCGAGCCGGCCCGCGACGACGTGGCGCTCGTGGTGGTCCACCGGCCGGGCCGGCGCCGCGACACCGCAAGCGGGGACGCGAACGGGGGCCGGGCATGGGGCCGGGCATGATCGACACGGTTGCGTCGGGGGCGGCGCGGCTCGCCTGCGATCTGGGTGGCCCACCGGGCGACCCGCGGCCGCCGGTCCTGCTGCTACACCCCCGGGGTCGCGGACCGGCGCTGCTGGCACCGGCTGGCGGGCGAGATCGGCGGCACACACCGGCCGATCGCGTACGACCGGCGGGGCTTCGGCACGACGACGTACGAGCCCGAGCGGTACTCCCACGTGGACGACGCGGTCGCGGTGCTCGACGCGGCCGGCGTCGGCGCCGCGGTGGTGGTGGGCAACTCGATGGGCGGCCGAGTGGCGCTGGAGCTGGCGCTGGCGCACCCGGGCCGGGTGGCGGGGCTGGTCCTGATCGCGCCGAGCGTCCGGGGCGCGCCGTGCGACCTGCCGTTGCCGCCGACGGTGACCCGGCTGGAGGACGCCATAGACGCCGCCGAGGAGGCCGGCGACCTGGAGCAGCTCAACAAGCTGGAGGCCCACGTCTGGCTCGACGGGCCCGAGCAACCGGAAGGGCGGGTGTCGGGGGCGGCGCGGGCGCTGTTCCTGGACATGAACGGCATCGCCCTGGCCGCCCCCGACCCGGGGCCCGAGATCGAGGCGGAGGCCGCCGGCGCAACCGCGTGGGAGCGGCTCGGCGAGGTGACCGTGCCGGCGCTGGTGGCGGTCGGCGAGTACGACATGCCGGACGCCCACCAGGTCGCGGAGGGTACGGGGGCCGGCTGCCGGGTGGGCGGTTCGTCGGCTTGCCGGGGGTCGCCCACTTGCCCCAGCTCGAGGGGAACGAGGTGCTGCGCTGCGAGGTCACGGCCTTCCTGGCGGAGGTGGCGCCGGGGTAGCCCGGCGCGACGCCACCGGGCTGCCGGGCCGGCCCGTCAGGCCGGGCCGAGCAGCGCCGGGTCGACGGACGCCGCCGCCTCGGCCAGACCTTCGGGGTCGGCGGTGGCCACGCCGGCAGTGAACGGCAGGGCGGCGCGGGCGGCCCGCTTGAGCCACGCGAGGGCGAGGCCGCCGTGGCTGGGCTCGGTCTCGGGGTCGACGGGCTGGTGGGACACGATCTGCACCGCGGCGCGACGGACCCGCTCCAGGTCGGGCTCCACCCCGGCGGCGCGTGCCCGCTCGATCAGGTGGGCGACGACCATCCCGAGCTCGTCGGCGCCGCGGCCGACCGATGCGGCCAGGGCGGGGACGGCGGTGGCGAGCAGCCACATCGGGCTCCTCTTGGCCAGGAACCCGAGGCGCTTGAACTTGCTGGCCACCTTGATCGCCAACGCCGCGGTGGTCGCGCTGGCCAGCACCGGCGTGTGGGGCCGGTCGGCGAGGGCGCGGGCGAGGGCGTCTCGGTCGCCCATGCCGCGGCGGTCGGCCGCGCCGGCGACGACCCGGCGGCTGAGCGACCGGCCGGCGTTCTCCAGGGCGTCGCTGAGCGCGGAGGCGGAGACGGTACCGGCCTTGGACAGGGCCTCCACGGCGCTGTGGACCACGCGGCCGACCGCGTCGTCGACCGACTTGTCGTCGGTGGCCGGCGGGGCCTGGTCGGTTTCGGCGACGGACCGGTCGGCGGCCCCGGCCGGGGCGGTCCCGCCCGTCGCCGCGGGCGGGGCGGTGTCCTCGGGGGTCGGCTCGCGGGTCGGAGCCGGTTCCGTGGGCTGGGTGGGGGTGGCCATGCCGCCGTCCTTCGGGTGATGTCGCCGGGCACGTTCGGCCCAGGTGTACCCGCGGCCGGCGCCGGTCAGCCAGCATGCCCGGCGCGAGGGCGCGTGGGGGGTTGGCGTCACCCCGCCCGGGCGATGTCGGCGCGGACCGCGGCCAGGCTGTCGAGGTCGGTGATCGCCGCGCTGCTGCGCCGCCACATGATGCGGAACATCTCGTCGCCCCGGTCGGTGACGGTGGCGGTCAGGCGGCCAAGCAGGATGATGAGCGGGCCATGCAGCATGCCCCGCCGGTAGTCCTCCCAGCAGGCGTCCAGCGGGTAGTCGGTGACGTCGTGGTCGCCGAGGGCCCGGTGGTAGGTGGCGAGGAGGTTGTGCTCGTGGCGCCGCCGGTCGTCGACCTCCAGGCAGGTGGACATGAAGTAGGCGACGTCGGCGCCGGGGCGGCCGAGGGCGGTGGTCTGCCAGTCGACCGCGGCCACCCGGGCGGGGTCGCCCTCGGGGAACAGGAGGTTGTCGAGCCGGTAGTCGCCGTGGATGACGGCGAACCGCTCGGCCGGCGCGCCGATCCAGCCCGGCAGGAGCTCGCGGGCGCCGGCCAGGACGGCCTGCTCGTCGTCGTCGAGCTCGGCCGCGAACCGCTCGGCGAAGGCGTCGGCGGCCGCGGCGAGGAACGGGGCGAACAGGTCGGCGATCCCCTCGGTGTCGCCGCCCAGCCACGACGCGCTTCGGAGGCTCTCGTCGCACCAGGTCGGTCCGTGGAGCCCGGCCAGGTTGACCAGGGCGGCCTCGGCGTGGTCGACGGGGCAGCCGGCGATCTGGTCTCCCTGCCGGGCGTCGGACAGGTCCTCCAGGACGAGCACGAACCGGGGCTCGCCGTCCGCCATGGCGGCGTAGAGGCAGTCAGGGGTGCGGACGGCGACCCGATCGCCCAGCTCGGCGTAGAAGGACACCTCCTTGGCGTAGGCCATCCGGGCCATCTCGGACGCGACGTCGGGCCGGCCGTGCTTGACGATGACCGTCCGGTCGGAGCCGTCGCCGAGGTCGAGGTGGGCCCGGACCGTGGTCGCCATCTGGCCGGTGCCGACCGCCTCGGCGGTCACCCCGTGGACGGCCGAGCGGGTGCCGGCCGTTCCGAGCACGGCGTCGAACCATGCGGGCGTCAGCTCGCGGGCGTCGTCGACGATGGGCGGCTGCGGTCCGTGGGCCGGCCCGTCCGGCGTCCCGGCCGAGGAGGCGTCGTCGATCATGGTCCCCCCTTCGCTGGTTGTCGCGGAGGCTAGGCGGCCGTTGGAGGCCCGGGCGTCACTCTCCGGGGTAGGTGAGCCCGATCTGCGCCCGAACGGCGTCGAGCGTGCCCGCCAGCGTGAGGCTCTCGTCCAGGGGCATGAGGGGGCTCTCGGTCTCGCCCGCCCGGAGGCACCGGTGGACCTCGGCGGCCTCGTGGCTTAGGCCCTCGGGCGCCCAGGGGGCGTCGATCCGCTCGGTGCCTCCGGCCCCGCCGACGACGAGGTGGTCGGGGCAGTGCATGAAGGCGGGCAGGTCGATCCAGCCGTCGGTGCCGGACACCCGGCCGGTGCAAGACAGCCCGGTGGTGATCGCGGCCTTGACCACGGCGAGCCCGCCGCCGGGGTGGTGGAGGACGGCGGCGGTCCGCTCGTCGACGCCAGTCTCGCCGAGGTGGGCCTGGGCGACGACCCGGTCGGGCGGGCCGAGCACGAGGGAGGCGAGCTGCACGGGGTAGATGCCGAGGTCGAGGAGGGCGCCGCCGCCGAGCGCCAGGTCGAACAGCCTGTGGACGGGGTCGAGCTCGCGGCGGAAGCCGAAGTCGGCCTCGACCACGAGCGGGGTGCCGATGCGCCCGGCCGCCAGCAGGTCGCGGAGCACCACGTACGCAGGCAGGAACCGGCTCCAGAGCGCCTCCATGAGGAACAGGCCGCGGGACCGGGCGGCGCCGACCATGCGCTCGGCCTGGCGCCGGCTGAGGGCGAGGGGCTTCTCGCACAGGACCTGCTTACCGGCCTCGAGGAAGGTGAGGGTGTCGGGCTCGTGGCGGGCGTGGGGGCTGGCGACGTAGACGACGTCGACGTCGGGGTCGGCGGCCAGGGCCTCGTAGGACGGGTGGCGGCGGTCGACGCCGTGGCGGTCGCCGAAGACGTCGGCTCGCTCAGCGGTGCGGGAGGCGACGGCGACCAGCCGGGCGTCGTCGAGCGTCGCCAGGCCGCGGGCGAAGGTGTCGGCGATCCCGCCCGTGGCGGCGATCCCCCAGCGGATGTCGCTCATGGCTTCCGAGTCTGTCGTGGCGGGTCAGGCGGCGCTGACGCCGGCGCCGAGGAAGTCGAGGATCTCGGGGAGCGCCGCCCGGTCCTGGGCGAAGAAGGCGTGACCGCCCTCGTAGACGCGCAGCTCGGCGCCCGGGACCCGGGCGGCGATGGCCTCGCCGTTGGCGGGCGGGGCGATCCCGTCGTAGCGGCCGCAGGCCACGAGGGTCGGGCAGCGGATGGCGCCGAGCCGGTTGGTGACGTCGTGGTGGCGCCGGGCACCGAGCTGTTCGCGCTCGCCCCGGGCCTGCTCGGCGGGGACCGGGCCGCCGTGCCGCCGGGCGGCGATCATGTCGGCCAGGGCGCGGTCGGCGGGGTGGGCGGCCAGCCACTCGGGAGTGAACCGGGTGTCGGTGAGCGCGGTCATCCGGGCGGCCCGCTCGGCGGCGGGGAGGTCGGCCAGCTCGTGGAGCGGGAACGACGCAGCGCCCGCGCCGCCGGGCGAGGTGCACAGCAGGGCGAGCCGCTCGAGGCGGTCGGGCCAGGTGACGGCCAGCTCCTGGGCGACCATGCCGCCGAAGCTGATGCCGATCACGCGGGCGGTGTCCCAGCCGGCGTGGTCGAGGACGGCGGCGGCGTCCGCCGCGTAGTCGGCCATCGTGTAGGGCCCGGGCGGGACATCGGTGCGGCCGAGGCCGCGCTGGTCGTGGGCCAACACGTCGAACCGGGCCGCCAGCACCTCGACGAGGGGGCGCACCCGGTCGAGGGATTGGCCCGATCCGTTGAGGAACAGCAGGCGGGGCCCCTCGCCGCGCCGCTCCAGGTGGACGTCGATGCCCCGTAGCCTGACCACGGCGGGTGTCTACCGAGGAATCGTTGCTTGTGCAACAATGTTTGCACCGGCAACGAAGGTCCACCAAGGAGCCGGAGCCATGCCCGTCAACCGCCTCAACCACGCCGTCCTCTACGTCCGCGACGCCCGTAGGAGCGCCGCCTTCTACGGCGAGGTGCTCGGTTTCCGGCCGGTGGACATGACGCCGGAGGGCTTCTCGGGCGCGGTGTTCCTCCAGGCCCCGGGGTCGACCAACGACCACGACCTCGGGCTGTTCTCCGTCGGCGACCAGGCGGGGCGCTCCCCCGCCGGCCGGGGTACCGTCGGCCTGTACCACCTCGCCTGGGAGGTCGACACACTCGACGACCTCGACCGCATCGCCGGCGACCTCGCCGCCCGGGGCGCCCTGGTCGGCAGCAGCGACCACGGCACCACCAAGAGCCTGTACGGAGTCGACCCCGACGGTCTCGAGTTCGAGGTGGCGTGGATCGTCCCGGCCGACCTGCTGGACGACGCCGCCCTCGCCGCCCGGACCACGATCCGGCCGCTCGACCTGGCGGCCGAGAAGGCGCGCTACGGCGCCGACACCGCCGGCGGCGTCGGCATCTCCCGGCCCGCGGCGATCTGACGACCCGGCTCTCGCCACCCCACCCTCTCCACCCGCCCCATCAGCACAACGGAGGCCCACCATGGCAGACGACTTCGCCGCCCGCACCGTCGACGGGCAGACCGTCCCCGCCCCCGGCACCTACACGCTCGACCCCGCCCACACGATGGTGGAGTTCGTCGTCCGCCACCTCGGCCTCGCCAAGGTGCGCGGCCGCTTCTCCGACGTGAGCGGCGACGTCGTGATCGACGAGGACATCACCCGGTCGTCGGTCGAGGTGATCATCGGCGCCGCCAGCATCGACACCCGGGACAAGGACCGCGACGCCCACCTCCGCAGCCCGGACTTCCTCGACGTCGAGCCGTCCCCGCAGATGACCTTCCGGTCGACCGCCGTGTCCGGCGAGGGCGACGAGTGGACCGTCACGGGCGACCTCGCCATCCGCGACGTCACCCGGCCCGTCACCCTCGTCGTCGACTTCGACGGCGGCGCCAAGGACCCCTGGGGCGGCACCCGCATCGGCTTCTCCGCCCACACCGAGATCAACCGCGAGGACTTCGGCCTGACCTGGAACCAGCCCCTGGAGACCGGCGGCTGGCTCGTCGGCAAGCAGGTGAAGATCGAGATCTCGGCGGAGGCAGTCCTCGCCAGCTGAGACCGCGTTGTGGGGAGACGCGCTGTGGGGAGGCCCGTCGGGCCTCCCCACAGACGAAATCATCGGAAGATCCCTGGTCGGCCGTCGTGCCGGGAGGGACGAGTCCCCAGCAGCCGATCAGGTGGTGGACTGGTTGGACTCCACCAAGTGGTCCGACTAACCGCTCAGCGGCCAGCCACCTCCAGGGTCCCAGGTCTACCGTCACTCATATTTGGACCACCTCCCTTCTCTGGTGCCCGCAATCTATCAACGGTCACCGGCGATGCACCCGCGCTTAATGGTCAGGCGAAGAGGCCCTCGCCCAGCACGCCGTCCGGGTCCTCGACGCCGGGCACGGCGAAGTAGAAGCCGCCGCCCTCGGGGCGGATGTACTCCTTCAGCGGCTCGCCGGTCAGCCGGGCCTGGGTGTTGAGGAACTGGGACATCCGTCGCTGGTACGACACGAAGGCCAGGCCCTGGTCGAGCTGGCCGCTGCCGTCGAACCCCCGGGAGAAGCTGAGCCCGGCCCGGAGGATGAGGTCGTCCTGGGTCTCGCGCGTCCGGGGATTGGCCAGCCGGATGTGGGCGTCGAGCGGCGTCACCTCGCCGTCCGGGTCGGCGCCGTAGTCGGGGACGTCGCTCTCGGCCTCGCCGTCGAGCGGCGCGCCGGTGTCCTTGCGCCGGCCGATGAGCGCCTCCTGCTCCGACAGCCGGGTCCGGTCCCAGAACTCGACCAGCATCCGGATGACCCGGACGACGTGGTAGGTGCCGCCGGTCGCCCAGGTGGGCTCGTCGTCGCCGGCCTGCACCCAGACGTGGCGGTCCATGACGTCGGCGGCCCCGGCGTCGAGGTTGGCGGTGCCGTCGATGAACCCCATGAGGTTCCGCTTGCCGGCCTCGCCCGGGCGGGCCTCGGTGCGCCGGTTGTAGCCCGACAGCATCCAGTGCAGCGCCAGGGTGCCCCGGGTTGCCCGGTGGAGCTGGCGGAGCGCGAACAGGTTGATGTCCTCGTGGGCGCTGGTGACGGTGAGCAGCAGGTCGCCGTGGGACCGGGCGGGGTCGAGCCGGTCGTTGGCCAGGAACGGCATCCTCTCCAGCCCGGCCGGCTTGCGCCCGGCCAGGCCGTAGCGGTCGTCGAACAGCGACGCACCGACCGAGACGACCACCGACAGGTCGGCCGGCGGCGGCGGGTTGCCCACCGCACCGGTGTGCGCTGGCGGGTACGAGGGGTCGGGGTCGTCGTAGGGCCGGCCCGACATGAGCCGGTCGACCTCGGCGGTGAGGGCCGCGAACGTCTCCTGCAACTCGGACCGGTCGGCGGCCGTGACCGTGCACGCCGCCAGGAGGCCCTGCTCGTTCGCCGGGTGGGTGATGCCCGTCTGGTGGGCGCCGCGGAACGGCAGGTAGGCGGCCCCGGTCCGGTCGGCGGCGCCGCCCACGCGGGCCTCGTCGGTGCCGTCGCTGCACCCGGCGAGCGGGACCGTGAGCCCGGCGGCCGCGCCCGTGGCGAGGCCGCCGGCGAGGAAGCGGCGCCGGCTCGTGCCGGTCACCGCCGACCGGTCCACGGTCAGCCCTCCAGCCCCAGAACCCCGGCCACGGTCGCGAGGTTCTCGGACAGCTCGGCGAGCGTCGTCTGCATCGCCGTCTTGTCCTCATCGGTCAGGGCGCCGTAGGGCTGGTAGCCGCCGGCGCCGTCCGAGTACTCGGCCAGCTGGGCGTCGAGCTCGGCGAACAGGCCCTGGATGGTCGTGACCAGGTCCGGGTCCTCCTTCTCTATCGCGGGGGTCAGCAGCTCGAAGCCCTTCTCCGACCCGGCCACGTTGGCGGCGAAGTCCCACAGGTCGGTGCCGGAATAGCGGTCCTCCTCGCCGGTGATCTTGCCGGTGGAGACCTCCTCGATGAGCTCGGCCGAGCCGACCGCCAGGGCCGCGGGCGGGATCTCCATGCCGGCCAGCTCGGACTCGAGCGTATGCAGGTCGGCGTCGAGCTGGTCGGCGAAGGGGGCGGCGCCGGCGGTGGTGTTCTCGGCCCAGAGGATGTACTCGATCCGGTGCCAGCCGGTGAACTCGGGGTCGTCCTCGCCCTCGAAGTCGTCGACCCGGGCGTCGACCGCGCCGTCGATCGCCTCGACCAGGCCGGCGATCGGCTCGATGCGCTCCCAGCCCTGCCGGGACGGGGCGTAGGCCGCCCTGGCGGCCTCGAGGTCGCCGGCCCGCACGGCGTCGGTGAACGTGGTGGTGGCGGCGATCGTGGCGTCGACCTGCTCGTTGACGTAGGTCGTGTACGCGGCCAGCGCGTCCTGCACGAGGGGGTTGTCGGTCGCCGAGCCCTCGACGTCCTCGGCGATGCCACTGCCACTGCCACTGCCGCTGCCGCTCCCGCTCCCGCTGCCCGAGGGGCAGGCGCCGGACGCGGAACCGCCCGAGGCCGAGCCGCCGGAGGCGGAGGCCGACCCACTGGCGGCGGACGCAGAGGCGGAGCCGTCGCAGTCCCCGCCGATGTTGCGGACATCGGCGCCGTCGTCGTCGCCGCAGGCGGCGGCGCCGAGCGCACCGACCGCGACCAGGGCGACGGCGATGGTGATGAGTCGGGTGCGGGGCACGTTCCCTCCAGAGCGTCCGCGGGCCGGGTGCATAGTAAGCACGCTTACCAGTGTCGGCAAGGTACCCACTGTCCTCGGCATCAGCCCCGCCGAACCGGCGTACGGTACGGCGATGGACCTGACCGAGGCCCTCCGCACGACCGGGGCGGTGCGGGAGTTCACCGCCGAGCCGGTGCCCGACGAGGTGGTGGCGCGGGTGCTCGACACCGCCCGCTTCGCGCCCAGCGGCGGGAACCGCCAGGGCTGGCGGGTGGTGGTCGTGAAGGACGCCGGGGCCCGCCGCCGGCTGCGCGACCTCTACCTCGCCGACTGGTACCGCTACCTGGCGATCACCCTGGCGGGACTCACGCCGTGGGCGCCGGTCACCGACCGCGACGCCGAGGCCCGGGCGGCCGAGGGCGCCGCCGTGCTGGCCGAGGCCGCCGCGGACGGCCCCGGCGGGCTGGCCGAGCACCTCGACGAGGCGCCCGTGCTCCTGGCGGTGTTCGCCGACCTCACCCGCCTGGCCGCCGTGGACCGGGACCTCGACCGCTACACGTTCGCAGGCGGGGCGTCGATCTACCCGTTCGCGTGGAGCGTGCTGCTGGCCGCCCGGGATGAGGGCCTGGGCGGGGTCGTGACGACGATGGCGATCCGCCGCGAGGACGCGGTCAAGGCGATGTTCGGGGCGCCCGACCACCTGGCGCTGGCCGCGGTGATCGCCCTCGGGCACCCCGTGCGGCAGCCCCGGCGGCTGTCCCGGGGCCCGGTCGCCGAGTTCGCGACCATCGACCGGCTCGACGGCCCGGCGTTCGGGTGAGCCCGGGTCCGGGCGCCGTCAGTTCCGCAGCGCGCCCACCAGCCGGAGCACGTACCAGAACAGCAGCATCACCGAGGAGAAGAGCTGCACTGCCGCGCCGACGTAGGCCTCCTCGGGATAGCGCCGGAGGATGGTCTGGGTCTGGTAGAGGATCGCGGCGCCGGCCAGGGCGATCATCGCCACCGAGAACCAGATGCCCAGCTCCAGGCCGAACAGGAGGGCGGCGCCGATGAGCAGCAGCGAGCAGACGCCGCCCCACAGCAGTAGCGGCCGCAGGTACGACAGGTCGGCCCGGGTCACGAACCCGATCGCGGTCAGCCCGGCGAAGCCGGCGGCGGTGATGAGCGCGGCCGCCATCACGGTCGTGGTGCCGTCGTTCGCGACCTCGAAGAAGTAGTGCAGGACGGGAGCGAAGATCACCGCCTCGACCGCCGCCATGCCGAACAGGCCGAGGTACTGGCGCGACGGGTTCAGGATGTCGTGGGCCGCCGTGGTGGCCAGCCAGCTCCCGACCATGAAGCCGCCGAGCACGAGGAGCCAGCCGTTGGGGTTGCGGGCGATGACCTCGTAGAACGCCTCGGCCACGCCCAGGTTGATGAGCAGGGCCTCGAACGCCACGAAGGCGACGAGCGCGGCCAGCAGATGCTGGTAGACGCGGGTGACGAACTCGCCGCGCGCGACCTCGTCGAGCGTGGCGACCGGGCGGTAGCCCACCGGGGCTGCGGACATCGGATCCTCCTGGGCGGCGGGCACGCGCCCGCCGCAGGACGGTCAGCGTACCCGCCGCCCGGTCCTCCGTACGCGAGGCGATGGCGGTCGTTTGGCCGACAGCGGAACGTAACGAATGCTTCGCTGTGGGCGCGAAGCCACGAACGACGCGCGTGGTGTGGTTAGAGTGCGGCCCACGGAAGCGACCCGGGACCTCGATTTTCCGGCGCTGCTGGTGTCCGCGGTACAGGGCGAGCAACAGGCACTCGCCGACATCTTCCGCGCCTACCAGCCTCGCCTGCTGCGCTACCTGCGCGCCCAGGAACCGGACATGGCCGACGACCTCGCCGCCGAGGTGTGGTTGGCGGTCGCCCGCGGCCTGGGCCGCTTCCGGGGCGACGAGGCCGGCTTCCGTGGCTGGCTGTTCACCATCGCCCGCCATCGGCTGATCGAGCACCGGCGGCGGGCGGCGCGCCGGCGCACGGAGCCACTTCCTGACGACCGCCTCGACGGCCCCGTCGAACGGGGCCTGGGCGGCGACCCCGCCTGGCTCGTGATCGAGCAGCTCGGCGTGCAGGACACGGTCGAGATGCTGGTCGCAGGCCTGCCCGCCGACCAGGCCGAGGCCGTGCTCCTGCGCGTGCTCGGCGGGTTCGACGTGACGGACGTGGCCCGGATCACGGGCCGCTCGCCGGGGTCCGTTCGGGTCATGTGCCACCGGGCACTCAAACGGCTCGCCGCCAAGATGAGCGAAGAGGCCCTGGCCGAATGACCACTCACGACGACCGCTGGACCGACGACATGGCCATCTGGGACGCGGAGCTCGAGCGCGTGCTCGGCGGCGCCATGCCTTCCCCCGACGCGCCCGCCTGGTGTACCGACGTCGCCGTGCTGGTCCGCACGGCGCAGGCGCCAGCGCAGCCCGACGAGATGCGGGGCCAGGACGACATCGTGGCCCGGATGACCGGGCTCCGCCTCGCGGTCCTGGCCGGCGACGAGCCGGACGACTACGTCCCCGGGATCCCCGTCCTCGACGTGCCGGCCGAGGTCGACCTCAGGACCCCGCCCGCCGTCGTCGACGAGCTGGCTGCCCGCCGGGCCGAGGAGGCCTACACCGCCAAGCACTCCGACGAGCGGGGCTACACCGCCAAGCACGCCGCCGCCCGGCTCGAGGCGTCGCGCCACCCCGCGGCCCGGACCCTCGGCCGGGTGCTGGCCATCAAGGCGGTGGCGATCACGACCGCCGCCGTCGTCGGCGTCGCCGCCGCCGCCGCCACGACGGGCCTCGTGGCCACGGTCGTGGTGCCCGCGATCAGCGACAGCACGCGGCGCCCGATCGACCCCACTCCCGCCACCACCACCGACCACGGCGGCGACGACGATGACCGCGGCTCCAGCGGCTCGTCCGGCGGTAGCCGGAGCACGGGCGGGGCGACCGAGGACTGCGAGGTGACCGTCACCTGCTCGACGGCCACGACCGCGTCCACGCTGCCGCCGGCCTCGACGCCCACCACCCTGCCGGCCGGCGCCGGCACCACCGTCCCCGGACGTTCGACGCCGCCCGAGTCGACCACGACCTCGACCACCGAACCGTCCACGGCAACCACGGTCGCTCCCCCGCCGGACACGACGACCACGACGTCCACGACGGTGGCGGACCCTCTCGGCCCCACGACCCTCGGGTCCACCTCGTCCTCCGACCTCTGATCGTCGGCTCGGAACCGAAGCTCGCCGAGCTGCGCGACGCGCTTGCCTCGCCGTGAGCCGGGTGCTCTACGTGCTGGCCTGCGGCGCCGGCCCTGCGGCCGACGTCGGGAGCCTGGCGGCGCTCGCTCAGTCGGACGGTTGGGACGTCTACGTCGGGGCCACACCTGCCGGATGGTCCTTCCTCGACGTGGACGGCATCTCGGCGCTCACCGGGCACCCGCCCCGGCACGACTACTCCGGGCGGACCAGCGGGTGGCCGCCGGCCGACGGCATCGTCGTCGCAGCCGCCACCCTGAACACGGTCGGCAAGTTCGCCGCCGGCATCGCCGACAACTGGGCGCTCAGCGTGATGACCGAGGCCTTCGGCCAGCGTGTCCCGCTCGTCATCGCGCCGAACCTGAACCCCGCACTGGCGCGGCACCCCGGTTCCGCCAGAACGTCGCGGACCTCCGCGCCTGGGGCGTGACCGTCCTCTGGGACCCGGATCCGGAGCCGCCGACGTGGATGGCCCCGTGGTCGGCCATGCTCGAGGCCCTGAACTCGGCCGTTCCGGGGGATCAGGGAAATTTCCCGAGTCGCTGTAACGAACGCCGGCCCTGACGCGATCTAGAGGGTGCAACAAACTCTGCAACGGCGCCGGGGAGAAAGTTCGGGCGGGCTTCCCTCCCCACCGCAAAGGGCCTCCGGGCGAGCGGGCGGACCGCTGGTGCAGAGGTGGGTGTCCGGGGTCGGGCGGGCGACCCCGGAACACGCACGCCCGGTGGACAGGCACCGGACCTGCGGATTCCAGCCCCCCGGACACCCACCTCCCGCCGCGGAGCGGGGGTCGACGTGGCCCCCCGCTCCGCCAGGTCCGACCGGGCCCCGGGACCGCGCCCGGGTCAGGCCGGGCGGAGCGCGGTCAGCTCGGTGACGTTGCCGTACAGCACCCGCTCGCGGCCGGCCGGGTCGAGGACCTTGGCCTCCCGCAGGTAGTCGAGCGGCTGGGGCAGCGCTTCGATGTGGGGCCAGTCCGAGCCGAAGAGCACCCTGTCGGCGCCCATCCACTCGACGACCGAGGCCAGGTCGTCCTCCCAGAACGGGTTGATCCAGATGTGGCGCCGGAAGATCTCGACCGGGTCGTCGGCGAACCAGCCTCGCGTCTTGCGGTCGACCGACCGCAGCTTGCGGAACAGGTCGGGCAGGAACTCGGCGCCGTTCTCGACCGAGGCGATCCGCAGGTTGGGGAAGCGGGCGAACATGTTGGCCAGCACCATCGACAGCAGGTAGTCGTGCACCGCCTTCTCGATGGCGAAGTTCCTGAGCGACGGCGCGTGCCCGCCGGAGAACGTGGCGGCGAAGCCGTCGACCGCGTAGCCGTCGGACGACACCCCGCTGTCGCCGGCGTGGACGACCACGGTGACGCCGGCCTCGTTCACGAGCGACCAGAAGCCGCCGAACATCGGGTCGAACGGCGACCGGCGCCCGACCGCCGTGGTGGGGGCGGCGGTCCGCATCACCAGCAGGCGGGCGCCCTGGTCGAGCGCCCACTCGACCTCGTCGATCGCCCACTGCGGGTCGGCCAGGCTGATGTAGGGGGCGGCGAAGATCCGGCCGGCGTGGGCGAAGCCCCAGTCCTCGGCCAGCCAGCGGTTGAAGGCCCGGAAGGTGTGGCCGACGGCCTCGGGATCGTGGTGCAGCTGCTCCTCGTAGATCATGCCCAGGGTCGGGAACAGCCAGCAGCCGGCCAGGCCCTGCTCGTCGAGCACGGCGAGCCGGGAGGCCGGGTCGAGGTACTCGGGCCGGATCGGCTCGTGGTCGCGCAGCCGGGCCAGCGGGTCGACGCCCTCGCGGTTGCCCCGGAAGTAGTCGTAGAGGCAGCCCGGCTTGGACACCGGGTCGAAGGTGGCGTTGGCGACCGCGCGGCTGACCCGCCCGCCGACCACGTGGTACTGCCGGCCGTCGATCGTGGCCCATTGGACGCAGCGGGGCCCGAGCGCGGGGTCGAGGTGCCGGGTGAAGGCGTCGGTGGCCTCGTAGTAGTGGTTGTCGGCGTCGAACACCGGGTGCCCGAGGTCGGCCGCGGCGGCACGGGGGTCGTCCATGGGTCCAAGGGTAGAACAGGTTCTCGCCGGCGCGCCGCCCCGAGGCGGTAGCTGTCGGTCCGGCGTTCCCGAGGCGATTGTGGTCGGGGGCCGACCCCGATGACCTCGAGAACGGGCGGTCTGCCCTATCGCCTCACGAAGCGGACGCGGACCGCCACCGCTCCTCGGGCCGGGGCGACCAGCTCGGCCTCGTCCTCGACCGCCGCGCGGGCGGACGCGGGGAGCCGGCCGAACGGAGTCACCTCGACGTCGAGCTGGCGCCCTGCCGTCCGGCTCCGCCACGTGCCGGCCACCTCCCCGCCGACGAGCAGCCCGCCGGGGGCGCCGAGCACCGGCCACAGGGCCTTGCGGTGTGCGGGGTCGGGCACGACCAGCTCGCGGTCGCGGGCCAGCAGCCAGGGATCGGACCGGGGCAGCAGCCGGACGAGGTCGGGCTCGGGCGCCCGGAGCAGGTCGTCGAGCCGGTCCTCGGGGAGCCAGGCCCGCCGCCCGTCGACCCGGACCTCGGCCAGGCCGGCGGGCCAGTCGGGCGCCACCGCCCGCCGGGTGGTCCCCAGGTAGGCGGCGACGTCGCCGGGGGTTGCCGGCCCATGGACGCGCAGGTAGGCGTCGACCAGGGCGACGCCGCCCTCGTGGCGGTCGGGCACGCCGGGCCACCGGGCGAGGGGCCGCAGGACGGGCGGGCTGGTGCCCCGTTCGAGGTCGAGGCCGGCGGGCAGCGCCGCCAGCCGCATGAGCTGGTCCTGGACGTGGACGACCCCGCAGGATCGGCAATAGGCGGTGCAGGCCTCCGGCGCCGTGCGGGTGAGCGCGGTGCTGGCGTCGCCCTTGACGGCCGGCGCGGTCACCACCGCGGCCAGGGCCTCGGCGGTGGCGCGGAGGGCCTCCAGCGGGCCGAGGCCGGCCGCCGCCAGCTGGGGCGCGGCGCCACCCAGGCGGGCGGCGGCGTCGCCGTCGTCGACCGGCCAGACGGCGCGGGCGAGGGCCC
>JBKPHT010000179.1:0-23710 GCA_046730015.1 Actinomycetota bacterium
ACCCGGCAGGACCGCTGCCCGCCCTGCGCGGAGCGGGCCAAACGGCTCCGCATCCAACAGTGCCGAGAAGGCTGGCACCTCGACACCGAACCCGAACACCAGCCAGCCGACGTCGACGAGGACCAGGCCGACGACGACGACGGCGAGGACAGCGATCGGCGGGTGCGCTCAACCCGGCGCCGCCAAGACGCCCCCGACCTGCCCCGGATGCCGATAGAGGACCGGACCATCGGCCGGGTGTTCACCGCCCCGGACGGCAAGACCTACCGGCCCTCCATGTTCCTCACCCTCACCCTGCCCTCCTACGGGCGGGTCACACCCGAAGGCGTGCCCGTCGACCCGGAGGGCTACGACTACCGGCGGGCCGCCCTCGACGCGCTGCACTTCCCCAAGCTGGTCGACCGGTTCTGGCAGAACCTGCGCCGTTGCGCCGGCTACGAGGTCCAGTACTTCGCCACCGTCGAAGCACAGCGTCGCCTCGCCCCCCACCTCCACGCCGCCATCCGGGGCACCATCCCCCGCAGGATCGTCCGCGAGGTCCGGGCCGCCACCTACCACCAGGTCTGGTGGCCCGCCCACGACACCCCCGTCTACGTCGACCAGCTGCCCCGCTGGTCCGACCAGGCCGGCGGCTATCTCGATCCAATGACGGGGAGTTCGTTGCCGACCTGGGACCAGGCCCTCGACGCCCTCGACACCGACGACGACGCCGAGCCCGCCCATGTGGTTCGGTTCGGCGCGCAGGATGACCTGCAGGGCCTGCTCGCCGGGTCCCCGGGAGCGGACCGGGCGATCAGCTACCTGTGCAAGTACCTGCCCAAAGACATCGCCACCACCTACGACGACCACGACGCCTCCCCCGCCCGGGCGGCCCACATCGACCGCCTGACCGAAGAAGTCCGCTGGCTGCCCTGCGCGCCGACCTGCGCGAACTGGCTGCGGTTCGGGGTGCAGCCCAAAGGCGCCGCACCCGGGATGGTGCCGGGCCAGTGCAAGCACAAAGCGCACGACCGGGCCAACCTCGGGCTCGGCGGCCGCCGGGTACTCGTGTCCCGCCAATGGACGGGCAAGACCCTCGCCGTCCACCGCGCAGACCGGGTCGCCGTGGTGCGCGCCGCGCTGGAAGAAGCCGGGATCGACCCCGACGACCACGACGAGCTCTCCATCACCGGCCCCGACGGCCGCTGGACCTGGGAACTGCTCGGCCGATCCCGCGTCGACGAACGCACCTACGCCGCTGCCATCGCCCAGCAGATCACCACCCGCCAGCGGTGGCGCGCGGAGTACGAAGCGGCCAAGGCGGCCCGTGCGGGTCCGGGCCCCCCGGGAGCGGAAGCAGAGGCGGCGGCATGAGTTCGGCAGTTGGCGGGACGCGAGAACGGAGGTGAGGACGGTGGAAGGGCGTTCCGAGTTGACGCCGCTGCTGCTGCGGCCGGAGGAGGCGGCGGCCATGCTGCGTGTCGGACGGACCCGGGTGTTCGACTTGATCCGGTCAGGCGAGTTGCGGTCGGTGAAGATCGGCCACCTGCGCCGTATTTCGGCAACTGCGCTGGCGGAGTACGTCGCTCGCCTGGAGGCGGCATGACGGGCTCTCGTCGTGGCCGCGGCGAAGGCGCCGTGTACTACGAGGCGGCCCGTCGGCGGTGGGTCGGCGTGCTTGACCTCGGCCGGGATGGGAACGGGCGGCGTGTGCGGCGCAAGGTCGTCGGTCCAACGGAGAAAGCAGCTCGGGACGCGCTCCGGAGGCTCCGGGAGGAGGTCGAGAACGGGGCCCGGGCGCGCAACGGGAACCTGACCGTCGAGGCGTTCCTGCTCGACTGGCTGGAGCGGGAGGTGCCGAAGCTCGCCAGGTCGGTCAACACGCGGGACAACTACGCCTGGGCGATCAAGTGCCACCTGGTGCCGGGCCTCGGATCGCACCGGCTGGCGAAGCTGACACCGGACCACGTGGACGACCTGTTGGAGGCTCGGGCGGCGCGCGGGATGGCCAAGAACTCGCTGCGCCGCATCCGGGCGGTGCTCGTGACGGCACTGGATCACGCCGACCGGCGCGAGCTCGTCCGCCGGAACGTTGCCCGCCTGACCTCGACGCCGGAGGGCCAGTTCACCGAGCGGCGGTCGCTCACGGCCGCCGAGGCCGGCGCCCTGCTCGGTTCGATGCGGGGCGATCGCCTGGAAGGCCTCGTGATCGTGGGTGTGACGATGGGCCTTCGGCCCGGTGAGTTGACCGGCCTGTCGTGGCGGGACGTCGACCTCGACGCCGGGGTGGTCCACATCCGCCGGGCGTTGAAGCGGGAGAACAACCGCCCGGTCATGGGCGAGTTGAAGACCAAGCGCTCCCGGCGGTCGCTGGCGTGCCCGCCGTTCGTCGTGGATGCGCTGCGCCGGCGCCAGGACTTCCAGGCGCTTGAGCGGGCGGCCGCTGGCGCTAGCTGGTCGACGCGCTGGGCGGCCGAGCAGCTGGTGTTCACGACGACGGCGGGGACACCGATCGATGCGTCGAACCTCCGGCGGTACTTCCGCCGGGCGTGCGCGAAGGCGGGCATCGGGCGGTGGATGCCGTACGAGATGCGCCACACGGCCGCTTCGCTGCTGTCCGACGACGGCGTGCCGCTGGAGCACGTGGCCGACCTCCTCGGGCACGACGGAACCCGGATGGTCGCCCAGGTCTACCGCCATGCGGTGGCGCCGACGGTCGACGTGGCAGCAGACCGGATGGAACGGCTGCTGGGGAGCCACGGGGGCGCCAACGGCGAATCTCAGGCTCCCCAGCTGGCTCCCCCGGCCGCCTCGACGGGTGGCGAATACCAGAATGACCAGGGCTGATGCCCAGGTCATCGGGGTGGGCCGTAAGGGACTCGAACCCCTGACCCCCTGCGCGTCATGCAGGTGCTCTAGCCAACTGAGCTAACGGCCCGGCGGAAGGTGCAAGCTACCACACGCCCCGCCGGGGTCCTCCATCGGATGCCGGGCCGGCCGGTGTCCCGGTAGCCTGTCCTGATGGCTCGCGACGGAGGTTCCCGGCTGCCCTCCCCTGACTCCACCCCCGATCCGCTCACCCCGGAGCTCGCCCCGTTCGTGGTGCAGGCCCGGGCGGAGTTCGAGCGGGCCACCGACGGACTCGACCACGCGGCTGCCGTCGAGCACCTCGAGGACGCGGTCGCCCGGGCGGCCATCGCCGCCTCCCGGCTCGGGATGATGATCCCGGCACCGGAACCGGTGGCCGACGCGCTGTCGCTCGGGGACGGCGACGTCGTGCTGGTCCACCGGCTCGGCGACCCGGCCTAGCTGTCGCCCCCGCCGGCCCGCCGCTCGACTGCGGCTGCGGGTCGGGTCGAGGGTCAGGCCGGATCGCCCTCCGGTCGGGCCCCACCGCGTTAGAGGTTGCCACGGGCCTCCTGGGCCCGCTCGATGGCCTCGAACAAGGCCTTGAAGTTGCCGGCGCCGAAGCCCTTGGCCCCGGCCCGTTGGATGATCTCGAAGAAGACCGTCGGGCGGTCGCACAGGGTCTCGGTGAAGATCTGCAGCAGGTGCCCCTCCGGGTCGCGGTCGACCATGATCCCGAGCTCGGCGAGGGACTCCCAGGGTAGGTCGACGCCGGCCAGCCGCTCCTTGGCGTCGTCGTAGTACTCGGGGGGCACGGTCAGGAACCGGACGCCGCGCTCGCGCATGGCCCGGACGGCGGTGACGATGTCCGGGGTGTGGAGGGCGAGGTGCTGGACGCCGGGCGACCGGTAGTAGTCGAGGTACTCCTCGATCTGGCTCTTCCGCCGGCCCTGGGCGGGCTCGTTGATGGGCAGCACCACCTTGTCGTGGTTCCACACCACCGTGGACATGAGGGCCGAGTATTCGGTGGAGATCTGGTCGTCGTCGAAGTGGACCAGCGGGTCGAAGCCCAGCACGTCGTGGTAATAGCCGACCCACTGGTCGAGGCGGCCCTGCTCGACGTTGGCGACGATGTGGTCGTAGCGGGCGAGGCCGACGGACGGGCCGGCGGGGGCGGAGAGCATGGGCGGCCCGAACCGGGGGGCGAAGTCGCCGGCGTAGGCCGACCGGTCGAGGAACGTGTGGACGGTCTCGCCGTAGGTCCGGATGGCGGCGTGGTGGATGGCCCCCAGCTCGTCGGTGTCGACGGCGGGTGGGCGCTCGGGCAGGGCGCCGCGGTCGAGGGCGGCGGCGTAGGCGGCCTCGGCGTCGTCGACGAGGAAGCACACGTCGCGGACCCCGTCGCCGTGCTTCCGGACGTGCTCGGCGATGGGCGAGTCGGGGGTGAGGGCGCCGGTGACGAGGAACCGGATGCGGCCCTGCTGCAGGACGTGGGACACCCGGTCGCGGCGGCCGGTCTCGGGGCCGGCGTAGGCGACGAACTCGAAGCCGAACGAGGACGCGAGGAAGCCGCTGAAGGCCCGGGCGTTGCCCACCCACCATTCGACGTGGTCGATGCCGCCGAGTGCGGGCGGCTCGGCGGCCGGCCGGTGCTCGTTCTGGCGGGACGTCAGGGTGTCGCCCATGGCCGTGGTTCTCCCCCCGGGGTGCGTGAGTGTCACAAGCTGCACGTCCCAGCAAAGGCCGACCCGGCGAAGGCGTCAACAGATCTGCAAGATACTGTGCATTTTGGGCAGCAGGAGCCGCGTTGTGCTAGTCATGTTGTTCATGTTGCCCACCGGAATCGATGAGCTCGACGCCCGGCTGATCAGCGCGATGTGCGACACCCCGAGGGCCGGCGTCATGGAGCTCGCCCGCCAGCTCTCGGTCGCCAGAGGAACGGTACAGGCACGCCTCGACAAGCTCCAACAGCGGGGCGTCATCCGCGGCTTCGACCCCGATCTCGACCTGCGGGCCATGGGCTACGAGGTCCTGGCCTTCGTCAGCCTCGAGATCGCCCAGGGCCGGCTGGAGGACGTCGTCGATCACCTGCGGAAGATCCCCGAGGTGCTGGAGATCCACACCGTCACCGGCCCCGGCGACCTCCACTGCCGGGTCGTGGCCCGGACCAACGACCACCTCCAGACCGTCATCGGCCGGGTGCTGGAGGCGCAGGGCATCAACCGCACGGCCACCCAGATCGCGCTCACCGAGCAGCTCCGCCACCGGGTGCTGCCCCTCGTCGAGCTGGCCATCCAGGCCGACGAGCGCGGCTGACCCCCACCGCGGGGCCTCACATGTCGGGCACGAACCCCTGCCGCAGGGTGTTCTCGGTGACGACCCGCGGGTCGAGGAACTGCAGCAGGTAGTCGGGCCCGCCGGCCTTCGACCCGATGCCCGACAGGCCGTAGCCGCCGAACGGCTGCCGGCCCACCACCGCCCCGGTGATCGGCCGGTTGACGTACACGTTCCCGGCCCGCAGCTCCGCCGCCGCCCGGGCGATGGCGTCCGGCGACCGCGAATAGATACCGGCGGTCAGCGCGTAGTCCGACCGGTTGGCCAGCGCGATGGCCTCGTCCACGTCGGTGGCCCGCAGCACCGCCAGCACCGGACCGAAGATCTCCTCCCGGGCCATGGGCACGTCCGGATCGTCCACGGCCACCACGGTGGGCGGGACGAAGTAGCCCCGGTCGGGCACCCGGGGATGGGTGACCAGCACCTCGCCCTGCCCTCCGGCGCCCTCCAGGGTCCGCAGGATCCGCTTGTGGGCGTCCTCGTCCACCACCGGGCCCACCTGCACCTCGGGCCGCCGGGGATGGCCGACGACCAGCTCGCGGGTGGCGCCCAGCAGTCGCTCCACCACCTGGTCGTAGACCCCGCCCACCACGATGAGCCGGCTTGCCGCCGAGCACTTCTGGCCCGCGTAGCCGAACGCCGAGGTCACCACGCCGGGCACCGCCTGGTCGGGGTCGGCGTCGGCGTCGACGATCAGCGCGTTCTTGCCGCCCATCTCGGTGATGACCCGCTTCACGTGGCGCTGGCCCTCGAGAGTGACCGCGGCCTGCCGGGTGATGGCCAGCCCCACGGCCCGGGAGCCGGTGAAGGCGATAACGGCCACGTCGGGGTGCTCGACCAGCCGGGCGCCGACCTCCTCGCCGATCCCGGGAAGGAACTGCACGACCCCGGACGGCGCGCCGGCGGCCACCAGCGCCTCGATCAGCCGCCAGGCGACCAGCGGGGTCTGCTCGGCCGGCTTGAGGATCACCGGGTTGCCGGCGGCCAGGGCGGCGACGGTCATGCCGGTCGGGATGGCGAGGGGGAAGTTCCACGGCGCGATCACCGCGGTCACTCCCTTGCCCTGGTAGGTGAGCCGGTTCGCCTCGCCGGGCGGCGACTGGACGAGGTCGAGCGCGGCCGACTCGAGCCGGAGGATCTCGCGGCCGTAGTACTCGCAGAAGTCGATGGCCTCGCAGACGTCGGCGTCGGACTGGTCCCACGGCTTGCCGGCCTCGAAGCACTCCAGGGCGGCGATCTCGGCCCGCCGGTCCCGCAGCCGCTCGGCGGTCCGGAACAGCACCGCGGCCCGCTCCCGGGCCGGGGTGCGGCGCCAGGCCCCGGACGCCGCGACGGCCGCGGCCACGGCCCGGTCGACGTCGCCCGGCGTGCACGCCGCCGAAGTGGCGACCACCGTGCCCGGGTCGGCCGGGTCGACCGACGTGATGGTCGCCGCGGTGCTCACCTGCTCCCCCGCCACCAGCGCCGGCACCCTCTCCCCGGGGCCTCGGAGCCGTCCGGCTACCCCCGCGACCGCGCCGGCCATCTCGGCCCTTGCCGAGGCCCGCCGCCATTCGGCCACCGGCTCGGGCGCGTAGGGCCCGGGGCGGACGGGGTCGGTCGGCGGGCGGCGGACGGGCCGCGTGGCCGGCGGCAGCTCGCCGACCGCGGGCGGCGCCAGCAGCTCGTCGAGGTCGCGGCCCTCGGCGAAGCGGTGGCGGACGAACGACTCGTTGGACGTGTTCTCCAGCAGCCGGCGGACCAGGTACGCCATGCCCGGCACGAGCTCGCCGACCGGGGCGTAGACCCGCAGCCGGAACCCCAGGCGGCGCACGGCCGCGTGCAGCGGGGCGGCCATGCCGTGGAGCATCTGCAGCTCGTAGCCGGTGTCGGGAATGCCCTGGTGCCGGGCGTAGCTGACCGCGTAGGCCAGCGACCGCAGGTTGTGCGAGCCGAACGCGGCCCGGACCTCGCCGTGGTGGTCGTGCAGCAGCCGGACGCAGCGCTCGTAGTTGGCGTCGGTGGCCCGCTTGTCCTCGAACGTGGGGACCGGCCAGCCCTCCGCCCGGGCGTGGACCACCTCGGCGTCCCAGTAGGCGCCCTTCACCAGCCGGACCGTGACCGGCTCCGGCCGCCGGGCCGACCAGGCGATGATGTCGGCCAGGTCGTCGCGGCTGTCGCGCAGGTAGGCCTGGATCACGAGGCCGGCCGGCATGGCTGCGAACTCGTCCTCGGACAGGAGGTCGCGGACCAGTTGGAGGGTCAGGTCCTTGGCGTCGTAGTGCTCCATGTCGACGTTGACGAACGCGCCGTGGTCGCGGGCCAGCCGCAACAGCGGGCGGAGCCGATCCTTCGCCCCGGCCAGGCCGACCTCGCGCGAGAGCGGCTCGTAGTGGGTGGCCAACGCGGTGGGCTTGACGCTCACGTTGACCCGGGCGAGCGGGCCGAGGTCGTCGCGCTCCAGGTGGTCGTCGGGCGCCCAGCCCGCCGCCGCCCGGCCGAGCACGGTCACCAGCTCGGCCACCCGGGCCGCGTAGCGGTCGGCCTCGGCCGCGACGACGGTCTTCTCGCCCAGGACGTCGACGGTGAAGGCGCTGCCGGCCCGCCACAGTGCATGAAGCCCGGCGACCGCCTCGTCGGCCGTGGACCCGACGATGAACTGCTGGGCCATGCGGGTGATGTTCCGGCGGGCCACCCGGGACTCGATGCGGGCGCCGAGCGGAACATGGCCGGCCACCCCGATGCCGAGGTCGAGCACCCGCGGGGTCTCCTCCCCGGCGAAGTACTCCCCCACGTGGCGGGCCACGTCGGCGTCGCCCCGGAGGGCGGGGAAGACGTCGACGAACCGGAACAGCTGCGTCTTGAACCCGGGGCGGGCCATGGCCCAGTCCATGAGCCGTTCGCTCCACCGCGACGGCCCCGCGGCCGTCGCCCGCGCGGCGTCGCCCAACTCGGCGATGCGCTGCGCCAGGGTGACCGTGTCGCGTTCGACGGCGGAGCTCATCGCCCTCACGCTACAAAGCGCGCAGTCGGCGCCGCGACGGCGTAGCCTCGTGCAGGCACGGCCGCTGCTCGAAGATCGCACGGCCGCTCGAACGGAGAAGATAGGCAGAAGCACCATGGCAGTCGGCACGGTCAAGTTCTTCAATGCGGAGAAGGGCTACGGCTTCATCTCCCGCGACGGCGAGGACGACGTCTTCGTCCACTACTCGAGCATCCAGGGCGCCGGCTACCGGACGCTCGAGGCCGGCCAGCAGGTCGAGTTCGAGATCGGGCCCGGCCGCAAGGGCGACGAGGCTCAGAACGTCAGGGTGGTCTGAGCAGGCGTGTCACGGCGGCGTACGACCTTCGGGAAGCTCCAGCGCGATCGGGACAAGCAGGCCAAGGCCCGGGCCAAGATCGAGCGGCGGCAGGAGCGCTCCGAGCAGGGCGACGGCACCGACGAGCCAGCGACCCCCGCCCCCGTGGTCGACCAAGCGGCCGTGCTCGCCCAACTGGCCGATCTCCACGCGGCGTTCGACGACGGGAAGATCAGCTTCGACGAGTTCGAGTCGCGGCGCGACGAGCTGACCAGCAAGCTGCGCGTCGACTGACGGGTCCTGGTCCCGGGGATCAGCCGGTCGTGAACTGCACCGCGGCGCGCTCGTCCACCACCGGCCGGATGAGGTCGTCGATCACCGCCCGGTGCTCCGGGTGGTCGCGGTAGGCGAAATAGTCGTCCACCGACGCGAAGTCGCCGACGACGGCGAAGTCCCAGTTGCCGTCGACCAGGCCGGCGTCGCCGCCGACCGTGTAGCCGGCGATCTCGGGGATCGCCGCCGGCAACCGCCGCAGCGCGGCGGCGATGGCGTCCCGGTGCTCGTCGGCGGTCCCGGCGGCGAACCGGAACACAACCACGTGGCGGATGGCGGGCATGGTTCCTCCTGGTCGGGTCACTGGAGCCCGGGGAACGCGCCGCCGTCGACCGGTAGCGCGACCCCGGTGACGAACCCGGCCTGCTCCGAGCACAGGAACGCGACCGCGGCCCCGAAGTCGTCGGGGTCGCCCAGCCGGCCGGCCGGCACGCCGCGGGCGACCCCGGACACGTCGCCCCCGGACAGCTGGACCAGCCGGTCGGTCGCGTGCAGCCCGGGCTGCACCGAGTTCACGGTCACGCCCCGGCCCGCCACCTCGGTGGCCAGCGTCTTGAGGAAGGCCGTGGCCCCGGCCCGGGCGGTGTTGGACAGGATCAGCGTGCCCGACGGCTGGCGCACCGTGATCGAGGTGATCGCCACGACCCGCCCCCAACCCCGCTCGGCCATCGCCGGCACCGCCGCCTGGCACATGGCCACCGTGGACAGCAGGTTGAGCTCGATCGCCGGCAGGTAGGCGTCGAGGTCGGTCGACGCGAACGTCCCGGCCGGCGGGCCGCCGGCGTTGGTGACGAGGATGTCGACCGGTCCCGAAGCGGCCGCCTGCTCGACGAACGCCGTCGCCCCGGCGGGGGTGCCCACGTCGGCCACGACGCCGGCGACCTCGGCGCCGCCGGCGACCTCGGCGCCGCCGGCGGCGTCGGCCCGTAGGGCGGCGACCGCCGCCTGCACGCGGTCGGCGGACCGGCTGCAGATCGTGACGTGGACGCCCTCCCGGACGAGCGCCCGGGCGCACCCGAGTCCCAGCCCGGCCGATCCGGCGGCGACGGCGGCCCGGCGCCCGGCGATGCCCAGGTCCATCGGCGCAACCTAGTGCCCTGACACGGCACTAGCGGCTCCGCCCCAGGTGAGAGGGCCTTACCCAACTTCAGGGTGTAGAGCGTCCACAGCGGGGTAGCTGGCGGGTCACACAAGCCCCCACCGTGCAACTGGAGGCACCCGTGCACACCACCGCGATCCTCGATTCCACTGAACCGACGACCCGGGCCCGCCGTGCCCGCCGCGCCGCCGCGCCGGGCGATGACGCCGCCGGCGGCGATGCCGACCGCTTCCGCCGCTACCGCGCCACCGGCGACCGGGCCCTCCGCAACGAGCTCATCGAGGACCACCGCTGGCTGGCGCTCCACTGCGCCAAGCGGTTCGCCACCAAGGGCGAGCCCCTCGACGACCTCATCCAGGTGGCCCTGCTGGGCGTGCTCAAGGCGGTCGAGCGGTACGACCCCGACTTCGGCGCCACGTTCGCCACCTTCGCCGTGCCGACCATCACCGGCGAGCTCCGCCGCCACTTCCGCGACACGACGTGGGCGGTCCACGTGCCGCGCCGGGCCAAGGACCTACAGCACACCGTCAAGGTCGCGGTCGCGGAGCTGGGCCAGGTCCTCGGCCGGTCGCCGACGGTCGGGGAGATCGCCGCCCAGGCCGGCGTGCCCGTCGAGGAAGTCCTCGACGCGCTGGAGGCCGCCCGCTGCTACCGCAAGACGCCGCTCGCCACCCCGTCCGGCGAGGACGGCGAGGCCGACGACGTGGCGCTGCTCGGCGACGTCGATCCCCGCCTCGACGCGGTCGACGCCGCGGCCACGGTCGAGCACCTGCTCCACGGCCTGCCGCCCCGCGAGCGCCGCATCGTCGAGCTCCGCTTCATGAACGGGCTCACGCAGTCCCAGATCGCCGAGCTGGTCGGCGTCAGCCAGGTGCAGGTGTCCCGGCTGCTGCGGGCCAGCCTGACGAAGATGTACGACACGCTGACCGACCCCGACGCTTCCTGTGCGGTGTGACATGTCCATCTGCCAACTCATCGCGTTCGACGAGAGCCCGGACCGGGTGCTCCTCGACCTCATCCCCCTCGAGTCGCTCGACATCGACGGCACGGTGGTCCCCCGCGGGCTCCCGCTGTCGATGAGCTTCCTGCCGAGCGACGACCCGGGGGAGCACCACGAGATGGTGGCCCTGTTCGACCGGTGGATGGACCGCGACGGCCTGCTGGAGCTGGACGTCGCGGCGGCTGCCGACGTGGGCGGGTTCCGCTACATCTTCACCCACGACGACGAGCAGCTCGTGCTCGACGTCCGCGTCTGACGACCCGACGGGAGCAGCCATGAACATCAGCACCCTGCGTCCTGGCCGCAAGGCCGACCGTGGACCGAAGGTCCGCTGGCCCCTGCTGGCCGCGGCGGTCGCCGCCGTCGCGGTCGTCGTCGTCGCCGTGAAGGTGGTCCTCGGCCGGCGGGCTGCCGGCTCGACCGGCGACGCCGAGGAGCTCGGGCCCCGGGGCCCGGCGTTCGACCCTGCCTTGACGGACGACGGCGCGCGGACCACCGCGACCTCCTGACAGCGACCGGCGGCGGAGGCTACCGGCCGCGGGCGTCGGTGCCTGGATCCCGCAGGGTCGTGCCGACGGAGGGCCGGCCGTCGGCGTCGACGGTCTCGCCCTCCAGCTCGGGCTCCCGGCCGCCCATGTAGATGCCGCCGGCGGTGGCGCCAGCCATCGCGCCGACGAGGGCGGCGAGCAGGAGCCGGACCGCGACGGCGTCGACGACCGGGATGAACGCGAGCGGCAGGAACAGCACGGCGCCGATCAGGCCGCCGACCACCATGCCGACGACCGCGCCCCGCGCCTGGGCGCTGGTCATCGCCGGGGCGCCCGGGCCGGTCACGATGTGGGCGGCCTCCTCCTGCTGCTGGGCACGCAGGGCGGCCCGCTCGTCGCCGAGGGCGTGGGGCGGCGGCCGGTGCTCGGCCGCGTGCGCCTCGGTGCGGCGGTCGATCGCCGCCTCGGCTTCGTTGACGAACTCGTGCTCGGGCATGGGCACCTCCGCGTCGTGTGGTGGACGAAGGCGAGGCTTCCCTCCCCGGGCCTTCCCACACGGCGGCGGGTGATGGGCCGGTGAACCGGGTACAAAGGGCGCCGTGATCTGGGCGAGCACCAGCTTCGCGCTCGATGGGGACGTGGTGGTCCGGCTGCTGTCGGCCGCGGTGCTGGGCGGCATGGTCGGCGTCGAGCGGGAGGCCAGCGACCAGCCGGCCGGGCTCCGCACCCACATCGCGGTGGCGCTGGGCGCCTCGCTGTTCGGGGTGATCTCGACCCTCGGCTTCCTCGAGGTCGACCAGCCCCGGGCCTTCTCGACCGTGCAGGTCGACGTGAGCCGGGTGGCGTCCAACGTGGTGGTCGGCATCGGCTTCCTCGGCGCCGGGGTGATCTTCCGGCAGGGCAACACCATCCGGAACCTCACCACCGCGGCGAGCCTGTGGACCGTCGCCGCCATCGGGCTCGCGTGCGGGGTCGGCGATCCGACCACCGCGGCCGTCTGCACGGTCGTGCTGCTCGGCAGCCTCGTGCTGCTGCGGCCGATCCGCAACTTCATCCGCGGCCGCCTCACCACCACGTCGACCACCGTCCGGCTGACGCTGCGGCCGGGCGCGGACACCGACGACGTCCTCGACGAGTTCCGCGACGTCGGCCGGCTCGAGACCTCCGACTTCAAGGTGAGCAAGGACGACGGGAAGGTCGTCGTGCTGGGCACCGTCGACGGGCGGCCGGCCGACGTCCGGCCGTGGCTGGTCCGGTTGGCCGCCTCGCCCGACGTCGAGTCGATCGACGAGCAGTGAGGACCCGCCCGGCCTCCTACAGTGAGGCGTCGTCGGCCGGCGACACCACCGGCCCATCAGGGGAGAACCGCACCATGAGCGATCCGCAGGAGTCGATCACCGTCGCCACCCGGCGCGAGGGCGCCACGGCCGTGATCGAGCTCGCCGGCGAGCTGGACCTCCACTCGTCGGGCGAGCTGGGCGCAGCGGTCGACCAGGTGCTCGCCGACCCGCCCGAGGCCATCGACATCGACGCCCAGGGGCTGTCCTTCGCCGACTCGGCGGGGCTGCGGGCCCTGCTGCTCGCCCGCAAGCAGGCCGAGGAGCAGGGCGTCGGGCTGCGGCTCAGCCGGGTGTCCGAGCCGCTCGGGCGGTTGCTGGAGATGACGGGGCTGCGCGAGATCCTGGGCGTGCCCTCGCCCTGACCCGGCGGCGCTCAGCCGACGCCGCGGCTCCGGACCTGCTTGCGGGCCGTGAAGGTCGCCTCGCCGCCCGACTGGCTCAGCTCGTGCCCGTCGGTCACCACGTCGAGGATCTGGCGGCTGAGGCCGAGCCTCTCCTCGTCGATGGCCGCCTCGCGGCTGGCGACCGTCGTCGCCGTCACGACGAGGGTCTGGGAGCCCAGCTCGAAGGCCAGCCGGACCGGTTCGCCGTCGCCGATCTCGATCAGCGTCGCGCACACCTCGTCGACGGCGATGCGGAAGTCCTCGACCTCCTCCAGCGGCAACCCGCAGGTGGTGGCGACGCCGCTCGCCATGAGCCGGGCGAGCCGCATGTACCGGCTCTCCGACGGGAGCGACAGTTCGATGCGGCCAGCGAGCTGGTCCATGATGGTCCCTTCAGCCTCGGGATCGTAGCCACGCTGGTCAGTCATGGGTCCTCCAGCACGAGCACGGCCCCACCCCGGGGCAGTCGACGGACGCCGTCGTCACCGGCCCCGCTCCCCCGCCCCGGCTCGTCCGCGGCGTCGAGGCGGGCCGACACGGCGTCGAACTCGGCCGCCCCGAGCGCGGACGACAGCGGCTTGCCCACCGCGGCACCGTCGAGCTTGGCTGCGGCGCCCCGGCTGAGCGCGGTGATCCGACGGTCGTCGTCGACCACCAGCACCGCGGCGTCGACCAGGCCCAGCAGGACGTCGACCAGCGACTCCAGGTCGTTGTCGCGGCTCCGCAGCTCCTCGACCTCGGCGGCCAGGCCGCCCAGACGCTCGGCGGCCTCCTCGACCCGCCGGCGCATGGCGGCGAGGAGCTCGGTGGGGTCGGGCTCGGTCATCGGGGCATCAGCGCGGCATCCTCGGCGTCGGCTCATGTCACCCTTACCCCGCGGTCCCCCCGCCGATCCAGTCCCCGGAGAGGCCGCGGGTGTAGCGCCGGTGGCCAGGGGGAACGGTTTGGGGATGCCGAACGCCGCGCTGGCCAGCGAGATGCGCCGCTGCCGCGCGGCCCTCGCGGCGCTAGACGAGGTGGTCGACCGGGCCCGAGTGGTCGCCACCATCCCGACCGACCGGGTCGAGCGGCGCTGGCTGGCCGGGCGGGCGGCCCACCCCGCGGTGGACGAGGGCCTGTGGGCGCTCCACGTCCGCTACGCCCGCGACCGCGACGAGGCCACGCTGCTGACGCTGGTCGAGAGCTACCGGCCCCACGCCGAGGCCCAGGCCCGGCGGCTCTACCGGCGGGGTGAGCCGCTCGACGACCTGACCCAGGTGGCTTACGAGGCGCTGGTCCTGGCGCTGCGCCGCTTCGACCCCGAGCGGTCGAAGCCGTTCCTCGCCTTCGCCAAGCCGACGGTGGTGGGGTCGTTGCGCCGCCACTTCCGCGACAGCGGCTGGGCCATCCGGGTGCCCCGGCGGGTCCACGAGCTCTCGGGGCCGGTGCGCGACGCGCACGAGCTGTTGACGCACGACCTCGGCCGCGCCCCGAGCCCCGGCGAGGTGGCCGACTTCATCGGGGTGGACGAGCGCGAGGTGCTGGAGTCGATGACCGCCGAAGACGCCCGCATCACCACCTCGCTCGACGCCCCCGACCCGGCCAGCGGCCTGCAGGCCGACCAGGTGATCGGTCGGCCCGACCGGGGCTTCGTCGGCATCGAGAACCGCACCGCCCTGTTCCAGAGCCTGGAGCTGCTGTCGGACGACGACCGGGACCTGCTGCAGATGTACTTCGTTGAGGAGCGGACGCAGTCCCAGATCGCGGAAATGTTGGGGTGCAGCCAGATGCAGGTGTCGCGCCTGCTCCGGAAGGCCGTCCGCAGCCTGCGCCGGCACATGCTGGGCACCTGAACGGCGGGGAATCGTCGCCGGAGGCGTTAGCGGGGGCGAACAGCGGGTAAGGACGAGGTGTCCGAGTGAGTCTCACCATGGGGAGCGAGACGATGGGCTGGATCAGGTACCCGACCCGCACCACCTACGCATGGCAGGACGTGCCGTCCGACAAGGTGCCGAGTGACCGGGAGATGAAGTCCGCGCTCGTCCACCGGCTCAACGAGAACCTGTTCACGCAGGACGCCGAAATCAAGGTCGACGTCGACCACCGCGTCGTGGTGCTGGGCGGCGAGGTCGACACGCCGGACGCCCGCAGGGCCGCCGTCGACGACGCGTGGGACGTCCCCGGCGTAGTCGACGTAAGCAACCAGCTCGTCGTGGCCGGGTCGCCCTGACGACCCCGTTGCCACGCCAGCCGAGGGCGCCGGGCCGAGCTTCCCAGCGGCCGCCCGGCGCTCTCGCGCATCCGGTCAGAGCATGGGCCGGCCGAGCGCGCCCAGCGGCTCGACCACGAGGCGGAGCATGACCCACGCGGCCGCGGTCATGAGGGCCACGGCCGCGGCGGTCTGCCAGACGATGCGGGCGGCCCGGAGGTAGCGGTGGGGACGCAGCGGCGCGACGAGTGAGAAGAAGGCGGCGTCCCAGTCGAAGTCGTCTCGGTCCACGGCGGCGGCCCCCGAGTGCTCGGCAACGAGCTGTGTCGCCCGACACAGTAGTCGGTGACCGACGGCCGCCGGGGCCTATCCTCCGGCGGGACACGACCGGCTTGACACGTCCGGAGCGACTGCCCGACAGTTGCTTGCCAAAGGCAAGCGGTTCGGGGGACGGGAGGGAACCCACGGATGACCGGTGACGGCGAGCCCACGGCGTCCAAGGACCTCCAGCGGTCGAGCCGCGACCGCGAGACCCTCCGGAGCCGGCTCGAGGCCTGGCTGGCCGCCCGTCTCCCGCCCAGCGCGGCGCCGTCCATCACCGGACTGGAGGGCACCGCCGCCAACGGCATGTCGAGCGAGACCCTGCTGTTCGACGCCACCTGGCGCGAGGACGGCCAGACCCGGCACGAGCGGCTCGTCGCCCGGCTCGCCCCCGACGCCGCCGACGTCCCGGTCTTCCCCCGCTACGACCTCGACCGCCAGTTCGAGGCCATCCGGCTCGTCGCCGAGCTGACCGACGTCCCCGTCCCCAGGGTCTGGTGGTCCGAGACCGACCCCGCCGCCGTCGGCACCCCGTTCTTCGTCATGGGCCGGGTCGACGGGCGGGTGCCGCCCGACGTCATGCCCTACAGCTTCGGCGACAACTGGCTCCACGACGCCGACCGGGCCGACCAACGTCACCTCCAGGACGCCACCGTCGACGTCCTCGCCCGCCTCCACGCCGTCGACCGGCCGGCCCAGCGATTCGGATTCCTCGTCGCCGACGCTCCGGACGACCCCGGGGGCAGCGCCCTCCGCCGGCGGGTCGGGATCACCCGGGACTGGTACCGGTTCGCCGCCGCGGACGGCTTTCGCTCGCCGCTCGTCGAGCGGGGCTTCGCCTGGCTCGACGACCACTGGCCCGACCACGAGAGCGGGGCGGTGCTGTGCTGGGGCGACTCCCGCATCGGCAACGTGATGTACGACGGCTTCGACCCCGCCGCCGTCCTCGACTGGGAGATGGCCACCCTCGGGCCACGCGAGCTCGACCTGGCCTGGCTCATCTACGCCCACCGCATCTTCGACGACATCGCCGCCACGTTCGACCTGCCCGGGATGCCCCATTTCATGCAGGCCGACGACGTCGCCGCCACCTACGAGGCCGCCACCGGCCACACCCCCCGCGACCTGGAGTTCTACGGCACCTACGCCGCCCTCCAGTACGCCATCGTGTTCCTCCGCACCGGCGCCCGGTCGGTGCACTTCGGCGAGACCCCCATGCCCCCCGCGGTCGACGACCTCGTCATGAACCGGGAACCGCTCGAGGCCATGCTCGCCGGTTCCTACTGGACCTGATCGGAGCCCCATGCTGCCCGTGCCCCTGGACGAGTACCCCCTCCACCAGGCACCCCTGTCGCTGCGCTACGTCGCCTCCAGCGACCGCAACTTCTACGACCGCTCGTACTTCAACGCCCACGACCGCACCGGCGACCTCTTCTTCGTCACCGGCCTCGGCGTCTACCCCAACCTCGGCACCACCGACGCCTACGCCACCGTCCGCCGGGGCGACCGACAGTGGACGGTCCGCTGCTCCGACGCCCTCGGCGACGACCGCCTCTCACCCGCCGTCGGCCCCTACCGGGTCGAGGTGCAGGAGCCGCTGCGCCGCATCCGGCTGATCTGCGACGGCGACGACCACGGCCTCGGCTTCGACCTCACCTGGGAGGGCTCGTTCCCGGCGGTGATGGAGCAGCACCACGTCATGCGGACCGGAGCCCGCGCCATCCTCGACGCGTCCCGCTTCGCCCAGGTCGGCACCTGGAGCGGCGAGCTGCGCGTCGACGGCGACGACATCGCCGTCTCGCCCGACGTATGGGTCGGCACCCGCGACCGCTCCTGGGGCATCCGCCCGGTCGGCGAGGGCGAGCCGGCCGGCCGCCCGCCCCACGACCCCACCGCCGGGCTGTGGTGGCTGTACGTGCCGCTGCGGTTCGACGAGTTCGCCGTCGTCGTCATCGTGCAGGAGCAGCCCGACGGCTACCGGACGCTGAACGACGCCACCCGGGTGTGGCCCGACGGCCGGGTCGAGCAGCTCGGCTGGCCCGAGGTCGACATGGTGTACGCACCCGGCAGCCGCATCCCGACCCGGGCCACGATCCACCTGACCGAGCGGGGCGGCAAGCCGCTCGACGTCGAGGTCGAGTCGCTGGGCTGGGTGGCGCTGCACGTCGGCGCCGGCTACGGCGGCGACCCCGACTGGGGCCACGGCCAGTGGCGGGGCCGCGGCTGGGTCGAGGGCGCCACCTACGACCTGACCGACCCGGCGGTCGTCGGCCGGATCCCGTTCGGCGTCATCGACCACGTCGGCCGGGCCACCCTGGCCGGCGCCGAGGGCTGGGGCCTGTTCGAGCACGGCACGATGGGTCGCCACGACCCCTCCGGCTTCGCCGACTGGGGATCGGTCGCGCCCTGACCGCCGGCGGCCCCGGCCGCCGCCGAGGCCGGTCAGCCGGCGCCGGCGCGCATGTCGGCCACCAGGCGGGGCAGCACCTCGGCCAGCACCCGGCGGTCCGCGCCCGACCAACCGGCCAACACCGCGCCCAGCTCGTCGTGCATCGCCTCCTGGATGCCGGCCCGGGTCCGGCGCCCCTCCGGCGTGGCCACGAAGCAGGCGGCCCGGCCGTCGGCCGGGTCGGGACGGCGTGCCACCAGCCCGTCGTCCTCCAGGCGCTGCAGCGCCCGGCTCGTGACCGGCAGGCTCAGGTCCATCAGCTCGGCCAGCCGCGAGACCCGGATCGGCCCCAGGTCGTCGACCCGGCGCAGGAACTCCCAGCCGGTGCGCGACAGCCGGATGCCCGCCCGCTCCTGCCGGGCCTGGTGCAGCCGCCGGCTCGACGCCAGCCGGAACAGGTCCGTGATCGCCTCCTCCACCGCCCGGACCTGGGCGTCGAGGTCGGCAGGCGCGTTCACGGGAGACGGGGGCACAGGCTGAGGAGCGTAGACGCCGAGGTTAGGGTCGGCCCGTGACCAGCCCCTCCCCCGCACCGACCCTGCCGCTCCCCCCGCCCGACCCCGCGGGCATCGCCAAGCTGGTCGCCGAGCTCACCCTGGAGGAGAAGGCCGCGCTGACGGCCGGGCTCGACATGTGGACCACCGCGGCGGTGCCCCGCCTGGGCATCCCGGCCGTCCGGCTGACCGACGGACCCAACGGCGCCCGCGGCACCCAGATGGGCCCCGTCGGGCCCCGGGCGTGCTGCGTCCCCTGCGGGTCGGCCCTCGGGGCGACCTGGAGCCCCGACGTGGTGGGCCAGGTCGGCGCCGTGCTCGGGGCCGAGGCCCGGGGCAAGGGGGCCCGGGTGCTGCTCGCGCCGACCGTCAACATGCACCGGTCGCCCCTGGCCGGGCGCAACTTCGAGTGCTACTCGGAGGACCCGCTGCTCGCCGGGAAGCTCGCCGCCGCCTTCGTCCGGGGCGCGCAGGCCCAGGGCGTCGCCACCACGGTCAAGCACCTCGTGGCCAACGACGCCGAGACCCAGCGCTACACGATCAGCTCCGACGTCGACGACCGGGCCCTCCGGGAGATCTACCTGCGGCCGTTCGAGCTGGCCGTCCGGGAGGGCGGTGCCCTCGGCGTCATGACCAGCTACAACCGGCTGAACGGCCGCTGGTGCACCGAGCAGCCCGGCCTGCTGGGCAGCATCCTGCGGGACGAGTGGGGGTTCGAGGGCTTCGTCGTCACCGACTGGTTCGGGGTCGCCACGACCACCGGCTCGGCGGCGGCGGGCGTCGACCTGGAGATGCCGGGGCCGGGCCGGGCGTTCGGCCCCGCTCTGGCCGCCGCGGTCGAGGCCGGGGAGGTCGACGAGGCCCGCCTCGACGCCCAGGTCACCCGGCTGCTCACGGTGCTGGCCCGGCTCGGGGCGCTGGAGGACGAGGGCCCCGGCGAGGAGCGGGCCGACGACCGGCCCGAGCACCGGGCGGTGGCCCGGCGGGCCGCCACCGAGTCGATGGTCCTGCTCGCCAACGACGGGCTGCTGCCCCTCGACCGGGCCGCGCTGGGGACGGTGGCGATCATCGGGCCGAACGCCGACCGGGCCCAGATCATGGGGGGCGGATCGGCCTCGCTCCGCGCCCACCACCTGGTCACCCCCCGGGAGGCCCTGGCCGCCGCGCTGGGCGACGGCGTCACGCTCACCTACGAGCCCGGCTGCCACAACCGGCGGACGACTCCCCCGCTCGGCGGCCCCGAGATCGTGGCCCCGGACGGCGAGCCGGGCTTCCACGTCGACTGGTTCGCCAACCCCGACCTGGCCGGCGAGCCGGTCCACACCTCCCGGGTGCCCGAGGCCGAGGTGTTCACCATGCAGCCGCCGGAGGCGGTGCCCCGCACCGGCTGGTCGTACCGCGCCTACGCCACCTTCACCCCGGCGGTCGGCGGCGACCACGTGCTCACGCTGGTCCAGTCCGGCCGGGGCCGGCTGCTGGTCGACGGCGCCGCGGTGATCGACGGCGTGGCGTCGCCCCCGCCGCGGGGCACGGCGTGGTTCGGGGTGGGCAGCCGGGAGGTGGAGGCGACCGTGCCCCTGGAGGCGGGGCGGCCGGTCGAGGTCGTGCTGGAGCTGTCCGCGGGCGAGGGCCGGGGCCACGGCGGGCTGCGGATCGGCCACCGCCCGCCCGAGCCCGCCGACCTGATCGACCGGGCCGCCGCCGCGGCCGCCGCGGCCGACGCGGTCGTGCTGGTGGTCGGTACGACCGGCGAGTGGGAGACGGAGGGCGACGACCGCCCCTCGATGGACCTGCCCGGCCGTCAGGACGAGCTGGTCCGGCGGGTGTTGGCCGCCAACCCGGCGACGGTCGTGGTCGTCAACGCCGCGTCGCCGGTCACGATGGACTGGGCGCCCGACGCGAGGGCGCTGCTCCAGATCTGGTTCGGCGGCCAGGAGATGGCTGCCGGGCTGGCCGACGTCCTGCTCGGCGAGGCCGAGCCTGCGGGCCGGCTGCCCACGACGCTGCCGCTGCGGCTCGAGCACAACCCGTCGTACGGCAACTTCCCCGGCGAGAACGGCCGGGTCCGCTACGGCGAGGGGGTGCTGGTCGGCTACCGCTGGTACACGGCGCGGCAGCTACCGGTGCGGTTCCCGTTCGGGCACGGCGGCTCGTACACGACCTTCGCCCTCGGGGTACCGGCCCTGTCCGCCACCGCAGTAGCGGCCGGCGACCCGGTGACGGTCACCGTGCCGGTGACCAACACCGGCGGCCGGCGGGGGGCCGAGGTCGTCCAGCTCTACGTCGCCCCGCCGCCGGGCCCGCTCACCCGCCCGCCCCTGGCCCTGGCCGCGTTCGCCAAGGTGTGGCTCGACCCCGGGGAGACCGCCGACGTCGACCTCGTGGTGGACGGGCGGGCGCTCGCCTGCTGGGACCCGGGCCAGCCCGACCGCGCCGCGGTGGCCGAGCGGGCCGCGTCGGTCCCGATGGCCGGGGGCCGGGGGCCGGCCCCCGAGCCCGGCTGGCGGATCGAACGCGGCCGCCACGAGCTGCACGTCGGCACCAGCGTCTGCGCCATCCACCAGGTGCTGAGCCTCGACGTCACCGGCTGAGTCGGGCCGACTCCGCCGTCCTAGGCCCAGATCGCCTGGACGCAGCCCCTTCCTAGCTCGACGGAGCCGAGCGCCTTGGCCGACCCGGACGCGATCCGGCGGGCCGTCCAGGCCACCGCGGCCGCGTCGAGCACGTCGTCGGACCCCGCCAGCAGCCCGGCGGGGCCGATGTCATCGGGCACCACGATCCCCTCCGCGGCCAGCGCCGCCCGCCGCGCCGCGGCTCCCGCCCAGGTCACCTTGCGGGCCGCGATCGGCGCCCCGGTCATCGCGGCGAAGGCCACCTCGGGGTGGACCTCGTACACCTCCCCCGGCCGGGCTGCGTGCCAGGCCTCCACCTCGGCGATCTTCGGGCCCAACGCCCACGCCTGCCGGCTCGGCGCCCGCCCCGTCAGCTCCCGGCACAGCGCGCACGCCGCCGCGTAGGTCGGCGCCGCGTAGGCCCGGGCGGGGGGCACCACGAACAGCGTCCCGGCCCGCCGGCCCAGCCGGGCTCGCGCGGCCAGGTCGCACGGCCGGGGCCAGGCCCCGTCGGTCAGGTGCAGCGGCATGTCGATCGCTACCACGGCCACCTTCCCGGCGGCGGCCATCAGCGCCCCGATGTCCGCGCCGTGAACGCCCCGGGGCGGCTTGCCGTCGGCCAGCACGACCCCGACCCAGCCCGACCGGCACCCGTCGATGCCGACCACCGGGCCGTCGGCGCTCCCGTCCATCCCCGGACCATCCCACACGGTTAACGGCCCCGTCCGGGGGAAGCACACCGGTACGCGAGCGAAAGGACAGTTCATGCCGGACACTGCCAAGACAGGCCTCAGCGGCGCCGTCGAGGGCGTCAAGGGCAAGGTGAAGGAAGCCGTGGGTGCGGTGACCGACAACGACGAGCTCCAAGACGAGGGCGAGGCCCAGCAGGACAAGGCCGACGCCGAGCGGGAGGCCGCCAAGCGGGAGACCGAAGCGGCCCGCGCCCGGGCAGAGGCCCAGGTCCACGAGGCCCGCCAGGAGGCCCACGAGCAGCGCTGACGCGCACCGTCGCCAGCGCGACCAACCGCACGCAGGGGGCGTCTGTGGCGCGCAGACACCCCCTGATGCGCGTCCGGGACCGGGGCGCGGGAACAGCGACCCGGGTCCCGGCGTTGCCGACGTCGTGACCGTTCCGGACGTCGCTCTTTCCGTCCTCGACCTCGCCCCGGTGGGCGAGGGCTCCGATCCCGCCAGCGCCCTGCGCGGCGCCCTCCGGCTGGCGGCCGAGGCCGAGCGGCTCGGCTACCGGCGCTATTGGGTGGCCGAGCACCACAACATGCCGGGCATCGCCAGCTCGGCCCCGGCCGTGCTGCTCGCCCACGCCGCCGGGGTGACCGACACCATCCGGCTCGGGTCCGGCGGCGTCATGCTGCCCAACCACGCCTCGCTGGTGATCGCCGAACAGTTCGGCATGCTCGAGGCCCTCCACCCCGGCCGCATCGACCTCGGGATCGGCCGCGCCCCGGGCACCGATCAGCTCACCGCCCGCGCGCTGCGCCGGGGGCCCCGGGGGCTCGCGGCCGACGACTTCCCCGAGCAGCTGGTCGAGCTGTTCGGCTACTTCAGCGGCACGTTCCCGGAGGGCCACCCCTACCGGGCCGTCACCGCCGTCCCGGGCCTCGGGCACCGGCCCGCCATCTGGCTGCTCGGCTCCAGCGACTACAGCGCCCAGGCCGCCGGAATGCTGGGGCTTCCGTTCTCGTTCGCTCACCACTTCGCCGCCGGCAACACCGACGCCGCACTGGCCGCCTACCGGGACGCGTTCCGGCCGTCCGCCGACCTCGACGCCCCCTACGTCATGCTCGGCGTCAACGTCGTGTGCGCCGAGACCGACGAGCGGGCCCGGTGGCTGGCCGGGCCGGGCGCCCTCGCCTTCCTCCGCCTGCGGTCGGGCCGGCCCGGCCGCTACCCGACGCCGGAGGAGGCGGCCGAGTACCGGTTCACCCCGGGCGAGCGGGAGGCGATCCGGGGCTGGACGTCGTCCCACCTCGTCGGCGACCCCGACACCGTGCGGGACGCCCTCGCGGCGCTGGCCGAGCGGACCGGCGCCGACGAGCTGATGATCACGACGCTGACCCACGCTCCCGACGACCGGCTCGCGTCGTACCGGCTGGTCGCCGAGGCGAGCGGCCTGACCCCGCGCGACGCCGCCGGGCGACCGCTACCGGTCGACGCCGCTGTTTGACCCCCACGCCTCGGGTTAGCGTGTCTGGCCGGTGGGCCGACCCCGACGAGGAGCTGAGATGGCTGACGTGATCACCGACCTCTCCGACGACGACATCGCCACCGAGTGGCGGCACGAGACCACCAGCCAGGCCGCGGACGACGACGCGACCGATCCCAAGGACCACGCCGACGGCGCCGACGACGCCGACGGCGTCGATCCCGACGAGGGCCCGGCCGACAGCGACACCGACCAGACCGACTCCTGAACGAGCCCCTCACCGCGGACGCGCTCGGCCGCTGCGTCGGCGACGCCGACGCGTTCCGGGCGACCACCTTCGGGGCGGGGCCGCCCCGCCCCCGCCCCCCCCGCGCCTTAGGGGTCCTCCGCTCCGGAGCCGC
>JBKPHT010000180.1:0-14170 GCA_046730015.1 Actinomycetota bacterium
GCACCCGTCGCCGCCGGGCCGCGCTCAGGCGGGCACGCCGTCCCGCCCGGGAGTGGTCCCGACGGCGGCCGCGGGACGGGCCGTCGTCGGCAGGCCTGCGGGGGGCTCGGCGGGCGGCTCCGCAGTCGTCGGCGGACCGGCGGGCGGCTCGGCGGGCCGTCGCCCGCCGGTCCCCCGCACTACCGGTCGGGACATGGCAGGCGGCGGGTCGAGCTCGTGCCGAGCGGCGGGCCTTGGCACGTGGTCCGTCCACAGGTGGACGGCGGCCAGCGCCCGCCACGGCCGCCACGCCTCGGCCCGTTCGGCGAGCCATCGGGCCGTCGGTTCCTGCCGACCGGCCAATGCGCCGGCCGACCGGATCAACCCCAGGTCGGTGGCCGGGAAGGCGTCACGCTCGCCGAGCCGCAACGCGAGGTAGCCGGCGGTCCACGGGCCCAGTCCGGGGAGCCGGGTGATCGACGCCACGAGATCGTCGAGGCCGACGCTGCCGTCCAGGCGCACCTCGCGGGCCGCCACCGCCCGCGCGAAGGTACGGATGGCGGCGATGCGGGCACCCGTGATGCCCAAGCCGTCGAGGTCGGCGACCGCCAGCGACTCGGGCGGCGGAAACGTGCACCGCAACCCCACCGGACCGAGCCCGGGCACCGGCGTCCCGTGCCTCTCGACCAGCCGGGCAGCTAGGGTCGACGCGCCGGACACGGTCACCTGCTGGCCGAGGATGGCCCGCACCCCGACCTCGAACGGATCCCAGGCGCCCGGCACCCGCAGGCCGGGACGGGCGTCGACCAGCGGGCCGATCAACGGGTCCCCCCGCAACGAGGCCGCTGCGGCATCGGCGTCGGTATGGAGCCCGAAGATGCGTCTCGCCCGCTCGACGACGTGGATCAGGCCCTCCCAGTGGGGAAGGTGGGCTCGCACCAGCAGGTGGTCAGCCCCGCCCGCCGTCACCTCCAGCATGCCCGGGTCACCGTCGACCACGATCGTCCGCCGGTAGGCCACCTCGTCCACGTGCTCGACGCCGGGGATGGCGCGGACCGCGAAGTACGCCAGGAACGCCGGCCAGTCGACCGTGCCGCGGAACGGCAGGCGCAGCGCGAGGCCGCCGTCGGCCGCCAGCCGGTCGGCCCGGCGGCGCCGGGCCCGGAGCTCGACGGGGGTCGCCCGGAACACGTCCTTGCAGGCCCGGTTGAGCTGACGCACGGAGCCGTAGCCGGAGGCGAAGGCGACCACGGTCACCGTGAGGTCGGTGTCGTCGAGCAGCCGGCGCGCAAAATGGGCCCGGCGCGACCGGGCGACCTGGTCGGGGGTCGCGCCGACGTGCTCGGCGAACAGGCGGCGCAGATGGCGGGCGGACACACCGAGCCGGGCGGCGAGGGCGCCCTCGCCCGCGCCGTCGAGCGCCCCGGCCAGGATCAGGCCGACGGCGCGGCACACCAGCTCCGGGGCATCGCCGTTCGCGGGCGCCGCCGACCGGTAGGGCCGGCACCGCAGGCAGGCCCGGAATCCAGCGGCCTCGGCCGCGGCCGGGTCCGGGAATGCGACGACATTGCCGGGATCGGGGCGCGCCGGGCAGCCCGGGCGGCAGTAGATGCCGGTGGTGACGACTCCCGAATACGACTCCATCGGCCCCGGTCTACCGGCGGGCGGCAGCCGGGAGCCCGACAGATCCGGACAGGTGCGCCGCTGGACCGGCCCGGATTACCGGGACCGCGAGACCCACGACCGGAGCGACGACCGGCGATCGGTGCGGTTGCGCCGGCGGGGTCGGGTTCCGGAGTAGGCGAGCAGCTCGGCCCGGTGCTGCTCTGCAAGGGCGACGGTCTGATCGGGATGCATGGTTGGCTCCTTCGTACTTTCCTGGAGCCATCGTGCACCTGACCAGGGAATCTTCCATCCGTACCCACCACGGAACCGCCACTGAGCGACCACTGATCGACCACGCACGTACCGCAAACCGGTCGGGGTCCGGGCGCCATGACGGCAGAATCAATGCCGTGGTCGCTCCCGAGACGCTCGCCGACGCCGGCGTGTCCGAACGCGAGGCCGAGGTGCTCGATCTGGTGGCCGAGCGGGCCACGAACGCGGAGATCGCGGCACGGCTCTTCGTGTCGGTCAGAACGGTCGAGAGCCATGTGAGCTCGCTGCTCCGGAAGCTCGGCGTGAGCGACCGACGGGCGCTGGCCGATCTGGCCGGGCGGGCCCCGCGAGCGGGCGCCGACGGGATCTTCTCCGGGCCGGCCACGACCTCGGCTCGGCCGCTTCGGGCCCCGACCCGCGTGCTGCCGGTCCCGCTGACCTCGTTCGTCGGCCGGGCCGCCGAGGTGGCCGACCTCGCCGCCGCCGTCGACGCCCACCGGCTGGTCACGGCCACCGGTCCCGGCGGGGTCGGCAAGACCCGGCTGGCCACCGCCGTCGCTGCCGAGCTGTCGGCCTCGCGGCCCGACGGGGTCTGGTTCGTCGACCTGGTGCCCGTGTCCGACCCCGCCCTCGTCCCCAGCGCCGTGAGCGCGGTGCTCGGCCTCGACGACCCCCGCGGCCGCACCGTCGAAGAGGCCCTGCTGTCCCATCTGCGCGACCGCGAGGCACTGCTCGTGCTCGACAATTGCGAGCACCTGGCCGAGGGAGCCGCGGTGTTTGTCGAGCGGCTGCTCGGCAGATGCCCCCGAGTCCACGTGCTGGCCACCAGCCAGGCCCGGCTGCTCCTGCCGTTCGAGTGGGTGTTCCCGGTGCCCTGCCTCTCGCTGCCGACCGGCGAGGGCGGTGGGGAGGGCGACGACGGCGACGCCGTCGCCCTGTTCGTGGAGCGGGCGCAGCAGTCCGGGCTCCGCGAGCCGTCCGCGTCCGATCGGCGGCGCATCGGCGAGATCTGCCGGCGCCTCGACGGCGTGGCGCTCGCCATCGAGCTGGCCGCGGCCCGCATGGCGTCGCTGGGTCTTGACGGCATCGAGGAGGGGCTCTCGGAGCGGCTCCGGCTGCTGACCGGCGGCTCCCGGGTCGACGAGCGGCACCAGTCGCTGCGATCGGCGATCGACTGGAGCTACGCGCTGCTCGATCCGGCCGACCAGGCGCTGCTGCGGCGCATCGGTGTGTTCCACGCTCAATTCACTGCCGATGCCGCGGCCGCGGTGGCCGGCTTCGGCCCGGTCGAGCCCGGCGCGATCACCGACTGCTTGGCCCGTCTCGCCGAGCACAGCCTGCTCGTGACCTCGCCGGGTGACCTGACCAGCTACCGGGCGCTGGAGACGATCCGCCAGTACGGCACCGAGGTCATGGCCGCCGAGCCACCGCCCGCGACCTCGCCGGCCGCGGCCTCGGAGCTCGACGCCGTGCGCCGCCGCCACCTCGACTGGGCCACGGAGGCGATCGTCGCCCTGGACCGACGGAGCGACATCACCCTGGCCGAGGCGCTGGCCACCGTCGACACCCTCCCCGGATGGCGGGCTGACTTCGACCGTGTGGCCGACGACGCCCGCGCCGCGCTCTGTTGGGCCCACGAGGTGCCCGAGCTGCGGAGCGAGGCCGCCGCCCTCGCCACCGCCCTCGGCAGCGCCTGCTTCACCCGGGGCCTGCTCGGGGAGTGCCTCCGGCGGTACGAGCAGGCAGCCGACCTTGCCGACGACGAGGCCACCGTGATCGACCGGTTGATGGAGGCGGCCGGTGCCGCCACCAGCCGCCACGTCGGGGTCGAGGCACTCCGGCTGTGGCGGGTCGCGGCGGACGCGGCGATCGCATCCGGCCACGATGCGCAGGCTGCGTTGGCCCTCGCGAGAGCGGCCGAGCTCCTGAACCGCGGGACAGGCATCCTCGCCGAGCAGCCGCCGGCGGGCACCGTCGACGCGCTGCTGGCGGAGGCCCGCCCCCTCGCCGGCGGCGACCCCCGGGCCGAGACAGCAATCACGACAGCCCAGGCCTTCGACCTGCCGCACACCGACCCGCAGACCCTCGCTCTCGCCCAGCAGGCCGTGGCTTCGGCCCGGGAGATCGGCGATCCGCTGCTCGAGAGCGGCGCCCTCGACGCCCTGTCGGCCGTCCACCTCGCCAACGGCGACGTTCCCGCCGCCGTCGCCGCCGTCACCAATCGGCTCGACCTGCTGTCCCGGGTGCAGCCGGCTCCGCACAACGGCATGGAGATCTCGGACGGGTTCTCGATGGCGTCGGAGATCGCCCTCGCCGCCGGCGACTTCGCGGCCGCCCGGCGGTACGCCGACACGTTGGTGAAGCTGCCCTTCTACAGCGAGGAGGGACACCTCGCGGCGTCCCGGCGGATGAAGGTCGACGCGCTGGCCGGCGACCTCACCCGGGTGCTCGCCGACGCCGAGAAGTTCCGGGCCAGCTGGGAACGGGCTGGCCGTCCCGTCGCCGGCAACCTCAGCGGCGGGGCGTACGCGGTCGCGATGGTGCACGGGCTGCGAGGTGACGACGAGGCGAGGGCCGACTGGCGCGACCTCGTGATCGCCCTCGGCGGCGAGCCGAACCGGCTGGACGGCTGCGGCAGCGGCTACGCCCCCACCTTCGACGCGGTCGTCTCGCTTCATCGGGGGGAGCCCGACGCTGCGATGGACCGCCTCGAGGACGATCCGGCAAGCTTCGCGACCTGGCACGCGGGTGAGTGGCGGACCTGGTACGCCGCCCTCTACGCCGAGGCCGCCGTCCTGGCCGGCGACAGCCGGGCACGTGACCGGATCGCCAACGTCCGCCCGATCGCCGAGGCCAATCCGACGGTCGCCCTTCTCGTCGACCGGGCCGAGGCGCTCGCCGACGGCGACCGGGACTGGCTCGTCGCCCTGGCCGATCGGCTGGCCGACACGGGCTGCCGCTACCAGTGGGCCCGCACGCTGGTCCTCGCCGGCGGCGAGGCCGCCGAGCGCGGACGGGCCGAGATGGCAGCTCTCGGCGCAGCCCCCATGGCCGAACAGACGGCGTAGGAACCGGGCCGCCGGCTGGCCACAGACCCAGCGAGTCAGGGCGATGCGAGCCGACGGTGCACCCCGGAACCACCGCGCCCGCACGAACCGGGACGATGTCGCGCTGCCATATCCGAGGCGTCGGGCTGAGCTCGGAACTCTGACCGCGAGCGGCGGCCGGCGTCGAGCCGACGGACTGGGACCTGCCGACCAACGCGGTGACCTCGAGGCCCCTCGGTCGCTGCCGGCGCTGCTCCTGTCGGGCGCGCCGGGCCCTCTCGGCCGGCGCCACGGGGACCGGAGCCAGGGCCGCCCCAGCACCGACCACGCACACCATCCAACGGCACGATGCGCGGCGCCTGCCGGCAGCCGCCACCATCCGGACCGCGCGGCCGGACGAGTCATCCGGCCGCGCTGCGCGATCCGATCTCGCCGGTGGGTCTCAGCGCGGCTCATGCTCCGTCCCTTTCCCGGGGGTGATGAACAGCATCTCTCCGGGCTCGACGACCTCGGCCGTGTGCCACACCCCCACGGGGTTGACGACCGCCTGGCCCGGCCCGAGGGCGATCCGCCGCTCCTGCCCCTCGATCCGCTGGATGAGCTCGACGCGGCCCGACAGCACGACGACGACCTCCTCCCCCGCCGGATGCCGTTCCCAGGTCGTCCACGAGTCGCCGGACGATCCCATCGTCACCAGCCGACCCTCGTTCCCGTCGGCAGCGAAGCGGCGGTCGTAGCCCTCGAGGTAGTCGGCGGACCACTCGAAATCGGGCAACGGAGTGGCCGTCGCACCCAGGCCCAGGTGGATGAAGGTCTCCGACAAGTCGAAGGCGTCGCTGGCACCCGTGGTGTTCTCGTCGTTCATGTCCATCTCGCCCATCTCGTCCCCGATCTCGTCACGAATGTCGCTCGCCTCCTGGAACGCCGCAACCTTGCGGCAGCAAGGGCCATGATAGCAGTCGACATGAGGCGATGTTGACCAAAATAACTTGTGTAGCGACGTCCCATCGTCTACCGTGCACCTCACCAGCGGGCGTCCAGATCGCCAGCGTTGGGCTCGCCGGCTCCAGCCGCCTCACCATCCATCACCGCGACCAGGGGCGACGACCATGCCCACCTCCGTCACCGCCGCGGGCGGCGACGACGGCGGCCCGCGCGACTACCGGTGGATCTCACCGGTACGGGCCGCCGCCCTTCTCGACACCACCGTGCGCGACCTCTACCGGCTCATCGACCGGGGAGAGCTGCCCGCCTACCGCATCGCCGGGGAGATCCGTCTGCTCGCCGGCGAGGTGGAGCACTACCTGGGGACGGAACGATGAGCGTCCTCGGGCGGCTCGTAGCCTGGCGGGGACGAACCGACCGGAGGAGCCGATCCGACCATGTGCCGCAACATCACCACGCTGCGGGGACTCGAGCCGCATGCCACGCCCGAGGAGATCGAGGCGGCGGCCCGCCAGTACGTCCGGAAGGTGAGCGGGGTGCAGAAGACCTCGCCGGCCACCGAGGAGGCCTTCGAACGGGCGGTCGTGCAGATCGCCGCGGTCACGACCGAGCTCCTGTCCGAGCTGCCCGAGCGGCGTCAGCCGCCGCCGACGTTGCCCCCCCTCCGGCGGATCGCGGCCCGCTCCGCCTGATCCGAGCCGGTCACCGGACCGCCGCGACGGTGATCGAGGCGGTGATAGAGAGGTTGACGGGAAGGGCCTGGGCCGCGCTCGCGGGCAGGAGACGACCGCTCGAAGGGAACCAGCATGCGCTACCGCTCGCTCGGCACGACCGGCGTCAAGGTCAGCCCGCTGTGCCTCGGCACGATGATGTTCGGCCGGATGGGCAACCGCGACCACGACGACAGCATCAGGATCATCCACCGGGCGCTCGACGCCGGCATCAACTTCGTCGACACGGCGGACGTGTACTCGGCCGGCGAGTCCGAGGAGATCCTGGGCAAGGCCCTGTCGGGCCGACGCGAGGACGTCGTGCTCGCCACCAAGCTCCACGGGCCGATGGGCGACGACCCCAACCATCGCGGCAACTCGCGACGTTGGATCGTGCGCGAGGTCGAGAACAGCCTGCGGCGCCTGGGCACGGATCACATCGACCTGTACCAGATCCACCGACCGGACCCGAGTACCGACGTCGACGACACGCTGTCCGCGCTGTCCGACCTGGTGCACCAGGGGAAGGTTCGCTACCTCGGCAGCTCGACGTTCCCGGCCGAGGCGATCGTCGAGGCCCAGTGGACGGCCGAGCGCCGCGGGCACGAGCGGTTCCGTGTGGAGCAGCCGCCGTACTCGATCTTCGTCCGGGGCGTCGAGGCGTCGGTCCTGCCGACCTGCGAGCGCTACGGCATGGGGGTCATTCCGTGGAGCCCGTTGAACGGCGGCTTCCTCACGGGCCGCTATCGGCCGGGAGCCGACGCCCCGACCAGCGGACGGGCGGCGCGCATGCCGCAGCGCTTCGATCCAGAGCGACCGACGGTGGCCCGCAAGCTCGACCTGGTCGCCCCGCTCGAGGAGGTGGCGAGCGATGCCGGGCTCTCACTTCCCCACCTGGCCATCGGGTTCACGCTGGCTCACCCCGCCGTGAGCGCGGCCATCATCGGGCCCCGGACGATGGAACAGCTCGAGGGGCTCCTGGCCGCTGCCGACGTCTCACTCGACGACGAGACTCTCGACCGGATCGACAAGCTCGTGCCCCCTGGCACGAACGTCAACGCCGACGACGCCGGCTGGTCGCCGCCGGCGGTCACCCAGGCATGGCGCCGGCGGCGGCCGGTGGGGGCGCGCTGATCTCAGGCTGGCCCTGGTGCGGGCCAACCTGCCGGTGACCCCCGATCCCACACCCTCGGGAGGGCCCACGACGTCCGCCCGCGCCGTGGGCCCCTCGACCGGCGCGGCACGCGACATGCCGAACCATGTCGACGGCCACGGCGCCTCCTGCCGGGCGCCGGGACCGTCGACGTGCCGACCGGACGGGCCGACCAGCTCGCCCGGGCTCTGGCGGAAGCCCGGGCGGGCACGCGGGTCCCCCGGCCGACCAGCACGGCACCAGCTAACCGGGCAGCCCCGGTGGCGGCACTCCCCAAGCTGGAGGGAGCACCGGCCTCGTCCGGCCGGCCGGGCGTGGGGCGTCACCCCGTTTCGACATGGACGACGCCCCGCCGGATGGCCTCCAGCACCGCTCCCATGGTGGTGGGCCGGTCGAACTTCTCCCGGATGGCCTTGATGTGGTCGCGGGTCGTGTGGATGGTGATCGCCAGCGTGCGGCTCACCTCGGCCGGGCTGAGGCCCGATGCGAGCAGCGAGAGCACCTGGCGCTCGCGACTGGTCAGGGGCGGTGCCCCGACCGGGCGCGGGGATCCCCGTCCCCAGCGGTCGAGCGCCCGCCGGCGCGGTCCCCCGTGCACGAGCAGGCAGTCGACGAGCTCGGAGAGGGGGGTCTGCCGGGAGACGACGATCACGCCGCGGTCGTCGACGGCGGGGTCGACCGGGCCGTTGTCGGCCACGACGACGACGGGCGACGGCCCGTCCTCCCAGGTGCCGTCGACCAGCAGGCGATGCCAACCGAACCGCAGCGAGCTGGCGGCCACGACGACGGCATCGGCACGGGCGACCGCCGTCCGGTTGGCTGTCGAGCCGTCGATGGCACTCAGGCCGGGCACCGCGTTGACGGCCGCAACGAGCGCGTCACGGGTGAGCCGGTCCGGGTCGTCCACCAGGACGAGGCGGGCCGACGGGAGGGTGGCGATCACGACCCCGACTCCAGGGTCGATGGAACGAGAGCGGCAGACGATTGCCGAGTCATGGAGTGTCCTTCCCACGTTCTGTGCGTACGGAACTGGCTGAGCGACCGGGGGTCGGTCAGCCGGGAAGGCGCTCCGGCGCCGTTGCAATGCTCGTGAGCGGGGCATCGTCGTCGGTGACGGTTCCGCCGCGGGCGAGCCGGGGAAGATGTCCCGTGGCCAGCACGATGGCCGCGGTCGGCCCGGCGCCGCCGCTGGCACACCCCACCCCGCCGGCGGTCGCGGGCGCGGGTACGCCGGAGACCGGCGGCGCCGATGTCTCCGGCGGTCCTTGGGGAGAGCCGATTAGACCGCCTGCGGCCGGCGGCCCGGCCGGGAGGCGGGATCGGACCCGCTGCGCGGGGACGCCGGTCCGCGGCACCTGCGCTGCGGTCACGGCACCGGGCAAGCCGGGGGGCGCTGGCTCGGGCGACTCCTGGGCCCGGAGCCGGATCGGCGCCAGGATGGCGACTGAGGGCCACAGCCGGAGCGGCTCTGCCACGGCGCGCGCCACCTGTACGAGCACGTCGCCGGTGATCGGGGCGACGGCGTCGCCAATGACCGGTACCAGAACCTGGTTGGCTACCGGCGCCACCACATCACCGACCACCGAGCCCACAACTCCATCAGCCACCGGGCCCACGGTCGGGGCGACAGCGTCACCGACCACCGGAACCAGAACCTCGTTGGCCACCGGCGCCACCACATCACCGACCACCGGGACCACGACCCCGCCCACCACCGGCGGCACCACATCGCCGACCACCGGAGCCACAACCCCGTCAACCAGGGGATCGACGACGTCCTCCACCGGAGCTGTCACGAGGTCGCGGAGTGGGCCGAGAGCGGCCTCGACCGCCGGGGCGAAGGTGGAGCCAGCTGCGGGCGCCACGCCCTGGTCGACCACCGGCGCCACCACCGCATCCACCGCGGCATCCACTACGGGGGCGGCAGTCTCGTCCGAGACGGGCGCCACCGCTGCCTCGGCGACGGGGGCTAGCTGGTCGGCCGCCGGCGAGGGCGGCGGCGGAGTGGCGGGCTCGGTCTCGACCCCGGTCGGGAGCAGCTCAGAGACCGCGCCGCTGAGCGGGGCTGCGGCGAGGGCGGTGGTGGCCGGGACGTCCGGCGACTGGATCGGCTGCGGTGCCGGATCCGCATCGGCCTGGTCGGCCTGGAGCAGCAGGAACACGGCCGCGGCCAGGGCTGCGGCGGCGGACGGGAGCAACCATCGGAGCGCGGGGCGGAGGCGTGGGACCCGGGCCCCGTCGGCCACCAGCATCGTGGCTCCGTACCCGGAACCCCCCTAGTTCACACCCCCCAACTCAGGGGGCCCCCTCGATGCGGGGCGTCAGACCGAACTCAGTCGTCCGCCCAGGTCAGGATGTCGCCGCCCCCGCCCAGCAACGCCGTGCCCGGGAACACCCGCAGCCGCCAGGGCGCCAGCCGCAGGCCCGCGAACTGGGGGGACAGCGGGCCGTCCTTCCAGACCGGCACGATCGCCGGGTCGTAACCGACCGGTGCCGGCGCGTCCTTCAGGCGTTGCCACACCTCCCGCCGGCCGTCGTGGTCGAGGATCCATTCGGCCCGGCACTCGGCGACGCAGGTGTCGTGGTTCGGCGCCCAGTAGTTGACCGACACGTACGGCGAATGGTCGAGGTCCGCCCGCTTGACCGGCGTCGGGCCGGTGCCGATCCAGCCGGTCAGCGACTCGCCGTCCCACTCCCAGAGCGGGTGCAAGATCCGGCTCCTCGGGCGCTCCTTCGGGTCGACGGTGGCAACCGTCGCCCACACGATCCGGTGGGCCATCTCGACGAACGCGGGCGCGACGGCGGCGAGGTCGGTCATGCCGTGCATCATGGCCGATCCCTCCGGGACACGGCTCAGAGTGAAAGCGGCCGGTCGCCGCCCACGTCGTAGACCACCCCGTCGCCCTCCCGGCGGACGCCGTCCGTCAGCGCGTGCGCCGACAGCCTGCCGTCGTGGGCCAGGTGCATCACCTTCGCTCCCCGACCCAGGGTGGCCGCGTCGGCCAGGAGGCGGCGGTGGCAGCGCCACCACAGCGTCTCGGAGCACATCACCGCCACCATCCGCGACCCCGCCTCGGCCAGCACACCGGTGAGCGCGTCCGCGAACTCGGGCTCGGCCATGTGGTCGGCGTAGCCGCGGAACGCCGGGTTGCGCAGGGCGATGTTGGGGCTGCCGGGGCGTGCGGGCCGGCGCCCGCCGAGGCGGCGCTCCCAGCGGTACTCGACGCCGGCCTCGGGCAGCCAGGCCTGCATCGCCTCCCGGCCGAACTGGGGGTGGCGGCGGCTGCCCGGGTACGAGCGGACGTCGACCAGCAGGTCGATCCCGGCGCCGACGACCAGCGACGCGAACGCCTCGGCGGACAGGGTGCCGTGGCCGACCGTCAGCAGGCGCACCGGCGGCGCGCCCGGCGGCGGCGTGGGAGCGGTCACAACGGGTCACCGACCGGCCCGGCGCCGGGGGGTGATCGCGGGGCCAGGTCGCGCCGCATGCACACCCGCAGCGTCGGGTCGAGGCCGTGCGCGGCCTCGGTGTCGCGCAGCCGCCGCAGCTCGGGGCCCAGCTCCGACTCGGCGAGGTCCCGGAACCCGCAGCGCCGGTAGTAGGGGGCGTTCCACGGGACGTCGCGGAACGTCGTCAGCGTGACGGCCGGCCGTCCCTTCGCCTCGGCCACTGCGGCCACGTGGTCGATCAACCGGCGGCCCAGGCCGCGGCGGGCGAAGGCGGGATCGACGCTCACCTGCTCGACGTGGTCGGCGCCGTCGACGACGTCGACCAGCACGTAGCCGGCCACCACCCCGGACGACTCCACGGCCCAGGCCCGGCCGGCGGCGCGGTGCGACTCGAGCGCCGCAACCGACGGGGGCTCGTCGGCGGCGATCTCGGGCATGCCGACGTCGACGAACGCGGCGCCGGCCGCGCGCTCGATGTCCTGCAGGCGTGCCAGCTCGTCCGGGCGGACCGGTCGGATGACGGGGTCGTCAGCCGCGGACCTGGCCCTCCCCGCGCACGACGTACTTCTCGGTGGTCAGCTCCCGGAGGCCCATCGGCCCGCGGGCGTGAAGCTTCTGGGTGGAGATGCCGATCTCGGCCCCGAACCCGAACTCCTCGCCGTCGACGAACCGGGTCGACGCGTTGACGACCACCGCGGCGGCATCGACCTCCCGGGTGAACCGGTCGGCCGCCGCCAAGTCGCGGGTCACGATCGCCTCGCTGTGGCCGCTGCCGTAGCGGGTGATGTGGTCGATGGCCGCATCGAGGGACGGGACCACGCCGACGGCCAGTTCCAGGGCCAGGAACTCGTTGGCCCAGTCGTCCTCGCTGGCCTCACCCACCCGGTCAGCTCCGAGCACGGCCCGGGTGGCGGCGTCGCCGACGAGGGTGACGCCGTCGAGGGCCTCGGCCACCCGGGGCAGGAACTCCCCGGCGACGGCCTCGTGCACCAGCAGCGTCTCGGCGGCGTTGCACACCGACGGCCGCTGCGTCTTGGCGTTCACCACGATGTCGACCGCCATGCCCAGATCGGCCGACGCGTCGACGTAGACGTGGCAGTTGCCGTCGCCGTCGATGACGTACGGCACGGTGGCGTTGTCGAGGATCGACCGGATGAGCGAGGGGCCGCCCCGGGGGATGAGGCAGTCGATCGACTCCCGGAGCTGCATGAACTCGACCGCGGCCTCCCGCGAGGTGTCGTCGACCAGCACCAGGGCGTCCTCGGGCAGCCCGGCCTTGCCGACCGCCGCGCGGAGAACGGCGGCGATGGCCAGGTTCGACCGGATGGCGCCCGACGACCCCCGGAGGAACGCAGCGTTGCCGGACTTCAGGCACAGCCCGAACGCGTCGCTGGTGACGTTGGGCCGGTTCTCGTAGATGATCGCCACCACCCCGAGCGGCACCCGCACCCGGTGGATCCGGAGGCCGTTGGGGCGGACCCAGCCGGCGGACACCTCCCCGACCGGATCGGGCAGGGCCGCAACCTGGCGCAGGCCGCCGGCCATGCCCTCGACACGGGCGGGCGACAGGCGGAGCCGGTCGACCACCGTCGGCGACGCCCCGGCCGCCTGCTCGCGGGCGACGTCGTCGCCGTTGGCGGCCAGCAGGTCGTCGGACCGCTCGACGAGCAGGTCGGCGGCGGTGAGCAGGGCGGCGTCGCGGGCCTCGGTGGACGCGGTGGCCAGCACGCGGCTGGCCGCCTTGGCCCGGCGGCCCAGCTCGGCGACGGCAGAGGGGGACATGCCCGCCATGCTACGGCCGCCCAGTGACCACCCGCCCCCGGCGGGCCGCCGCCGGCGGGTGTGAGGCACCCGGGGTGACGTGGCAGGCTCACCGTCCATGATCGAGGCGCGGCAGGCGCGGCACGACGAGGTGGAGCGGCTGGCCGCCGCGCTGGCCCGGGCATTCCACGACGATCCGGCCATGACCTGGTTGTTCGGCGACCGGGACGGGCCGCGGCTGCGGCGCCTGCGGCGCTGGTTCGCCGCCGAGGCCCGGCGCCACGCCCGCCACGGCGGGACCGTCCTCACCGCCGACGGGCAGCCGGGCGGCGCGTTCTGGGACGCCCCCGACCGGTGGCGGACGACCTGGCCCGCGGTGTTGCGGGCGGCGCCGCTGATGCTGCGCGCCATCGGGCCCCGGATCCCCCGGGCGCTGCGGGGCCTGGGGATGCTGGAGAGCGCGCACCCCCGGGAGCCTCACTGGTACCTGTCGGTGGTCGGCACCGACCCGGCCGAGCAGGGCAAGGGCGTCGGCACGGCCCTCATCTCGCCGATGCTCGACCGGTGCGACGAGGCGGGGCTCGGTGCCTACCTCGAGTCGTCCAAGCCGGAGAACGTGCCGTACTACCAGCGGTTCGGCTTCGCGGTGACCGGCCAGATCGACCTGCCCGACGGCCCGCCGCTGTGGCCGATGTGGCGGGCGCCCCGATGAGCGACGCCGCCGGCTCGCCGCTGGGAGACGCCGTCCGGGACTTCGTCGACGAGGTGGCCCCGGACGTCGTCGCGCTGGCCCGGACCGTCGAAGGGCTGGACGCGGGGCGGCTGCGAGCCGACGTCGAGGTGGAGGCCTTCAACCTGGCCTGCGCATTCGTCGACGCCGACGGGCTCCACACCGACGACGAGCTGTGGGCGCTGGCCGCCACGTTCGGCCACCGGCTGCCGTCGGGGCTCGGGCGGGCGACGCCGGCCGACATCCGGGCCGCCGGCCTGGTCGTGGGGCGCCGCGCCCACCTCGACCGCCCGTCGACCCTGGTCGACCTGCTGGCCGAGGCCGACGCTCGGGACGGCGGCGTCCGGGCCGAGCGCTTCGCCCGCCACGGCGCCCAGATCGGACAGGCGGTGGCCGCGCTCGACCTGCTGCCGTCCCGGACCGAGCTGAACGCGATCGAGCGTTTCCGGGCCACGGTGCGCCAGGCCGGCGACGCCGCCCGGGCCCGGGTCGCCGCCGCACCGGGCCTCGCCGGGGC
>JBKPHT010000181.1:0-29502 GCA_046730015.1 Actinomycetota bacterium
GGCCAGCCGCGCGTCGCCGGCGAGCGGTGCGAGGACGGCGAGCCCGGCCGCGGGCCCGGCCGCGAACGACACCGCGACAGCCCGGTTGAGCTCCACGACGGGGGAGGGGGCCACCCGGGCCAGGGCGGCGTACAGCCCGGCGATCCGGCGCCAGTCGGTCGCCGGCCACGAGGCGGCCCGGGCGTGTTCGGCGGCGATCGCGGCCTGGAGCCGGTACGGCCCCGGCGGGCCGGACCGCCAGGCCCGGTCAAGCTGGGCCAGGCCCTCGGCGATGCGGCCCCGGTCCCACCGGTCCCGGTCCTGGTCCTCCAGCAGCACCAGGTCGCCGTCGGCGGACAGCCGGGCCGACCGCCGGCTGTCCTGCAGCAGCACCAGGGCCAGCAGGCCCCGGGCCTCGGGCTCGTCGGGCATCAGCCCGACCACCAGGCGGGCCAGCCGGACGCCTTCGTCGCACAGCTCGTGGCGGACCAGCGCGTCGCCGGCGGTGGCCCGGTAGCCCTCCGAGAACACCAGGTAGATGCACGCCAGCACGGGCGGCAGCCGCTCGGGCAGCAGGTGGTCGGGCGGCACCCGGAACGGGATGGCGGAGGTCCGGATCTTCGCCTTGGCCCGGCTCAGCCGCTGGTAGACGGTCGGCTCCGGCTGGAGGAAGGCGCGGGCGATCTCCGGCGCCTGCAGGCCGCAGACCAGCCGCAGCGTCAGCCCCACCTGGGCCTCGGGCGCCAGCGCCGGGTGGCAGCAGGTGAAGATGAGGCGGAGCTGGTCGTCGTCCACGGGGTGCACCTCCGGCTCGCCGCCGGAGCCGGAGTCCGGGGCCGAGGCCGCCCGCTCCCGGGGGCCCCGGCCGCCCTCCCGGCGGGCCCGGTCGAGGGCGCGGTTGCGGGCGGTGGTGGTGATCCAGGCCCCCGGCCGGTCCGGGATGCCCCGGTCCGGCCAGGAGCGGAGGGCCTCCACGAACGCCTCCTGCACCGCGTCCTCGGCCGCGTCCAGGTCGCCGAGCATCCGGGCGAGCGTGGCCAGGGCCCGCCCGGACTCCTCCCGGAACGCCCGCTCGGCGGCGGCGGTCGGGTCGCCGGCCGGGTTGGTCAGCCGAACTCCATGACGGGCCGCAGCTCGACCATGCCGGCCGGGTTGGTCGGGATCCGGGTCGCGAGGGCGACGGCCTCGTCGCGGGTGGCGGCCCACAGGACGTAGGCGCCGGCGGCGATCTCCGCGGCCTCGGCGAACGGGCCGTCGGTGACCAGGACCTCGCCGTCCCGGACCCGGACCGTGGTGGTCATGTCCACCGGGTGGACGGCGACGCCGGCCAGCACCGCGTCGCCCGCGGACTCGATGAACCGGCCGTGCTCCGCCGCCCCGGCCTCCCACTCGGGCGTGTCGGGCACGTCGCCCGCGGTCTCCTTGCCGTAGAGCAGGGCCATGTAGCGGGCCCCGGTGGCCGGCCGCTCGCGGGCCTTATCGCTGGCGTTCCACATGACGACGGGCCGGAGCGCCACCCAGCCGTCCTCGGCGGTCGGGATCTGGCGGGCCAGGTCGATGGCGTCGTCGAGGGTCTCCGCCTCGAGGACGTAGAAGCCGCCGATGGCCTCGGCGGTCTCGGCGAACGGGCCGTCGGTGACCAGTGGAGCGCCGTCGCCGTGGCGGATCGTGGTGGCCGTCCCCGGCAGCTCGAGGGCCGCCCCACCCAGGATGGCCCCGGCGTTCTGCTGCCCGAACCGCATGTAGCCGGGCATGTCGGCGTCGAACTCCGGAGTGCCCTGCTCGGGCAGCGCCTTCTCGTCGCCACCCAGAAGTGCGAGGTACCGCATCGTCGTGTCCTCCTCCACGGGCGACCGTCGCCCGTCATCCCTCACGACGAGCGGCCGGCGCCCCCTTCGACAGCCGGAGGACATTCTCGCCCCGGACGCGCCACCGCGGCCGCCGGAAGCGGCCGCGGGCTCGTACGGAGGGGGTCGGGAGGGGGGCCCGGCGGCCCTACTCGACCTCGATGAAGATGCACTCGCCGGGGCACTCCTCGGCGGCCTCGATGGTGGCCTCCTCCTGCCCGGCCGGCACGACGGCGAGGCCCTCGGCGCCCCCGGGGTCGGAGAACACCTTGTCGCCCTCCTTGACGTAGGCCAAGCCGTCGTCGAGCAGGGTGAAAACGTCAGGGGCGATCTCTTCGCAGAGGCCGTCGCCCGTGCAGAGATCCTGGTCGATCCACACCTTCATGCCTGACTCGCTCCTGGCTCGTCGAACGCCTCGGTCCCCCGCCACACTAGCCACCCGCGGGATAAACGCGGCAATCCCGGAAGAAACTCCCGAGAAGGCTGTGAGAACAGGCGTAATCGGGGGTGCGGAGTCCGGGGATCCCCGGTGTAGGGTCCGACCGGGTCCCTCGGTGCTGTCGGTGGCCTCCCCCGGACGCTCGGCAGCATCGACAGATCGAGGAGGTGGTCCCCATCGACCAGCACAACGACGAGGGTGATGAGGTCACGCCCGACCAGGACCGCGCCGGCTACATCGACCAGGTGCGCGCCCTCGAGGAGGAGGTCCTCGCCCTCCGCCGGCGGCTCCAGGACGCCCCCAAGCGGGTGCGCACCCTCGAGGAGCGCCTCCTCGAGACCAAGGGCCAGCTCGCCCAGGCGGTCGCCCAGAACGAGAAGCTGACCTACACCCTCCGTGAGGCGCGCGACCACATCAGCGCCCTCCGCGAGGAGGTCGACAAGCTCACCCAGCCGCCGTCCGCGTACGGGACCCTGCTCGCCCAGAACGACGACGGCACCGTCGACGTCTACTCCGGCGGCCGCAAGATGCGGGTCGCCGTCCACCCCGCGCTCGACCCCGAGGAGCTCACCCGGGGCGGCGAGGTCGTGCTCAACGAGTCGCTCAACGTCGTGATGGCCCGGACGCCGGAGACCAACGGCGAGGTCGTCACCATCAAGGAGCTGCTGGAGGACGGCAAGCGGGCCATCATCCTCGGCCGGGCCGACGAGGAGCGGGTGGCCGAGCTGGCCGACATCCTCGTGGGCGAGGTGGTCCGCGCCGGCGACACGGTGCTGATGGACTCCCGCTCCGGCCTCCTGCTCGAGAAGCTGCCCCGGCCCGAGGTCGAGGAGCTGGTGCTCGAGGAGGTCCCCGACATCAGCTACGGCGACATCGGCGGCCTCGACGACCAGATCGAGCAGATCGCCGACGCCGTCGAGCTGCCGTTCCTCCACCAGGAGCTGTTCGCCGAGCACAGGCTGCCCGCCCCCAAGGGCATCCTGCTCTACGGCCCGCCCGGCTGCGGCAAGACCCTCATCGCCAAGGCGGTGGCCAACAGCCTGGCCAAGAAGGTCGGCGCCCGCTCGGTCGACGCCAACGCCAAGAGCTACTTCCTCAACATCAAGGGCCCGGAGCTGCTCAACAAGTACGTCGGCGAGACCGAGCGCCAGATCCGGCTCGTGTTCCAGCGGGCCCGGGAGAAGTCGGAGGAGGGCTGGCCGGTCATCGTGTTCTTCGACGAGATGGACTCGATGTTCCGCACCCGGGGCACCGGCATCAGCTCCGACGTCGAGTCGACGATCGTCCCCCAGCTGCTGGCCGAGATCGACGGGGTGGAGTCGCTCCGCAACGTCATCGTGATCGGCGCCTCGAACCGGGAGGATCTCATCGACCCGGCCATCCTCCGGCCCGGCCGTCTGGACGTGAAGATCAAGATCGAGCGGCCCAGCGAGACGGCCGCGGCCCAGATCTTCGCCCGCTACCTGACCGCAGACCTGCCGCTCGCCGAGGCCGACGTGCGCGACATCGGCGGCGGGGACGCGGCCAAATGCGTCCAGGGCATGATCGAGCGGACGGTCGAGGAGATGTACCGCACCGACGGCGACAACGAGTTCCTCGAGGTCACCTACCAGAACGGCGACAAGGAGATCATGTACTTCAAGGACTTCGCGTCCGGGGCCATGATCGAGAACATCGTCCGGCGGGCCAAGAAGCTGGCCATCAAGCGCCACCTGGCCGACGGGCCCAAGGGCATCCGGCTCAACGACATGGTGGAGTCGATCCACCAGGAGTACAAGGAGCACGAGGACCTGCCCAACACGACCAACCCGGACGACTGGGCCAAGATCTCGGGCAAGAAGGGCGAGCGGATCGTCTACGTCCGCACGATCGTCAACCGCGAGGACGGGGCGGCCGCCGGTGGCCGCGCCATCGAGCGGGTCGCCACCGGCCAGTACCTGTAGCCGGCCGGCGCCGGCCGTCGTGTGCGTCTCCGGGGCCTGACCGACACCAAGGAGGGACGGCTCGTCGTCATCGCGGTGGTCGGCGGCTCGCTCCTGCTCGCCGCCACCATCGGTAACGCCGTGATGGCGGCGGCCGCCGACCGGGCGGCCGACGATGCCCGGCGGTCGCTGCGCCGCGAGCTGGCCACGGTGTCGGACGAGGTGATCGACGGCTATCCGGGTACGGCGACCGCGATCGAGAAGGTGGCGATCGAGGCGCTGGCCGGCCAGCCGGCCCGGGTGCTCGGCTCGGCCCGCCCGGACCACGAGGAGGTGGTGGTGGCCGTGCAGTCCGGCTCGGGCTGGCAGATCCGCTGCATCCGGGCCGAGCTGCGGGGCGACGCCGTCGTGCTCACCTACGTCGAGTCCCGGCCCTGCTGAGGGTTTCGAGCCGAGCGAGGGCGGCGGGGGAACCCGCGTTCGTTCAACGGCGGGTAGGGTCCGGGTGTGGCGTTGCGCAAGATCATCGGTGTCGAGACCGAGTTCGGCATCATCGTGCGGGGCGGGGGCGAGTCCAACCCCATCGCCGCCTCGTCGGTGCTGATCAACGCCTACGTGCACGAGCTGGCCCGGGAGGGCGAGGGGCCTCGGACGACCCCCAAGGTGGGGTGGGACTTCGAGGACGAGCACCCGGACATCGACGCCCGCGGCTTCACGCCCGAGGGCACTCTGGCCCCCGAGGTCGAGACCCACCTGGTGAACGCCGTGCTCACCAACGGCGCCCGCTACTACGTCGACCACGCCCACCCCGAGCTGTCGACCCCGGAGTGCGCCGACCCCCGGTCGATCGTGGTGTACGACAAGGCGGCGGAGCTGATCCTCCAGCGGTCGATGACCGCGGCGGTGGGGCTGTTGCCGGTCGGGCACGAGATCGTCGTCTACAAGAACAACTCCGACGGCAAGGGCAACTCCTACGGCTGCCACGAGAACTACCTGATGGACCGGCAGGTGCCGTTCGGGCGGATCGTGGCCCACGTGATGCCCCACTTCATCAGCCGGCAGGTGTACACGGGTGCGGGGAAGGTGGGTACCGAGGTGGTCGGGCTGACCTCGGAGGACGTCCCGTTCCAGCTCACCCAGCGGGCCGACTTCTTCGAGGAGGAGGTCGGGCTGGAGACGACCCTCAAGCGGCCCATCGTCAACACCCGCGACGAGCCCCACGCCGACGCGCAGCGGTACCGGCGGCTGCACGTCATCGTGGGCGACGCCAACCTGTCGGAGGTGGCGACGTTCCTCAAGGTGGGGACGACCGCCATCGTCCTGTCGATGATCGAGGACGAGTTCCTGCCCCGCGACCTGACGCTGGCGGCGCCGGTCGCCGCGCTGCGGCGGGTGTCCTACGACCTGTCGCTGCGGGAGCCGCTCGACATGGCGGACGGCACCCGGATGACCGCGATCGAGATCCAGTGGGAGTACCTCGACCGGGCGAAGAAGTACGCCGAGGAGCACGGCCTGGAGTGCATCGGCGCCCCCGAGATCGGCGCCGACGTCCTCCGCCGCTGGGAGGACGTGCTCACCGGCCTGGAGGTCGACGCACTGTCGGTGGCGTCCCAGGTCGACTGGGCGGCCAAGTACCGGGTCGTGTCCGGCTACCGCGAGAAGCACGGCCTGCGCTGGGACGATGCCCGGCTGGCGGCGATGGACCTGCAGTACCACGACCTCCGCCCGGACCGGTCGCTGGCCCGCCGGGTGGGCCTCGAGCGGCTGACCGACAACGCCGAGGTCGAGCTGGCGGTCACCGAGCCGCCCCGCGACACCAGGGCGTACTTCCGGGGGAAGTGCCTGCAGCGCTGGGCATCCCAGATCGTGGCCGCCAACTGGGATTCGATGGTGTTCGACATCGGCGGCGACCCGCTCCGGCGGGTCCCGATGATGGATCCGACCCGTGGAACCGAGGCGCATGTGGGTAGGTTGATGGCCGAGAGCGACAGTAGCGCTGAGTTGTTGGACCGGCTGGGCCAGTGAGGACTCGAGGTGCAGGGGTATGGCTGAGCGAGAGTTGAAGAAGAAGACCACTCCCGCTCGCGAGGAGGAGGTCGTCGAGGAGACGCCCGCCACCTCGGAGCAGGGCGAGAAGATCAAGGCGGAGCTGGACGACCTCCTGGACGAGATCGACGAGGTCCTGGAGTCGAACGCCGAGGACTTCGTGAAGAGCTACGTCCAGAAGGGTGGGCAGTAGCCCCCACCTGTCGCCCCCGGCGACGACGACGTCCAGCCGACAACTCGCCGCGCTTCCCTGTCATCGACGATGGGGGAGCGTTCGTGCTTTTCCGACCGTTTCTCTGCGAGGACGTGTGCGGACGGTCCGGGCGCGGGGTGACGGCGACCGTCCGGTCAGCCGGTAGCCTCCGCCACGTGACGCTGCCCACCTTCCGCGCCGACGACGACCCCGGTCCGTCCTTCCTCGGCGTGCTCGCCCGCACCGGAGGAGCGCTCGCCTGGGCCGACCTCCCGGCCTCCCCGGCCGGGCCGTCGCCGTTCGAGCCCGTCCACGGCACCACCGTGGTCGCCATCCGCTTCGCCGACGGCGTGGTGATGGCGGGCGACCGCCGGGCCACCGCCGGCAACCTCATCGCGCACCGCAACATGGAGAAGGTGTTCCCTGCCGACCGCCACTCGGGCGTCGCCATCGCCGGTGCCGCCGGGCCGGCGGTGGAGATGGTGAAGCTGTTCCAGCTCCAGCTCGAGCACTACGAGAAGGTGGAGGGCTCCGAGCTGTCGCTGGAGGGCAAGGCCAACCAGCTCGGCCAGATGGTCCGGAGCCACCTGCCCGCCGCTCTGCAGGGCTTCGTGGTGGTGCCGCTGTTCGCCGGGTTCGACGTCCGCCGGGGCGTCGGGCGCCTGTTCGAGTACGACGTCACCGGCGGCCGCTACGAGGAGAGCGACTTCGCGGCCACCGGCTCCGGGAGCCTGCACGCCGGCACGGTCATCAAGATGGGCTTCAGACCCGACCTCGACCGCGACAGCGCCGTCGAGCTCGCGATCAACTCCCTGTTCCAGGCCGCCGACGAGGACTCGGCGACCGGCGGGCCCGACCTCGTCCGGGGCATCTTCCCGGTCGTCGCCACGATCACCGCCAACGGGTTCGAGCGGCTCACCGACGACGAGGTGGCGACCCGCTTCCGGGCCCTGCTCGACCGCCTGTCGGCCCCGGGCAGCACCACCGTCACGGGCACAACCCCCACCATCCCGGGAGACTCGGCGCGATGAGCATGTCCTTCTACGTCCCGGCCGAGCAGCAGATGAAGGACAAGGCCGACTTCGCGCGCAAGAACATCGCGCGCGGCAAGGCCCTGGCCACCCTGACCTACGCCGACGGCATCCTCATCTGCGCCGAGAACACGTCGGCCACGCTCCGCAAGGTCAGCGAGATCTACGACCGCATCGCGTTCGCCGGCGCGGGCAAGTACAACGAGTACGACCGCCTCCGCATCGCCGGCGTCCGCCACGCCGACCTCAAGGGCTACTCGTTCAGCCGAGAGGACGTCGACGCCCAGAGCCTGGCCAACGCCTACGCCCAGATGATCGGCGACGTGTTCACCCACGAGATCAAGCCCATGGAGGTCGAGATCGTGGTGGCCGAGCTGGGCGTCGAGCCCGGCAACGACCGCCTGTTCCACATCTTCTACGACGGCACCGTGGTCGACGAGCAGGGCTTCACCGTCCTCGGCGGTGCCGAGCCCGACGCCATCAGCGCCCGGCTCGGCGAGAGATACCAGCCCGACCTGCCCCTGGCGGAGGCCCTCCGGGCCGCCGTCAGCGCCCTGGCCGGGCCGGAGCGGCGCCTGACCGCCGGCGAGCTGGAGGTCGCCGTGCTGGCCCGGGGCAACGGCCGCCGGGCGTTCCGTCGGCTGACTGACGAGGAGGTCACCGCCGCCCTCGGCGGCGCCGAGGTCCAGCCCGAGCCCGCCCCCGAGATCCCCGAGCCGGCGGAGGCCACCGCCCCACCTGATGACGCCGCGGCCCCCGCCGAGCCCGCCGCCGGGCCCGACGGCGGATCGTCCGAGGGCGACACCCCCCAGGCCTGACCGACCTGCCCGGGGTCAGTGGGCGAGGACGAGCAGCCGGCCGAGCAGCACCACGGCCACCGCAAGGATCACCACCAGCAGCACCCAGAGCTCCCGGGGGGCGCGCCCCGCGTCGGGCACCCCGGCGACCGGCTCGACGTCCTGCTCGCGGACGACCTGGCGGGCGACGGCCAGGTCGTCCTCGGCCACCAGCACCTCCACCGGCCCCACCGGGTAGGGGCCGTCGACGTTGCCGCGCAGCTCCCAGACGATTCCCTCGGCGCCCAGGTGGGCGGCGAGGACCCGTGCTGCGAACGGGTTCGCAGCGGTCGTCAGCGGCACCATCGGCCCGATCGCCACGACGCGACCGTACCGGTGCGGCGGCCCGGAGGGGCCAGTCCGGACCCGACGTCCCAGGTCAGAGGCGAGTCGCGGGGCCTCGACCCCGCCGACCACGGGCGGCGGTAGCGTGCGGGCGTGGAGCGTCGCATCTTCGGCCTCGAGAACGAGTACGGGGTGACCTGCACCCTGCGGGGCCAGCGGCGACTCAGCCCCGACGAGGTGGCCCGCTACCTGTTCCGCCGGGTCGTGTCCTGGGGCCGGTCGAGCAACGTCTTCCTGGCCAACGGCGCCCGGCTCTACCTCGATGTCGGGAGCCACCCCGAGTACGCCACCCCCGAGTGCGACTCGATCCTCGACCTGGTGACCCACGACAAGGCCGGTGAGCGGATCCTCGAGCAGCTGCTCGTGTCGGCCGAGGCCCGCCTCCGGGAGGAGGGCATCCGGGGCGTCATCTACCTGTTCAAGAACAACACCGACTCGGCCGGGAACTCCTACGGGTGCCACGAGAACTACCTGACCTCCCGGCGCGACGACTTCGCCCACTACGCCGAGGTGCTCATCCCGTTCTTCGTGTCCCGGCAGATCTACGCCGGGGCCGGCAAGGTGCTGCAGACCGCCCGCGGCGCCATGTACTGCATCGCCCAGCGGGCCGAGCACATCTGGGAGGGCGTGTCGTCGGCCACCACCCGCAGCCGCCCGATCATCAACACCCGCGACGAGCCCCACGCCGACGCCGAGCGGTACCGGCGCCTGCACGTGATCGTGGGCGATTCCAACATGAGCGAGTACGCGACGTTCCTGAAGGTCGGGGCGACGTCGATCCTGCTGCGCATGCTGGAGGACCCGTCGTTCGTCCTGCGGGACATGACCCTGGAGAACCCCATCCGGGCGATCCGGGAGATCAGCCACGACCTCACCTGCAAGCGGACCGTCCGGCTGGCGAACGGGCGGGAGGCGTCGGCCCTCGACATCCAGGCCGAGTACCTCAACCGGGCCAAGCGCTACGCCGAGACCAAGGGCCTGTCGCCGCTCGAGGAGCGGTCGCTGGCGATGTGGGAGTACTGCCTGACCACGCTGGAGTCCGACCCGTTCAAGCTCGACCGGGAGTGCGACTGGGTCATCAAGCACAAGCTGATCGAGGCCTACACCGAGCGCAACGACCTGCCGCTCAGCCACCCCAAGGTGGCGCTCATCGACCTCCAGTACCACGACGTGAACCGGGAGCGCGGGCTGTTCTACCGGCTGCAGCAGCGCGACATGGTCGAGCGGGTGACCACCGACGAGGCGATCGACGAGGCGGTCGAGACGCCGCCCCAGACCACCCGGGCCCGGCTGCGGGGCGAGTTCATCCGCCGGGCCAAGGAGCGCAAGCGCGACTACACGGTCGACTGGGTCCACCTGAAGCTCAACGACCAGGCCCAGCGGACCGTGCTGTGCAAGGACCCGTTCAAGGCCCGGGACGAGCGGGTCGAGCGGCTGATCGCCAGCCTCTGACCGCGGGCCCCGGACCCGCGCGGGGCTAGGTTCGGCCGGCGATGCCGAGGTTCCGCACCGCCACCGTGACCGAGGTGCTGGCCGAGCGGCCGGGCCTGGCCCGGCTGGCGACCGACGCCGGGCGGGCCTACGCGCTGACCGACCTCACCGGCCCGGTGGCGGCGGGCGACCGGGTGGTGCTCAACACCACGGCCGTGGACCTGGAGCTGGGCACGGGCGGCTGGCACGTCGTCCACTGGAACCTGGCCCGGGACGGCTGGGACGGCCCAGGCCCGGGCCACATCATGAAGCTCCGCTACACCAGCCTGCAGGCAGACACCGGCGCCGCCGAGGAGGACCACCCGGACCTGCCGGGGACGCTCGGCGGGGTCCCCGTGGTGGCCTGCTCGCTGCACAGCCAGGTGGCGGTGGTGGCCGCCGTGGTCCACCACCTGCGGCCGGACGCCCGCGTCGCGTACGTCATGACCGACGGCGCGGCGCTGCCGCTCGCCTTGTCCGACCTGGTCCACGCCCTGCGGGAGCGGGGCGTCGTGGCCGCCACCGTGACGGCCGGCCACGCCTTCGGCGGCGACCTCGAGGCCGTGGCCGTCCCCTCGGGCCTGGCCCTGGCCCGCCACGTCGTCGGGGCGGACGTCGTGGTGGTCGGGATGGGGCCGGGGGTGGTCGGCACCGCCTCGCCGCTCGGCACCACCGCGGTCGAGGTTGCCGGGGTGGTCGACGCCGCGTCGGCGATGGGCGCCCGGGTGGCGCTGTGCTGCCGGGCCTCGGGCGCCGACCCGCGGCCCCGCCACCGGGGGGTCAGCCACCACGTGCGGACGATCCTGGGCCTGGCCGCGGTCCGGCCGGAGGTTCCGCTGCCGGCGGCGCTGGCGGGCGAGGTGGTGGGCGCGACGGTGGTCGACGGGCCGGACCCCGCCGCCGTCCTCGACGGCCTGGGCTTGACGGTCACGACCATGAGCCGGGGGCCGGCGGACGACCCGCCGTTCTTCGCCGCCGCCGCGTCGGCCGGCGCATGGGCGGCGGCGGCGCTGCCGTAGCCGGTTCCGCGGGGCCGGGCCTGCGCGTCCCCGAGGAGCCCCGGCAGTAGCCTCGCCGCTGTGTCCGCCGCCAAGCTGGAACGGCTGCTCAACCTGACGGCGCTGCTGCTCGAGACCCCCCGCCCGCTGTCGGCGCAGGAGATCCGCGGGCGGCTCGGCGCCTACCCGGGCGAGACCGACGCCTTCCGGCGCGCGTTCGAGCGCGACAAGGACGACCTCCGGGGCATGGGCGTGCCGCTGGTGGTGCAGGACGTGCCGGGGGTGGTCCCGGCGGTCGAGGGCTACCGGATCCCCAAGGACCGCTACTACCTGCGCGACCCGGGGCTCACCCCCGACGAGCTGGCCGCCCTGCGGGTGGCGGCGTCGGTCGTGCAGCTCGAGGGCCTGTCCGCCCGGGAGGGCCTGCTCAAGCTGGGCGGACTGGTGGGCGAGGCCGACGGGGCCATGGGCCTGGCGGTCGGGGCGCTGCCGGGCGGGGACGTCGGCCCGCTGTTCGGGGCCATCGCCGCCCAGGTGCCGGTGCGGTTCGCCTACCGGGGCGAGGAGCGGACGGTCGACCCCTACCGGCTCGACTTCCAGCGGGGCCGCTGGTACCTGAGCGGGTTCGACCACACCCGCGACGACGAGCGGGTGTTCCGGCTCGACCGGTTCGAGAGCGGCATCCGGGTGCTCGACGGCCCCCGGTTCGAGCGGCCGTCGACCGCGGTCCCCGGGGTGGAGCTCGAGCCGTGGCAGCTGGGCGGCGACCAGACCGTGGAGGCCCGGGTGCTGGTCGACGCCCCCCAGGCGCCGTGGATCGTGCAGCACCTGGGCCCGGGGGCGGTGGCCGAGGAGCGGCCCGACGGCTCGGTCGTGGTCACGATGACCGTCACCAACCGTGACAACTTCCGGTCGTTCGTGCTGACCTTCCTCGACCATGCCGAGGTGTTGGCCCCGGCCGACCTGCGCGACGAGCTGGTGTCCTGGCTGGAGAAGCAGGTCGCGGCATGACCCCCGCCCGGGCGCCGGCGGTGCGGACGTCGGCCCCCGACCGAGTGGCCCGCCTGCTGGCGATGATCCCGTGGATCGCCGCCCAGCGGGGCCCGACCCTCGGCGATGTCTGCGAGCGGTTCGGCATCAGCCGCCGGAAGCTGGAGGACGACCTGGCGGTCCTGACCATGGTCGGCGTGCCGCCCTACACGCCGGACACGCTCATCGAGGTCACGATCGAGGGAGACCGGGTGTGGCTACGGTTCGCCGACGTGTTCGCCCGGCCCCTCCACCTCACCCCGGAGCAGGGCCTCGCGTTGGTGGCGGCGGGGACGGCGTCGCAGGGCCTGCCGGGCGCCGACCGCAGCGGTCCGCTGGCCACCGCGCTGGAGAAGCTGGCCGGCGTGCTCGGGGTCGAGCCGGGCGAGGCGGTGACCATCGCGCTGGGGGAGACCCGCCCGGGCGTGCTGGAGGCCCTGCGGGGCGCGGCGGCGGCCGGCCGCCGGGTGCGGATCGACTACTACACCTACGGGCGCGACGAGCGGGGCACCCGCGACGTCGACCCGCTCGACGTGGTGGCCCACGACGGCGCCTGGTACCTCCGGGGCTGGTGCCATCAGGCCCGGGACCTGCGCCACTTCCGGGTCGACCGGGTCGTGGAGGTCACCGTGCTGGACGAGACGTTCGACCGGGAGGCGGTCGCCGACGACGCTGCCCACCGGCACCGGTGGTTCGGGCCGGGCCCGGACGCGCCCCGCGTCACCCTGGCCGTGGCGCCGTCTGCGCGCTGGGTGGCCGAGACCTACCCGGTCGACGACGTGACGCCCGGGGAGGACGGCTGGCTGCGCCTGCGGCTGCCGGTGGCGGCAACGCCGTGGCTGGAGCGTTTGCTGGTCCGGCTCGGGCCCGACGCCCGGGTGGAGGCGGCCGACGACCCCGAGCTCGCCGGCGCGGGCTCCGCCGCCGCCCGCCGGATCCTGGCCAGGTACCGCACAGGCTGACGCGTTTCGGCCGGCCCCTGCGCTAGCCTCCACGACGCCGTGTACGACCTGTCTCCCCCCTCTGGTCACTCCGGCGACGGTCAGGGTGACGCGCTCGGACCTGTCGCCGATCGGGCGGCCGCGCGCCGGTGGGACGGACCCCGCCACCTCGCCTCCGGCGTGACGGGCGACCCCCCGCGGACGCCCGGCCGGGTCCGGGACGGGGACGGGGCGCGGCGGGCCGTCCGCGCCAACGGCGACGGCCCGGGCAACGGCGGGGGCGACGACGGCGACGGCGGTGAGCCCGACGGGTCGCACCGCCGCCACGGGCCACGGAGCATCCGGCGCACCGTCATCGAATGGGTGGCGGTCATTGGCGGCGGCATCGTCATCGCCCTCGTCGTCGAGATGTTCCTGGTCCAGGCCTTCTGGATCCCCTCGCCGTCGATGGTCCACACCCTCGAGGTGGGCGACCGGGTGCTGGTCAACAAGCTGGCGTACAAGTTCCACGACGTCCACCGGGGTGACGTGGTGGTGTTCGAGCGACCACCGGAGGCATCGTCAGGGTCCGAGGACGAGATCAAGGACCTCATCAAGCGGGTCATCGCGGTGGAGGGCGACATGATCGAGGCCCACGACGGGAAGGTGTACGTCAACGGCGAACGGATCGAGGAGCCGTACCTCCAGCCGGGCACGCCCACCAATCAGCTCGAACGCCAAGTCATCCCCGAGGGCAAGGTCTTCGTGATGGGCGACAACCGCATCGACAGCGAGGACAGCCGGATGTTCGGGCCGATCGACGAGGACGCGATCGTCGGCCGCGCCTTCGTGAAGGTGCTCCCGCTGAGCGACATCGGGTGGCTGTGAGGTGGGTGCCTCAGTCGCGCTCGGGCTCCGGGTAGGCGGCGGCGACGGCGTCGACCATCCGGTCGACGTGGTCGCTGTAGACGCCGTCGATGCCCGCGTCGACGAGCTCGGCCAGCACCCGTGGTGTCTGGGCGCCCCAGCCGAAGGCCAGCACCCCGAACCGGTGGACGAGAGTGGTCAGGCCGCCGGTCCAGTCGAGGTGGTACATGTTGAGGGCGTCGACGCCGCGGGCGGCGAGGGTGGCGGCGCGGCGCTCCGGGCCCTCCTTGATGCGGTCGAGGCGGGTGGAGTCGACCAGCCGCACGTCCGCGCAGCGACCCCGCCACTCGGCGACCTGCTCCCAGCGGGGGTGGCAGAGCCACAGGCGGGTCAGGGTGTCGTCGCCGGCGGCGCGGGCGACGGCCACGACTCGGTCGAAGGCGGCCGGGTCCTTGACGTCGAGCGAGATCTGCGGGGCGGCGCCGCAGGTCTCGTAGAGCTCGGCGAGGGTGGGCACATGGGGCGGGAGGTCACGGCGATCGACCGTGGCGATGGGCCGGCGTCGTGGGCGCCGGCCGACGAGGCCGTCGTGGTCGAGGACGGCCTCGCCGTCGGCGGTGATCCAGACGTCGCTCTCGAGCCCGGTGGCACCCAGCCGCAGGGCGAGGGAGAAGGCCTCGAGGGTGTTCTCCGGCGCATGGGCACGCGCACCGCGATGAGCGAACGCGTACGGCGGTGCGACGGCGGCGGGAACACGCGTGGGCATAGACGGAGTCTCCGGGGAGTCACGAAAGCGGCGTGCGAACGGCGTCATGATGGCCCGGTCGCGCGCTCTCATCGGGCAGAACGACACCGAGGAGACCGATGGCGACCTTGATCCGCGCTACCTGCACCGACTGTGGCGACGTCGAGCTGGGCACACGCGACCTGGTGGTCAGGCTCTGTGAGGACACCGAGTCGGGCACCTACGTGTTCCGGTGCCCCAATTGCACCCTTCCCGTGGTGCGACCTGCCGACCGGTCGACGATCGACCTGCTGGTGTCGTCCGGTTGCCGGCTGGAGGTGTGGAACATGCCCGCCGAGCTGGTCGAGCCGCGCCCGATCGGGTCGCCGTTCACTCACGACGACCTCATCGACTTCCACCTTCTGCTGTCGGGCAAGCGGTGGTTCGACGAGCTGCTGGCCGCCCATCGGCGCGAGCCTTGAGCCCGGCGGCGGAGCTGGGTCGATGACCCTGCTGTGGGCCGTGCCGGTCGTGGCCGCGGCCGCGGCCACCGTGGTGCTGGCGGCCCGGGCGCGGGCGGTCGAGGACGCCGCCCGGGCGATGGCCGGCGAGGTCGCCCGGCTGCGGGAGCTGCGCCCGGCCCTGGCCCGGGTCCGGGCGGTGACCGCCGAGACAGAGCGCCTGGTGTCCGATTTCCGGGGCGATCACCTGCCCGGCGACCCGTCGGCGGGCGTCCCGGGCACGAAGTCGGTTCCCGAGGGCCCGTGAGCCCGGGCCGCCGCCTCTAGACTGTCGGGCATGTTCAACGTCGGCGGCGGCGAGCTCCTCGTGATCCTGCTGCTCGCGCTGATCGTCCTCGGCCCGCAGCGGCTTCCGGGCGCGGTGCGGACCGCCGGACGGGTCATGGGCGAGGTCAGGCGCATCTCCAGCGGGTTCCAGAACGAGCTGAAGACCGCCTTCGACGAGGCCGACGTCGACGCCGAGCCACCCCGACGCCGCGAAGCGGTGCCGCTGGCCTCGACCGTGGCGGACGTCGAGGCGGCCGATCAGCCCGGCGACCGGGACCGCGACCGTGACCGAGACGACGACGTCGCGCCCGGGAGAACCCACGGCACCGCCGACCCGGCGCCCGCCGACACGGTCGCGCCCGCGGTGGGGGAAGCCCTCGACGAGATCGTCACCCCGCTGACGCCCCCGGCGGCCGACCCGTCCGAGCCGTCGGCGGGCGGCGAGCGCGCCGCCTCCTAGCGGCCCCGAGCAGGCCACGGGCGACCCATGAGCAAGATCCAGCCGCTCCCCGCCGAGACGGGGATGACGCTGTTCGAGCACCTGGCCGAGCTGCGGACCCGACTGATCATCTGCGTCGTCGCCGTCGGGGTGGGCATGCTGCTCGGCTTCGCGCTCTATCCCTGGGTGTTCGACTTCCTCATCCACCCGTACAAGGAGGTGGTGGCCAACGACCCGACGTCGAGCGCGACCGGCGGGCGGCTGCTGCAGATCGACCCCCTGGAGGGCTTCGGCGTCCGCATGAAGACCTCCGGGTACGCCGGCATCGCCTTCGCCATGCCGGTGATCCTCTGGCAAGTCTGGAGGTTCGTGACCCCCGGTCTGTACCCCCACGAGCGACGTTACGCCGTCCCGTTCGTGCTGAGCGCGCTCGCGCTCTTCGTGCTGGGCGCCGGCCTGGCCTACTACACGCTGCCCCGGGCCCTCGAGTTCCTCGTCGACATCGGCGGCGACGAGCTCGTCACCGCGTTCGCCCCCGGCAAGTACTTCCAGCTCATCACCTACATGATGCTGGCCTTCGGGGTCGGCTTCGAGTTCCCCATCGTGCTGATCTTCCTGCAGATGGCCAGCATCGTCGACTCGGCGACGCTGCGGAGGGGACGCCGGTTCGCGATCGTCGGCATCTGCATCCTGGTCGCCGTCATCACGCCGTCCGGCGACCCGATCAGCATGCTCATGCTGTCGGTGCCGATGGTGCTGTTCTACGAGATCAGCATCCTCGTCGGCAGCATCCTCACTCGGCGGCAGGCGAGGTCAGAGGCCGCGGCGTGACTGCCGTCCCGTCCGTCGGCGGGGCGGTCACCTACCCGTTCGAGCTGGACGACTTCCAGCGGCGCGCCGTCGCCGCCCTCGACCGCGGCGCCTCGGTGCTGGTGGCGGCGCCCACCGGGGCGGGCAAGACGGTGGTGGCCGAGCACGCCGTGGCCCAGGCCCTGGCCGAGGGCGGCAAGGCGTTCTACACGACCCCGATCAAGGCGCTGTCCAACCAGAAGTACGCCGATCTGGCCCGCCGCCACGGCGCCGACCGGGTCGGGCTGCTGACCGGCGACAACAGCATCAACGGCGATGCCCCGGTGGTGGTCATGACCACCGAGGTGCTCCGCAACATGATCTACGCCGGCTCCAGCGCGCTGAAGGGCCTCCGGTTCGTCGTCCTGGACGAGGTCCACTACCTGCAGGACACCTACCGGGGGCCGGTGTGGGAGGAGGTGATCATCCACCTGCCACCAGAGGTCGCCCTGGTCGCCCTGTCGGCCACCGTGTCGAACGCCGAGGAGGTGGCCGAATGGCTGACCACCGTCCGCGGCCCGACGACGCTGGTGCTGGAGGAGAAGCGGCCCGTCGAGCTCCGCAACCTGTACCTGGTGGGCGACCGCCAGAGCGAGGAGCCCCACCTCGTCCCGACCCTGGTCGACGGCCGACCCAACCCCGAGGCCGAGCGGCTCGACAACGACACCCTCGCCGGCCGGCGGCCCCGCCGGGGCGGCCGCCGCCCCCGGCGCCGGTTCTTCACCCCGCGGCGGCCCGAGGTCATCGACATGCTGGGCGAGCGCGACATGCTGCCGGCGCTGTACTTCATCTTCAGTCGGGCCGGCTGCGAGGAGGCGGTGTCGGCCTGTCTCGACGCCGGGCTGCGGCTGACCACCCCGGACGAGCGGGCGCGGATCCGGGCCATCGTCGACGAGCGGACGGCCGCCCTCATCGACGACGACCTCGACGTGCTCGGCTACGACCGGTGGCTGGCGGCGCTGGAGATGGGCCTGGCCGCCCACCATGCCGGCATGGTGCCCCCGTTCAAGGAGGCGGTCGAGGCCTGCTTCGTGGAGGGCCTGGTCAAGGCCGTGTTCGCTACCGAGACCCTGGCCCTGGGGGTGAACATGCCGGCCCGGTCGGTCGTGATCGAACGGCTCACCAAGTTCACCGGGGAGGCCCGGGCCTTCCTCACGCCGGGGGAGTACACCCAGCTCACGGGGCGGGCCGGCCGGCGGGGCATCGACGACCTCGGCTACGCGATCGTCCTGTGGTCGCCGTTCGTACCGTTCGATCAGGTGGCGTCGCTGGCATCCAGCCGTACCTACGGGCTCCGGTCGGCGTTCCGGCCCACGTACAACATGGCCGCCAACCTGGTCCGCCGGTACGAGCCGCCCGAGGCCCACCACCTGCTCAACCTGAGCTTCGGCCAGTTCCAGGCCGACCGGGGGCTGGTCCGGTCCGAGGCCCGCATCGAACGCCAGCAGGAGCGCCTGGCCCGGCTGGCAGAGGAGGCGAGCTGCGAGCTGGGCGACGTCGGCGAGTACCGCGACCTGGCCCGGGTCGCCCGCGAGGCGTCCACCCCGAGCCCGGCGGTGCGCGGCGCGGTCGAGTACGCGCTGTCCCGCCTCGTGCCGGGCGACGTGGTCGAGGTGTCCGGCCGGCGGCTGGCCGTGCTGTCGGTGGCGTACCGCAAGGGCGGGACGGTCCGGCTCAAGGGCATCGACACCGAGGGCGAGCCGGTCACCATCGGCGTCGAGGAGATGGTCGGGACGCCCGAGCGCCTCGGCCGGCTCGACCTGCCCCGGCCGTACCAGCCCAACAACCGGGCGTTCCAGCACCGGGTGGCCGAGGGCCTGCGGCGGGCTCGCCTGACCCGCCGGCGCGACCGTGGCACCGACGCCGTGGACGGCCCCGCGATCGGCCTGCCGCCGGGCGCGGCCGAGCAGGCCGCGCTGGCCGCCCACCCAGTGCACGACTGCCCGGACCGCGACCGCCACGTCCGAGCCCGGGCCCAGTGGGAGCGGGTCCGCCGTGAGCTCGACGACATGCGCCGCGAGGTCCGCTCGCGGACCGAGTCGCTCGCCCGCCGGTTCGACCGGGTGCTGCGGCTGCTGGAGGCCTGGGGCTACCTCGACGGCTGGGCGCTGACCGAGCGGGGCGAGGTGCTGGCCCGGACCTACCACGAGTCGGACCTGTTGGTGGCGGAGGCCATGTGCAGCGGGTTGCTCGACGGGCTCGATCCGTCGTCGCTGGCCGCGCTGGTGTCGTGCTTCACCTACGAGCACCGCGGGCCGGGCACGCCCCCGCCGCCGTGGTTCCCGTCCCGCCACGTCCGCCTGCGGTGGAACGACCTGGAGCGGATGGCCGAGGACCTGCGCCGCGACGAGGAGGCCGCGGGCCTGCCCCTCACCCGGGCGCCCGACGCCGGCTTCGCCGCCCTCGCCCACGCGTGGGCCGCGGGCGAGCCGCTGGGCGAGGTGCTGGGCGACGAGGAGCTGTCGGGAGGCGACTTCGTCCGCAACGTGAAGACCCTGATCGATCTCGTCCGCCAGGTGGGCGACGTGGCCCCCGACCCCGCCACCGCCCGGGCGGCCCGCCAGGCGGCCGACGCCCTGCACCGGGGCGTCGTGTCGATCTCGTCGACGCTCGACGAGGTGGTGGGCGAGCCCGGCGACGGCGACGGCGGCGACGGGCGGGTTCCCCGCGACGTGCCGTGACGGTCCGGCGCGGCGAGACGTGGGGGAGCGCGGGCTGCCTGCCGCCCGGCGGGGTCGTGGTGGCGAGCGACGCGGAGGCCCGCCGGGTCGTCGAGGCCGCCCGGCGGGCCGGTGACCCGGTGCCTCCGCTCGGCCTGCTGGGCGGCGACCTGTGCCGGACCCTGGGCGGGCGGGGCGACCGGGACCGGCTCGACGGCCCGGACGCCGCCGTGCTGCCCGTCGATCTCGGCTCGGTGCTGCTCGACGGGCGCCAGCACTGGTTCGTCGCCCACCTGGTGGTGCGGCGGTCGTGGTGGTGGGGCCGGATCGTGGCGGCCATGAACGCCGAGTTCCTCGGCGGCTGGGACGTCGCCCCCCGGGCCCATCCCAACGACGGCGTCCTCGACCTGTTCGACGTGGCCGCCTCGATGTCGCCGGCCGACCGGCTGAAGGCCAGGCGCCGCCTGCCCGCCGGCGGGCACCTGCCCCATCCGGCCATCGCCACCAGCCGCCGGGCGGCGGCCCAGTTCGAGCTCGACCGGCCCACCCCGGTGTGGCTCGACGGCGAGCGGATGGGGGAGTTCCGGCGCCTGTCGGTCCGGGTCGAGCCCGACGCGCTCGTGTGCGTCGTGTGAGCGGGCGCGACGAGCGAACGATGAGCGGGCCGCCTTAGCCTCGCCGGATGCGCGCCTGGATCCTGGACGAGTCGCCCGGCAGCTACCGGGAGGGCGAGGTCGACGACCCGCCGGTGGGGCCGGACGACGTCCGGGTCCGCCCGGTGGCGTCGGCCCTCAACCACATGGACCTGTGGGTGACCCGGGGGCTCCCCCGGCCGCCGCTGCCCCACGTGCCGGGGTGCGACGTGGCCGGGGTGGTGGAGTCGGTAGGGCCGGCGGTGCGCGGGGTCGCCGTGGGCGACGAGGTCGTGGTCAACCCCGCAGTGGCGCCGGTCGAGGCGGTGGTCGCCCACGGGATCGACTCGCCGCTGGGCGCCGGGTTCAAGATCGTCGGGGAGCACCGCTGGGGCGGCCACGCCGACCTGGTCACCGTGCCGGCTCGCAACGTCGTGCCCCGGCCCGCGGGCCGGTCGTGGGAGGAATGCGCGGCGTACCCGCTCGCCACCCTCACCGCCTGGCGGATGCTCCGCCGGGCCCGGCTGACCGCGGGCGAGTCGGTGCTCGTCGTCGGCATCGGCGGCGGGGTGAGCGCGGCGGCGCTCGGGCTGGCCCTGCGGCTCGGAGCGGTGGTGTACGCCACGTCCCGGGACGAGGACAAGCGGCGCCGGGCGGTGACCCTCGGCGCAGCCGACGCCTTCGACTCGGAGGCTGACTGGCCCGTGCAGGTCGACGTCGCGGTCGAGAGCGTCGGCCCCGCCACCTGGGACCGCTCGGTCCGGGCGCTCCGCCCGGGCGGCCGGCTGGTGGTCTGCGGCGGCACGTCGGGCTCGAGGGTCGAGCTCGACCTGCCCCGGCTGTTCTTCAAGCAGATCGAGATCATCGGCTCGACCATGGGCTCGTACCCCGAGTTCGCGCACGTCACCCGGCTGGTCGGCCAGGGGCTGGCGGTGCAGGTCGACGAGGTGCTCGACCGCTCCGAGTACCCCGCCGCGCTCGACCGGCTGCGGGACGGGCGGCAGCTGGGCAAGGTGGTCCTCCGCCACCTGGTATGAGACGATGCCGCCGGCGGAAGGGGCACGAACGATGGAGACGGTTGGACAGGCCCAGGCGCGGCCGCGTCGGGGCCCGCTGCTGGCGGTGCTGGCCGGCGTGGTGGGGGTGGCCGTCGTGGCCGGTGTCCTGGCCACCCGGGGCGGGGGTGGCGCGGACCCCGACGAGGCGCTGGCGGACGCGGCGGAGGCGCTGGAGGCCGCGGGCAGCTACCGGATGTCCCTCACGACGGAGGACCGGGTCACCACCGGCGAGGCCGGCGGCCCCGGCAGCGACACGACGACCCGGACGGTCGCCGAGGGCGAGGTCAGCGGGGACGACTGGCGGATCGTGTCCGACTCCGGCGACTGGGCCGACGAGAGCGTCGGCGTCGGCGGGAGGGTCTACTCGCGCTTCGCCGACGACACCGGGGCGCTGGCGGCCGAGCCGTGGGTGGTGTTCCCGACGACGCCGCCGCCGTCCGACGAGGACCTCGTCGACCAGCTCGTCTGGATGGCGGCTCCCATGGACGACATGGGCGAGATCGAGCTCGACGAGTCCGGCGAGCCGCCGACCGAGAACGAGCCCCTGACCGGGGACGACGCCAGCTTCGCGGAGGAAATGCTGGTCCCCGTGCTCGGCGGCCTGTACCTGGGCGGCTACGGAAGCCAGGGCGATGCCGCCGTGTCGCTCACCCCCGGCGGGTTCGGGGCGGCGTTCGGCTCGTTCGAGGACGCCGAGGTGGTGGCCGAGGTCGCGGGTGGCCTGACGCTCCACGCGACCCGGTCGCTGCCCCCCGAGGCGGCCGAGCGGGTCGGCCTGACCCTGCCGCCCGGCCGGGTCGAGCTGGTGCTCGACGCCGACCGCCGCCCGACGGTGCTCCGCGTGACCGTCGAGGGCGCGACGGCCACCCACCGCAGCGAGGTGCGGTTCAGCGACTGGGGGGCGGCGATCGACATCGGCGTCCCGGACGGCGAGATCGACGAGACCCCGTGGCTCGACGAGGAGGCTCTGGCCGAGGCCCGGGTGGGCGTCACCCCGCTGGCCCCGACCGCGCTGCCCGAGGGGTGGGTCATCGTCGGCATCGACGCCTACGGCGCCGAGGACGCCGACGAGTGGGGCGCCGGCACGTGCCCGCGGCTCGACGTCTGGCTCGGGCCCGCCCTCGCGCCCGACCAGCTCGACCTCGGGGAGGACTACCTCGACCTGTCGCTCACGACGCGGGCCTGTGCCGAGACCGAGGACGACACGCCCTTCGCCCCGGGCGCCTACGGCGACCTGCTGGTGCGCCACGTCGACATCGGCCTGGTCCAGGTGCTCGTCGGGGAGACCGTCGTGGAGGTCGACACCTCGCTCGGCGACGCCGAGCTTGCCGCCGCCCTCGCCTCCCTCCAGCCATTCGACCTCGACGCGGAGCTCGCCCGCGTCGCGGCGGAGGCAGAGGCCATGTGGAACGAGGGGATGCCGGTCGGCTGACCCCGTTAGCGTGGCCCGAATGGACGTGACCCCCCTGTCCGAGGCCAAGTCCCGGCTCGCCGCCGAGGTCGACCGGCGGGCCGACCTGCTGGTCGACGTGTCCCGCCGGATCCACGCCCATCCCGAGACCAACTACGAGGAGCGCTACGCCCACGACCTGCTGACCGGCGTCCTGGAGGGCGAGGGGCTGGCCGTCACCCGGTCGGCCCGCGGGGTCGAGACGGCGTTCGAGGCCGAGGCCGGCGAGTCGGGGCCGCGCGTCGCGGTGGTCTGCGAGTACGACGCCCTGCCGGGCATCGGCCACGCCTGCGGCCACAACGTCATCGCCGCCGCCGGGCTCGGCGCGGGGCTGGCGGCGGCGGCGCTGGCGAGCGACCTGGGCGGCCGGGTGCTCGTGGTGGGCAGCCCGGCGGAGGAGGGCGGCGGGGGCAAGGTCCGGCTCATCGACGGGGGCACGTTCGCCGGGGTGGACGCCGCGCTGATGGTCCACCCCGCCGACGCCGACCTGACGGCGATGGACGTCGTCGCCCTCCACCAAGGGCACGTGACCTACCGGGGCGAGGCGGCCCACGCCGCGGCGGCGCCGCACCGGGGCCGCAACGCCCTCGACGCCGCGGTACTCGGCTACGTCAACGTCGCCGCGCTGCGCCAGCACATCGAGCCCGGCGAGCGGGTGCACGGCATCATCACCGAGGGCGGCGACCGTCCCAACATCGTCCCGGCCCTGGCCCGCGCCGAGTGGATCGTCCGGTCGCCGACCGTCGCCGGCCTCGACGTGCTCCGCGAGCGGTTCCTGGCCTGCCTGCAGGCGGGGGCCGACGCCGCCGGCTGCGAGATGGAGGTGACCTGGATCGAGCCCGTCTACGCCGACATGATCGACAGCCAGGCCATCGTCGAGCGGTACGAGGCCAACGCCCGGGCCCTCGGCCGCATCGTCCGGTCGCCGTCCCCGTCGGCCCGGGTGGTGGGCAGCACCGACATGGGGAACGTGTCGTACGAGGTGCCGTCGATCCATCCGATGATCCAGGTGGCTCCGCCGGGCGTGCCCATCCACACGCCGGCGTTCGCCGGCTTCGCGGGTGGGCCCGAGGGCGACCGGGCGGTCGTCGACGGGGCCAAGGCGCTGGCCTTCACGATGGCCGACCTGTGGATGGACGGTAGCCTCGTCGACCGGGCGCGCGACGAGCTGGCCGCGGTGCTGGCGGGGCGGCCACCCCGGCCGTGAGCGGCCCTCGCCGGGATCCCCGGGCGACGGGGGACCCCGACGTACGATCGTGCTCCCTATGACGGTCTACGTGAGCGAGGACTTCACGCCGGCCGAGGCCGACGTGCTGCGGCGGTACTTCACGAACCTCGACGCCCCGGTGTTCGCCCTGGTCAACCTGCCCGAGGTCGTGAAGGGCGCCCTGTTCGCCCGCTACTCGCGCTCGGCCAAGAGCCTGCGCCGGCTGTTCCTCGACGAGTTCGTCGGCGACCTCGACATCACCGGCGACGCGACCGTCGACGCCACGGTCGGCCTGCAGCGGGCCGAGGAGCTGTACGACCGGGTGTTCGTCGAGTACGGCGACGACTCGGTGGCCCAGCTGGGCGGCGTCCACCTGGCCTGCGAGCAGGCGTCGAACCTGCTCACCAAGGTGCTCGAGTGGGGGCGGCTGATGTCGTACCTCGAGCAGTCGACCCGCTACATCGCCTACGACACCCGGCTGGGCGGGCGCTACCGCTACCACCGCGACCCCGAGGTGCTCGGCAGCCCGCTCGGCCTCCGCTACGTCGGCGACCTCGACCGCATGTTCGACACCTACGCCGACATGGCGGCGGTGATGCACGACTGGTTCCGCGATCGCTTCCCCCGGCAGCCGGGCGACAGCGACTTCGTCCACCGCCAGGCGCTCAAGGCCAAGGCGCTCGACACCGTCCGCGGGGCGCTCCCGGCGGCGTCGCTGTCCAACGTCGGGATCTACGGGACCGGGCAGGCCTACGAGGCGCTGCTGCTGCGGATGCGGGCCCACCCGCTGCCCGAGGCCCGCAGCTACGCCGACCTGATGCTGACCGAGCTGCGGAAGGTCATCCCCAGCTTCCTGAAGCGGGTCGACCTCACCGACCGGGGCGTGGCGGCCAGCACCTACCTGGCCACGACCCGGACGGCGATGGAGGACGTCGCCGCCCGCCTGTTCCCCGAGGCGGCCCCCGACACCGGCGGCCCCCGGGTCGAGCTGGTCGAGTTCGACCCCGACGCCGAGGTGCGAATGGTGGCGGCCATGCTGTACCCCTACACCGACCGGCCCGAGGCCGAGATCGAGTCCCGGGTGCGGGGCATGACGGTCGACGAGCGGCTGGCCGTCGTCCGGGCCTACGTCGGCGACCGGACCAACCGTCGGCACCGGCCCGGCCGGGCCTTCGAGCGTCCGGCCTACCGGTTCGACGTCCTCGCCGACTACGGCGCCTTCCGCGACCTGCAGCGCCACCGGATGCTCACCGTCGAGTGGCAGGCGCTGGCCCCCCGCCACGGCTACACGCGCCCCGACGCGGTGGTCGACGCCGGCCTCGGCGCCACGTTCGACGAGACGATGGAGCGGTCGGCCGCGCTGCACGACGCACTGGCGGAGCGGTTCCCGCCCCAGGCGCCGTACGCGGTGGCGCTGGCCTACCGGGTGCGGTTCGTGATGCAGATGAACGCGCGGGAGGCCATGCACCTGGTCGAGCTGCGGTCGGCGCCACAGGGCCACCCGGCCTACCGGGTCGTGGCCCAGGAGATGCACCGGCTGATCGCCGAGAAGGCCGGCCACCGGGCGGTGGCCGAGGCCATGCGGTTCGCCGACCACGCGCCCGAGCCGGCCCTCGAGCGGCTGGTGGCCGAGCGGCGGGCGGAGCAGCGCCGGCTGTCCCGCTGATGTGATCCGTGTCACAACGCGAGACCGCCCCCGCCTCGCTACCCTGACCCGCCTCACAACCCCGAGTGAGCGACCGCGCGGTGCGGTCCGCGAGGGGATTCGAGACCCGCCCGGCCCCGAGTCTCCTCCGGGTAGGCCTCGTGTCTATGATCCGGCCGCGCAAGGCCCACCCGCGAAGGGACCCGATGGCTGACGACGACATCTCCGACGAAGAATTCGAGGACGAGAGCATCGACGAGGATTTCAGCGACGAGCCCGAGGAGCTGGACGAGGACCTCGTCGAGGAGGCCGAGTCCGACGACGAGTTCGAGGAGTTCGAGGACGAGGAGGTCGAGGAGGACGAGGTCGCCGAGCCCGCCCCGGTGAAAGCCGCGCCCAAGACCAAGAAGGCAGGCGAGGACGACGAGGACGAGGAGGAAGACGACGACGTCGACCCCGACGACGTCGAGGCCGACCTCGACGCCATCCTCAAGGACCGCATCGCGGCGCAGCCCGAGGACGAGGACGAGGACGAGGAGGAGCAGGCCGAGCCGGACGACCGGGGGGACGGGACCGGCCGCATCCAGCCCAAGAAGGCCGACGAGTTCGTGTGCCAGTCGTGCTTCCTGGTCAAGCACCGCCGCCAACTCGCCGACGAAGACCTGATGCTCTGCGTCGACTGCGTCTGAGAGGATCTCGCCGTGACCGCCGACGATGACAAGACCCCGCTCGACCACCTCGTCGACCAGGCCGCCGACCTGCTGGTCTACGCGCCGATCGGCCTCTTCTTCGAGGCGCCGACGCTGCTGCCCAAGCTGGCCGAGAAGGGACGGATCCACGCCAACAACGCCCGGCTGTTCGGGCAGTTCGCCGTCCGCCACGGCGAGGCCGAGCTGCGCCGCCGGGTCGGCGGGCTGGAGGAGCAGGCCAGCGGCTGGCTCAAGCTGTTCGGCCTGGTCCCCGACGACCGGGCCGGGGCCGCAGCCCCGGGGCCCTCGCCGCAGACCGGCGCCGACGCCGTGCAGCGCAACGGCGAAAGCCCGGCCGCACCCGCCGCCACCGCCGAACTGGCCATCCCCGACTACGACAGCCTGTCGGCGTCGCAGGTGGTCACCCGGCTCGAGGGGCTGAGCGGCGAGGAGCTCGAGGTGGTCCGCGCCTACGAGGTCGCCCACCGGGGCCGAAAGACCATCCTCAACAAGGTCGGCCAGCTCCAGGGGTGACTGCGTCGACCGTGCCCCACGAGTCCGCCCGGTCGGCGGGCATGGCCGACCTCGACGCCGTCGTGGCCCTCGCCGCGGCCGCCGCGGACGAGAAGCACGGACAGAAGGGCGGCGGGGTGTGGTGGCGCCGGGAGCGCCGCCAGGGCGAGCTCCGGGAGGCGTTCGCCGTGCTGCTGGCGGCGCGCGACCACGAGGTGGCGGTCGGCACCCTCGACGACTCGGTCGTCGGCTACGGCGTCGTCCGCCAGGAGCGCCTGACCGACGGCGGGCGGCTCGGGGTGATCGACGACCTCTTCGTCGAGCCCGGCGCCCGGTCGGTGGGGCTGGGTGAGGCGCTGATGAACCACCTGCTCGACTGGTGTCGGGCCGAGGGGTGCTTCGGGGTCGACAGCCTGGCACTGCCCGGCGACCGGTCGACCAAGAACTTCTTCGAGTCGTTCGGCCTCGTGGCCCGGGCCATCGTCGTCCACCGGCCGCTGGACTGACGGTGCCGCCCCGGGCGGACCTCCGCGGGCCCCGTCTCGCCGCCAGCGCGGTGGCGACCGACGACGGGCGGCTGCTGCTGGTCCGCCGGCCCCCGCGGGCGTCATCGGGCGGGGCGTGGGCGCTGCCCGGCGGGCACGTCGAGGCGGGGGAGCGGGTCGGCGACGCGGCGGTGCGTGAGCTGGCCGAGGAGACCGGGCTCCGGTCGCGGTGCGGCCCGTTCGTCGGTTGGACCGAGCGGATCGGCCCCGGCACCCACTACGTCATCCTGTCGTTCCGGGTGGAGCTGCTCGACCCGCCGGAGGCGGCGGTGGCGGCCGACGACGCGGAGGCGCTGGCCTGGGTGCCGGTGGGGGAGGTGGTGGCCGGCTACCCGCTGGTGCCGGGGCTGGCCGACTTCCTGCTGACCCACGGCGTCGTCCCCGGCCCGGGCGGACCGGGGGCCGGTGCGGGGGGGATCAGCGCTTCGGGCGCTTGAGCAGGATGGTGGGGCTCTCGGCGGCGCCGCCCTGGGCGAACAGGGTGACGTCGTCGCACACCTCCCATCCGTCGTCACCGAGCTTGTTGAGGCCGGCCAGCCAGGAGCCGTCGGCCGCGTGCATGAAAACCGAGTAGGTCCGGTATTCCCAGCGGGTTGGCACCATCGACATGCCGGCAGGCTAGGCCGAATCCGTCAGCCACGCCCGCGCGGGGGTCCCGTCAGCGGCCGGTCCAGCGTGGCGGCCGTTTCTCGATGAACGCGGTGAGGCCCTCGCCGAAGTCGGCGCTCGACATCGCGGCGGCCATGCCCTCGAGCGACATCTTCCAGCCGACCTCGTCGGGCGCGTTGGTGGCCTCGATCACGATCCGGCGGGTCTCCCGCACCGCGACCGGCGCGTTGGCCAGGATCTGCTCGGCCAGCGCCGTGGCAGTGGCGAGGGCCTCGCCCGGCTCGCACAGCCGGTTGACGAGCCCGTGGTGGTGGGCCAGCTCGGCCGAGATGGGGTCGCCGGTCAGCGCCAGCTCCATGGCGATGTTCAGCGGGATCTTGCGCCCCAGCCGGAACAGGCCGCCTGCCCCCGCCACCAGCGACCGCTTCACCTCGGGGATGCCGAACGTGGCGGTCGTCGACGCCACCACCAGGTCGCAGGCCAGCACGATCTCGGTGCCGCCGGCCAGCGCCGGCCCGTCGACCGCGGCGATGAGCGGCTTGACCCGCTCCCGCTGGACCACGCCGCCGAAGCCGCCCCGCTCGGTGGCCAGGCGGGCGGCGTTGCCGGCGTTGATCTCCTTGAGGTCGGCCCCGGCGCAGAAGACGGGCGGCTCGCCGGTGAGGATGCCGACCCAGATGTCGTCGGCGCCCTCGATGCGGTCGATCGCCTCCTCGATGCCCTTGGCGACCGCCGGGTTCACGGCGTTGCGGGCCTCGGGACGGTTGATCTTGACGACCGCAAGCGGTCCCCGTTGCTCGAAGTCGACGGACATGCCGGCACCCTAGTGGTCCGGGGTGGCCCGGCATCATCGTGGCATCACCCCGCGGCGCCGGCGGCGGGCGCAAGATCGGACGAAACCTTGGCTATGGTGGCCCGGTCGAACCAGGTGTGAGTGGTTTGGGCATGGGGCACGGACAGGGATTCGACAAGGGAACGACGAAGCTTCAGATGGACGACTCGACCGGGCACTTGCAGTGTCACTTCTGCGGGGCATACGAGGTCGACCGCCTGTTCATCGGCTCGCTGCGGGTCGACTCGTGCACGTGCCAGGCCTGCGGGGCGAGGTGGGACGAGGACGTCTCCACCGGCCGCTACCGGGGCCGCGGCGGCGTCGAATCGGTCATGGCCCCGCGCGACCGCTGATCCCCTGCGCGTGCGCTGGATGCTTCCTGAGGCGATAGCGGTCGTTCGGCGGTTCGCGAGGCGATAGCGGTCGGGGGCCGACCCCTATCGCCTCCGGAACCGATGGGCGACCCCTATCGCCTCGCCGTTCGGCCCGCCGGTGACGGGAGCCGCCGGGTCAGGAGACGGCGTGCTCGTCGGCGGGCGCCGTGTCACCGGTCGACGGGTCGGCCCCGCCGTTGGTGAGCCCGCCGTTGGCGGCCTCGGGCCGCCCCGAGCCGGCGGAGTCCTTGGCCGGTGTCTCGGTGGTCTCGGCCCGCGCGGCGTCATGTGGCGCGGCGGATGCCTCGGTCGTTTGCGGCTCGGCCGGTGCCGCGGCCTCTGGCGCCGCAGGCGCCTCGGGCGCGGTCGACGCCTCGGCAGGTGCCGGTACCTCGGGCGCGGTCGGCGCCTCGGAAGGCGCCGCCACCTCGGGCGCGGTCGGCGCCTCGGAAGGCGCCGCCACCTCTGGCGCGGTCTACGCCTCGGCAGGTGCCGCCACCTCGGGCGCGGTCGGCGCCTCGGCCTGCGGTTCCGCGGGCCCGGTGGCGATCGCCGCGGGCTGGGGC